>DXIG01000012.1 GCA_019112985.1 Candidatus Butyricicoccus stercorigallinarum | reverse complement strand
AAACGCAGGAAAAAGTGCAAAAATCGCAGATTTCCTTTTCCCATCGCCATCTGTTCGCCTGCGTGTCCTTTCTGCGTGTGAAACCAAAGGCGGCGCTGCCGGAACACTATTTTGTCCTGACGCTGGGACTTCCCGCGCCGCTGGATTCCGCCCGCGTCGCGGGGAAAACCGAACCGTATCCGGGCCGCTGGACCACGCATATCGTCGTCAGCAAACCGGAGGAGCTCGACGAAGAGCTGTTTGACTGGGTCGAACAGGCGTATGTGTTCGCACAGTGCAAACGAACCCGAAGGAGGAAGGCAAATGGATCGACTGGCGGCCTTTGAACAGATGCTTTCGGACATACAAAAACAGTCCGAGGAGGAGCGCGCGCAGATGGAAGCGCTCAAAGCCGCGGGAAAGGAAAAATCCGCGACCTATCGCCAATATTTTGGCAACCGCGTGCTGTATCGCACGATATTGGAGCTGTATCGAAAATATGGGCTGATCGATTGAGCAGAGTTGTGCCGCACGGCGCGGATCGGACCCATCATCTGTCCGTACCCGGTCTGCAAAGGAGCATTGAGGTATGAAAAAGAGCGCTGTTCTCAAAGCCGTCAGCTGTCTGTTTGCGCTGACGGCCCTGCTCGCTGCCGTCTGTGCATTCACGGTCACGGGCGGCGGGTTTCTGGATTTGAGCAATATCGTGCGCGCGGTCTGTCTGGGCGCGGCTGTGGCCTGCGCCGTTCTCGCCGTCGCGGCGTGGAAATCCGCCGGGACAGGCGACTGACCTTGACGCAAAAAAAGCCGGCTGTCTGCACGCGCAGACAACCAGCCCGTTCGATTTGGAACTTTTTTGACGAACTGCGGCCATTCATGTTGCCGCCCGAATTACGCGGAAGGCCGGACATACTTCCGGATGCGAAACCAGCCCGCGAAGAGCCACTTGCGCACCGGAAACAGGTGCATCCAGACGCGGCACGCCGCCCGGTATGTCCCACCGCCGCAGTCGATGTGTTTGCCCTCGCGGATCAGGCGAACCACCCGCCCCTGCACGCAGGAATTGGAGAACCAGCCGTCGCGGAAGAAATTGCCGTCCCCTGTGGCCTGAAACTGCCCGGGGCGAAGGGCTGTGACGCGGTGCAGCAGATAATTGCCCGGCGGCGCGCGGAACAGCAGAATGTCCCCCACCGCCAGCTGCCCGGGGTCGCAGGCTTCCAGCACCACCTGGTCGCGCCCGTGACACAGCAGCGGCCACATACTCATCCCTGTGACAGTAAAGGCTGCCTGCCGTCCTTCGGCAAGCAGCTCTTTTATGACCGGAAACAGCTCCTGTGCGGAAACCGGCTCCGTACCGCCTGTTTTTCTGTTGCTTTGATTCATGCTTCTGTCCCCCGCTGTCATCCGCAGACCCGCCGGATTGCCCGCTCCAGTGTGTCCACAGACTGCGGCTCCGGCTTACAGTAAAAATCCAAAATCGGAATTTCAGCCGCCAGCTCCTCGCAGCAGTCAAACGCCCGATTTTGCAGCACACCCGGCCACATCGGGGCAAAAATCCGCTGCATGAGCCGAAGCGTGCCGTCGAACACCGGCAGGCGGGAGACGGTATTTTCCGTCCCGCGGTTCAGATTGACAATGCAGGAAATGGGCACCCGGCGGTTGATGTATTCGCCGGACGAACCGGACCACGGCATACCGTATGCATACCAGACGCCGTCCTTCTTCCGGCACAGACAGCGGTCGCCGTTGAGAATCAGCGCATTTTTGCGGTCTCGCCACATGCGGGTGTGGGTCGTCTTGCCCGTCCCCGCGGCGGCGAGTACCAAAATGCCCATGCCGTCGTATTCCATCACCACGCCGTGCAGCACACAGGCATGGTGCTGCAAAACGGCATAGGAAAACAGAAAGCCGCACTCGCGAAACGCCCGCTCTCCCTTTGTCCCGGTGTGATCCTGATATAACGTGAACGTATCCCAATCGCTGTTGATGCGAAAGGACATCCCCGGACGCCCGCCGCTTTGTCTGGTAAGCCAGTCAAACGCGCCGCTGTCCCGCCGGTAGAGAAAGGTGGGGACGGCAAATTCCTCCGATCCCCAGAGCAGGGCGCCGCTGTCGTCCGCCTCCTGCGCTTCAATCAGAAAGCGGAACGCCGCGGGCCGTTCCTCCGGGTGGTAGAACGCCATCCCGGCAAACGGGATTTCCACGCGAATGTCCGTGCCGTTTTTATGGAGCGGCTGCCGGGATGCTGTGCTTCTCCCCTTCATCCGCCGGCACGTCCCACAGCGCCCGCACAAGGGCGCGCATCGTGCGGGAAAATACCTGAAATTTTCTTTGTACAAGAAATTCGCGCGTTTTTGGCTTTTGGCGAAGGCGGACGGCGTGCAGGCCGCGCCGATGGGACGTCCTGCCATGGATGGCATCCAGGCTCTTTGCCGCCGGAAAACGGAATCCAGCCCGGCGTCCCCGCCAAACTCCGAGCGCAAAAAATCCTCCGCATGTTTTCCAACACACGGAGGATTTCTGTATTTCCCAATATTCCGGCATTCGTGCGGCATTTACGGGGGCGCACGGCCTCACCGCGCCGGGCTGCCCAGCCGCATTTTGAAATCGGAATAGCCAAAATCGGTCAGTTTTTCGCAGATTTCGCCGCCGCGCATGCGGTAAATGTCGGGCAGCGGCATGCCGTTGAACGTATTGTTCTTGCAGGTCGTATAGATGGCCATATCGCCGAACACGAGCAGGTCGCCGGTTTGCAGCCGCCGGTCAAAGCTGTAGTCCCCGATCACATCGCCCGCAAGGCAGGTGGGCCCCGCCAGACGGTAGCGGAATGGCTTCGCGCCGCCGGAATCGGCGTGCAGCAGCGGCGGGGTATACGGCATCTCGATCACATCGGGCATGTGGCAGGCGGCGCTCGCGTCCAAGATCGCGATGTCCGTCCCGCCGTTGTGCACGATGTCCAGCACCCGGCTGACGAGATAGCCCGCGTGCAGCGCGACCGCCTCGCCCGGCTCGAGATACACGCGCAGCTTCCACGTTTCCTGCGCGTACCGGACGCACGCCTCCAGCCGGCCGACATCGTAATCCGGCCGGGTGATGTGGTGTCCGCCGCCCATATTGAGCCATTTCATGCGCGGGAGAATATCGCCGAAGCGCTCGCCCACGGCGGCCAGCGTCGTTTCGAGCGCGTCCGCATCCTGCTCGCAGAGCGTGTGGAAGTGCAGCCCGTCGAGCAGCGCGAGCAGCGAATCGGTCATCTCCCGATCCCAGCTCTCGCGCGTGACGCCGAGCCGGCTGCCCGGCGCGCACGGGTCATAGATTGCGTGCCCCTCCTGCGTCGAGCACTCCGGATTGATGCGCAGGCCGACGCTCTTGCCGCGCCGCTTCGCGCGCTCTCCGAACGTCTTCAGCTGGCCGATCGAATTGAACACGATGTGGTCGGCATAGCGCAGCAACTCCTCCCACTCGTCCGCGCGGTAGGCGGCGCAGAACACATGCACCTCTTTGCCCGGCATCTGCTCCGCGCCCAGTCGCGCCTCGTACAGGCCGCTCGCCTCGGTGCCCGACAGATACGGCGCCAGAAGTGGATAGAAATCGTAGTTGGAAAAGGCCTTCTGCGCGAGCAGGATGCGGCATCCCGTGCGCGCCATCACCCCGGACAGCTGTCTTGCGTTGTCCAGCAGCCGGTCCTCATCGATCACATAACACGGCGTTCTGACCGCCGCAAAGCATTCGGCCGGGGATGGATGGGGCAGTCCCCGGAAGACACCCGCCTGCTCCATCAATCCACCAGCGCGGGATTGTGGTTTTCCCGGCGCGGCAGGCCGTAGCGGTCGAGCGCGTCGAGGAACGGATCGGGATCAAACTGCTCCACGGTGTACACGCCCGCCTTGTTCCATTTTCCCGTCAGCAGCATCAGCGCGCCGCACATGGCGGGGACGCCCGTGGTGTAGCTGATCGCCTGGCTCTTTACCTCCCGGTAGCATTCCTGATGGTCGCAGACGTTGTAGATGTAGTACGTCTTGTCCTTGCCGTCCTTCTTGCCCGTGAAGATGCAGCCGATGTTGGTTTTGCCGTGCGTGCGCGGGCCGAGGCTTGCCGGGTCGGGGAGCAACGCCTTGAGGAACTTGATGGGCACGATCTGCTGCCCCTCAAACAACACCGGCGTTGTGGACAGCATGCCGACGTTCTCCAGGCAGCGCATGTGCGTCAGATAGCTCTGACCGAAGGTCATGAAAAAGCGGATTCTTTTGGCCTCCGGGATGTTCTGCGCCAGAGATTCCAGCTCCTCGTGGTGCAGCAGGTACATGTCTTTCATCCCGACGCTGTCGAAATCGTATTCCCGCTTGATGCTCATCGCGGGGATTTCGACCCACTTTCCGTTTTCGATATAGCTGCCGGGCGCGGAGACCTCGCGCAGGTTGACCTCCGGATTGAAGTTGGTCGCGAACGGATAGCCGTGGTCGCCGCCGTTGCAGTCGAGGATATCGATGGTGTCGATGGTGTCGAACTCGTGCTTTTTGGCATAAGCGCAGTACGCCTGCGTGACGCCGGGGTCAAAGCCGCAGCCGAGCAGCGCGGTCAGTCCCGCCTGTTCAAACCGCTCGCGGTACGCCCACTGCCAGCTGTAGTCGAAATACGCCGAAAAGCCCTGCTCCTTGCACCGCTTCTCGTAAATCGCCTTCCATTCCGGGTCGTCCGTATCCTCCGGCTCATAATTCGCGGTGTCCATATAATTCACGCCGCAGGCGAGGCAGGCGTCCATAATGGTCAGGTCCTGATACGGCAGGGCGATGTTCATGACGAGATCCGGCTGGTAGGCGCGGATCAGATCGATCAGCTGCTGGATGTCGTCCGCATCCACCTGCGCGGTGGTCAGCCTGGTCGCGGTCGTCCCGCGCAGCTCGTCCGCGAGCGCGTCGCACTTGGCCTTGGTGCGGCTCGCAATGCACAGCTCGGTGAAAACCTCATCTACCTGGCAGCACTTGCGGATCGCGACATTTGCGACGCCGCCGCAGCCGATGACTAAAACTCTGCTCATGTTTTGTTCTCCTCTCAATGGTACAGTGCCAGAAGCATTTCCCGCACAAGTTTGCATGCCGTCGCCGTCGAGGCACCGCTCGGGTCGAGCATCGGTGCGAGCTCGTTGACATCGGCTCCCACTACATTTGTGCCGGCTGCCGTCAGAACGGCGTCCAGCAGATCGACAAACGCGACGCCGCCGGCCTCCGGCGTCCCGGTTCCGCAGAACGCGGCGGGGTCGAGGCAGTCGAGATCGACCGACACATAGACGGGTGTCCGCTCCCGCGCCAGCCGGTCTGTCACGCCGGACAGGCCGTCAAAGCAGAACGGGTGCAGATCCGTATGCGCGCGGGCGAACGCAAATTCCGCCTTCTCTCCGCTTCGGATGCAGAACTGATGTATCCGGCCGTCCCCCAGCAGCTCGTGGCAGCGCCGCATCACACAGGCGTGGCTCAGCTTCGCGCCGAGGTAGTCGTCGCGCAGGTCGGCGTGCGCGTCAAAATGAAGGATGTGCAGGTCGGGGTACACCTCGGCCAGCGCGCGCACCGCGCCGAGCGTCACCAGATGCTCGCCGCCGAGCAAAAACGGCAGCTTGCCGTCGGACACGATTTCTCTCGTCCGCTGTTCGATGTCGCGCAGCGCCAGCTCGGCGGAGCCGAAGCACAGCTCCAGATCGCCGCTGTCGAAAATATCCGTTTCCGTCAGGTCCTTGTCCTGATAGGGGCTGTAGGTCTCAAGCCCGAAGCTCTCGTGCCGGATGGCGGCGGAGCCGAAGCGCGCGCCGGGGCGAAAGCTGGTTGTGGAATCGAACGGCGCGCCGAACAGGACGATTTTCGCTTTCTCATACGCGCTCTCGCAGCCGATGAACGTCTCAATATTCTGTCTCACGCCTCTACCTCCTCCAGCATCTTCTCCAGGTACGCCGGCAGGTAAAACGAGCCGACATGCAGCTTGGTCGTATAGTATTTCGTGCTCAGGTGCAGGCGCTTCCACCGCTCGGCGTCGAAATCCTCAATCGGATGGTATTTTTTGCTCGCGAAGCCGAACAGCCAGTAGCCCGCGGCATAGGTCGGGATGTGCGCCTGATACACCCGGCTGATGGGAAACGTGTTGACGATGCGCTTGTGGCTGCGCTGCATGGCCTCCGCGTCGTGCTTGTAAAACGGGCTGCCCTGCTGGTTGACCATGATGCCGTCCTCGCGCAGCGCGTTGTAGCAGATGCCGTAAAATTCTCTCGTAAAATACCCCTCGGACGGGCCGAACGGGTCGTTGGAATCGACGATAATCAGGTCGTACTGCGCGGTGCACCGGCGGATGTAGCGCAGCGCGTTGTCGAAGTAAATGTGCACGCGGCTGTCGTCCAGCCGGCATGCGTTTTCCGGCAGATAGGTGCGGCACGCCTCGATGACCTGCCCGTCCATCTCCACGAGATCGATGCGCCGCACACAGTCATACCGCGTGAGCTCCTTGACGACGCCGCCGTCGCCCGCGCCGATCACCAGAATGTCGCGCGCGTTTCTGTGCACCGACATGGGAATGTGTGTAATCATTTCGTCGTAGATAAATTCGTCCCGCTCGGTGAGCATCACATTGCCGTCGAGCGCCAGCACGCGCCCAAATTCCGGCGTGTCGAAAATGTCAATCTGCTGGTATTCGCTCTGGCCGGAATACAGGTGCCGGTTGACGCGCAGGCTGTGCTTCACATCGGGCGCGTGACATTCGCTGAACCACAGGTCCATCACGCATACTCTCCTTCCGCTAAGATATTGAGATGGTTGATCTCCGGGTCTTCGGGACCCGTCATAGAGCAGCCCTTGGATTTGGCGTAGTCGATGTACGCGAGAATCTCCTCCGTGATGCGCTCGCCCGGCGCGAGAATCGGGATGCCGGGCGGATAGCACATGACGAACTCGCTGCACACAAAGCCGGCGCTCTGCGCAATCGGCACGCTCCGCTTTTTGGCATAAAAGGCGTTCTGCGGGCTGCAAACGACCTCCGGGTCGATGTATTCCTGACTCAGCAGGCCGTAGGGATCCTTCATGTACCGCCGGCGGATCTCGGCGAGCGCGCTGACCAGCCGCTCCAGCTCCTGCATGCGGTCGCCGATGGAGAGATAAGCCAGAATGTTGCCGATGTCGCCGAATTCGATCTGAATGTCGTATTCGTCGCGCAGGATATCGTAGACCTCGATGCCCGCAAGGCCGATGTCTCTGGTATGTACGCTCAGCTTCGTCGGGTCGAAGTCAAAGATCGAATCGCCGTTGACCAGCTCCCGGCCGTAGGCATAGTAGCCGCCGATGGCGTTGATCTCCTCGCGCGCGTACTCCGCCATTTCCACCACCTTGCGGAATACGCTTTTGCCGCGCAGGGCGAGATTGCGCCGGCTGATGTCGAGGCTGGACATCAGCAGATAGCTGCCCGACGTGGTCTGCGTCAGGTTGATGATCTGCCGGACGTGGCCGGCGTTGACGCGCGCGCCGATCAGCAGCAGGCTGGACTGCGTCAGGCTGCCGCCGCTCTTGTGCATGGACACCGCGGCCATGTCCGCGCCCGCCTTCATGGCGGACACCGGCATGTGCTCGCCGAAATAAAAATGCGTCCCGTGCGCCTCGTCCGCGAGGCACAGCATGCCCGCCTCGTGCGCCATTTTGACAATCGCGCGCAAGTCGCTGCAAATGCCGTAATAGGTCGGGTTGTTCACCAGAACGGCGACGGCGTCCGGGTGCTCCAAAATGGCCTTCTGCACCTGCTCGCGGCGCATGCCGAGCGAGATGCCCAGACGCCGATCCACCTCGGGATTGACATACACCGGGACGGCGCCGCACAGCACGAGCGCATTGATGACGCTTCGGTGCACGTTTCTCGGCAGGATGATCTTATCGCCCCGCTTGCAGCAGGAGAGCACCATGCTCTGCACCGAGCTGGTCGTGCCGCCCACCATCAAAAACGCATGCTTTGCGCCAAACGCATCCGCGGCGAGCAGCTCCGCCTGATGAATGACGGAGACCGGATGGCACAGATTATCCAGCGGCTTCATGCTGTTGACGTCGATGCTGACGCACTGCTTGCCCAAAAAGGCGGTCAGCTCGGGGTTGCCCTTGCCGTGCTTGTGTCCGGGCACGTCAAACGGCACCACGCGCATATCCCGGAATCGTTCGAGCGCCTCGTAGATCGGCGCCTGCGACTGGTCTAACAATACTCTTTCCATATCGTACCTCAAAACAAAAAAACGCAAGCTGCTGTTACACAACTTGCGTTACATCTCCATCGTTTTGCCGCCGGCGCGCGCTGGCGAAATTCGGCCGCCCCGCCGGGCGCGGCCGCCAGGCAAAGGACGAAAACTACGAGGAATTCGGCATACAGAGTCTATATAGCAATACTACTTTTACTACTCTTATTGACCATTTCACAAGTTTGCGCAACCGCGCATTTCGGTTATAAAGTAACCAACTTATAAAACTGAGCTTTTAACTCAATCAATAGAGCGGAAACCCGCTGATCGGCAGTGGACCCGGCTGTCCGTATGGCCTTGACTCCGGGAGCGGAGTGGTCCTGTAAAAATCGCTTCAGACTCTGATGGAACTCACATCTTGTCTTTACCTGAAAAATCGCCATCGAAGAATGGCTATTTTTGCGTATTATATCACACATCCGTAGGGCTGTCAACACAATCGTGCCCGGGCGCGCGAACGCCCGCCCGGATTCCCCCGGACGGGCGTCTGTTCCGTCAAACGACGCGCGGCGTCAGCACGCCGCCGTCCATTTCGCACACCGTATCGCACAGCACGCGGATATCCTCCGCATTGTGGGAGGCGAGCAGGATGGTCTTCCCCTGCGCGCGCAATTGCAGCAGGCAGGCTCGGATTTCCTCCACGCCCTGCTTGTCCAGACCGTTCATCGGCTCATCCAGAATCAGGATGTCCGGGTCCTCCATAATCGCCTGCGCCAGACCCAGCCGCTGGCGCATTCCCATCGAATATTTTCCGACATGCTTTTTGTCGTCCGGGTCAAGGCCGACAAAGCGAATGGTTTCCCGGATTTTTTCCGCATCGATGGTATTTTGCAGCTTGGCGAGGAATTTCAGATTATGGAACCCGCTGTAATTGGGCAAAAATCCCGGCGATTCGATGATAATCCCCATGCGTTCCGGGATATCGATGTCCTTGCCGACCAGCTTGCCGCGCACGCGGATGGTGCCGGAGGTGATCGGGACAAAGCCGCAGATGCACTTGAACAGCACGGTTTTTCCCGAGCCGTTGCGGCCGATGATGCCGTGAATTTTGCCCTCCTCAAACGAAACGGTGACGTCGTTCACCACCGTTGTGCGCCGGAAGGCCTTGCACAGATGCTCAATTTCAATAATCCTGTTTTTCATATGCCACCCCTCAAATTGACTGCACGATATCGATGGACTTCCGCCGGACGGACAGCAGGATGGCGGCGATCAGCACCGCCAGCAGCACGCACCCGGCGACGATGATATAGCTCCAGGAGGGCGAGCGGAACGTGCCCATGCCCACGATGTTCAAATCGACCCACGAGACCGGGGAGACATAGCGGGCGGTATTCCAGAGGCGGGAGACATACCCCATCGCATCGATGAAATAGGACAGGCCGACGAAGATGGCGGCCACGATAATGCCGACCTCGCGGCGCGCCCACAGATTGCACAAAAACATGAGCAGGCCCAAAAACGAGGTGGCGATCCAGGTCGCGATGCCGCACAGCAGCGTCGCCTCCGGCGCCGTATACGCCAGAATCACCCGTTCCATGATCGCGTCCATCTGCAACGGACTCGCCACCGAAGCCTGCGTCAGCGTCCGGAGCACGCGCCCCCAGCCCGTGGTGAACTCGACATAGGGGCTGATGAGCAGCACGGAGACGAGCATACAGCCGAGATAGAACACGGCGCTCGCCAGCAGGATGTACAGAATCTCCCCGACCGCCCAGCGGAGCCGGCCGATGCGGACGATGAGAAACGGCTGCTGCTCGTCGAGAAACGGCGCGTCGCAGAAGAGGAGAATGGGCAGCAGCATAATCCACAGCTTGTGGTTCATCTTGGCCAGAATCAGCGGCATGAGCCAGACCGAGCAGGCGACGTCATACTGCTGGCAGAAAGCGCGGATGCTCCCGCAGAAATTGGTGGAGATAAAGATCGCGAACAGGACAAACACCATCCAGACCCGCATGCTTTTGCCCCATCTGCGGAACTGGTTCACCATACAGCGCACACTACCCATGATAGAACCTCCTTTCTGCGCGCCAGACAAACAGCTTACCGGTCACGAGAATGACGATGAGCCACACCAGAAAGATGTGAAGCAGCGTCCATTGCCAGCTGTCCAGGTAGCCGTCAATATACCCCATCATCAGACCGTTCATCCCGATCGCCTGCGGCACCCGGACAATCTGCTGGAGCGAGGTGATCATAAAATACAGGACGAGCGGGGACATGAGAGTGACGAACATGTTGCGGATCAAGCTGGAGACCAGCAGCGCCATGACGGCAAACGCCGCCGAAGCCATGGCGTACAAAAACGCGTCGCCCGCGATATACGCCCACGGGTGGACGTCAAACAGCAGCTCCACCCCGCCGTTGAGCATGATGTCAGTTTCCTGCGTGAGAGGAAACGCGGCGCACAGCGACAGCGCAAACAGCAGTTTTCCGGCAAAGACAGCGGAAAAGCCGGACAGCGCCGTCACAAACACCTTCGAGCGCAGGTATCTGCGGAGGTCGCCGCGGATCACGAGAAAGCGGATGTACCCGCTCTCGCAGTCGCTCAGATAGGAGACGGCATAGGGAATCGCCCCGCAGACGAAGATCATCTGCACAAAGCCGCCAAATGCCAATCCGGCAATCAGGGAAACCACACTTTCATACTGATAATTGTTCCACGAAACGTTCAGATAACACACGCCGACCAGGCAGAGCAGGCCGACCAAAAACAATCTGCCGCAAAACGCCCGCTGCAAATCCATCTGTACCATCCGAATCCGCTCCATCGCGCGTTCACCTCTCTTTCAGACAACATCCCGGGGGCGCGCCCCCGGGATGCATGATTTTCGCACCGTCACAGGCGAAGCTGCGACGTTTCATTCATGTCACGGCGTCCACACCCCCGAAACAGTAGATGTTCCGCTGTTGGAGACCGTCGCGCCGTGCAGGCGAAGATCTGTACCATCCGAAGGTTTTGAGTTATAACTGATATCGAACGTACCCGTCCCTGTTTTGTTCTTCCAAGAGGTTTTATACCCTGTGTAGATTCCCGTGGCTACCGCATATTTGTAGGTAGCACTGCTGGGCGCCGAGGTAACCTGAACCGTTGCGAACGACTTGCCATTCGTCTTCTCCGCCAGAATGGAATAATCCGTCCCAGTATTGGAGAAGAAAAACGAGAACGTCGCCGCCAACGCTCCTGACGAAACGACACTAACCAAAATTAACGCCAGGCACAAAACAGATCGTAACTTTTTCATGAGAATCTCCTTTCTCACGTGATAAATTTTCCGGTGATAGCATGTATCATAATGACATCTTCATAGCTGCCGACCTCCTTTCTCTCCGCTTTCTCCGCCGTCGCGCTGAACTGTGGCTGGAAGACCCATGCGGGAACCAGCGTGACGCTTCCCGTCTCGCTGTCGGGATTCTGCGGTACGTACTGAAAGAAGATGTTTTCGATCTCCACCGCAGAGGTGACGACCAAATCCTCATACCGCGTCCGCACCTGGCTCAGCGCCTGATCCAGCGTGACCGGCGCGTCGTGTTCCTCCAGCGTGCCGTCGATCTCGTAGTCCGCCCACCCATAATCTAAGCGAATGATACCCTTTGCGGTGAAAAATACCCACAATTGAGCGCCATAGGTATAGGTCTCTTCTATAACAGAACCACGTTCAAAACAAGTGTAGGGGATATTGTGGTATCCGGTGTCAAACACCATAAAATACCCTTCCAAATCCGCCTTGTCCTCCTGCTTTACCGGTGTGGGATCCTGATTCCATTCATACATCTGTGTCAGATATTCGTACATCCCGTCGCCGTCCATGCAGAATACTATCGGCTCGCCGATCGTCTCGATCTCCCATTCCGCCAGCTGCGCGCGAACGGCACGCACGGCGTCTTCCCGCTTCATAAAGTCGAAATCTCTCTGTGTTTCAAACGGAGAAAATGCGAAGTCGTACATCAGGGTAGGATCGTATACAAACGGTTCGTGTGGATAATCATAAAACTTCCAAAGACTGACGTTCTGCTGCCCGGGCGCTCTGCATATCGAGACGATGTAATCTCTGTAATATTCCGTATCGCCATCTACATAATAATTGGTTCGCTGATCTTCTTCTGTATACACCTGTTGAATCTCATCTTCCGAGCAGGCGGCAAACACATAGTCCCGCATCGACCGAAGCACGTCCTCGTCCGGCAGCGTCATGTGCGCGGAGACGATGTCATACGACGTGACGGCGCTCAGGTCCGGGATGTCCGCGTCCACCGTGACGCCCTCGCACAGCTCGCCGCTGACGCGACCGTCCTCATACAGCAGGTCGGTCGACCCGAGCGCAACTTCCGCGCCGGGGTCTTCCGCCCCCATACTGCACGCACACAGCAGACACGCCAACTCGCCCAGCGCCAGCAGCGCACACAGCCGCCTGACAAGCGGAGAGAAAAACACGGTTTGCTTCATGCTTTCTCCTCCTCATAGCGAAATCACTTCGCCGGTAATGGCATGTACAACGACAATCTTCTGATAAAACTCGCTCACCTCCCCGTCTACCGTCATGCTGGTTTTCGGCTGGAACACCCACGCGGGCACAAACGTACACGATCCCGATGTTTCGTCCCACGGCGCGGGCACATACTGGAAAAAGATGTTTTCGATCTCCACCGCAGAGGTGACGACCAAATCCTCATACCGCGTCCGCACCTGGCTCATCGCCTGATCCAGCGTGATCGCCGCGTCGTGCTCCTCCAGCGTGCCGTCGATGGCGTAATTTGCCCAGGAATATTCCAGATCAACAATTCCCTGCGCACAATACATCACATATACTCTGGCGCCGTAACCGGGAAGGGCGGAGGATTTGGATTGAAAGTCAAAGCGGGTGTACGGGATGTTCTGGTATCCGACGTCGAACACCATGTAATAGTATTCCAGCTCCTCCTTGCGCGTCTCGTCCAGCGGGACGGGCGGCCGGTTTTTCTCATCATATAATTCCGTCAGAAGCTGGTACATTCCCTCCCCGTCCATGCAGAACACCAGCGGCTCGCCGATCGTCTCGATCTCCCATTCCGCCAGCTGCGCGCGGACGGCGTCCACCGCCTCCTCCCGCGGCAGAAAGCTCAGGTCTCTCTGCTCGGCAAACGGGCCGAACAAACTGTCTTCACTCACCGGTATGTCGTTGGAATACCCTATACGCTCGTATGGATACGCCTCAAAATTGGAAAAGCTCATATACTTTGAATCGGGATAACTGTGAACCGAAAGCACGCGGTCGTAGTAGGTCTCTTCCGTGGCTTCTCCAATGTAATACAATTGATACCGCTTGCTCTTTCCGTCCTCCGCAGTTTCGTATTCATATTGAATTTCGTCCTCGGAACGCCCGGCAAACACATAGTCCCGCATCGACTGGATCACGTCCTCGTCCGGCAGTATCAAGTGCGCGGAGACGATGTCATACGACGTGACGGCGCTCAGGTCCGGGATGTCCGCGTCCACCACGACGCCCTCGCACAGCTCGCCGCTGACGTGGCCGTCCTCATACAGCAGGTCGGTCGACCCGAGCGCAACTTCCGCGCCGGGGTCTTCCGCCCCCGCGCCGCACGCGCACAGCAGGCACGCCAGCCCGCCCAGCGCCAGCAGCGCACACAGCCGCCTGACAAGCGGAGAGAAACATACGGCTCGTTTCATGGTTTCCAACCCCTTTCCGCCCTGCGGCGCGCCCGCGCCGCACCCGATGTTCTTATTCACAACTTTCTTGCCTGATAGTATATCACACTTCGGATTTCCTGTATATGGCAATTATGTACAAATCGCAC
>DXIG01000140.1 GCA_019112985.1 Candidatus Butyricicoccus stercorigallinarum | reverse complement strand
CAGCTGGGCCGTCCTCGGCAAGGCGACGCTCCAGGCCATCCCGGCGCTGTCCCTGATCGTCGTCGTCATCGGCGGCATCATCATCGGCGCCTTCAGCGCGACCGAAGGCTCCGCCATCGCGGTCGTCTACGCGCTCATCCTCGGCATCTGCTATCGGAACATCACGCTCAAGTCGTTCTGGGACATCGTCGTCGACAGCGCAAAGATGAGCGGCATGGTCGTCTTCCTCATCGGCGTGTCCAACATCCTCGGCTGGGTCATGGCGTTCCTCCAGATTCCGCAGGCAGTTTCCGCCGCGCTGCTGAGCATCACGGACAACCAGTACGTGATCCTGCTCATCATGAACGTGATCCTGCTCGTCGCCGGCACCTTCATGGACGTCACCCCGGCGATTCTCATCTTCACCCCGCTGTTCCTGCCCATCGTCCAGACGTTCGGCATGGACCCGATTCACTTCGGCCTCATTCTGGTCTATAACCTCTGCATCGGCAACATCACCCCGCCGGTCGGCAACACGCTGTTCGTCGCCATCAAGGTCGGACGCTCCAGCCTCGCCAAGGTTATGCCGTACATGCTCTGGTATTATGCCGCAATCCTGATCGGCCTGCTGCTTGTCACCTACATCCCTGCCATCAGCATGATTCTTCCGCAGCTGGCCGGTCTGGCCTGACACGCCTGAACCACCGGCGCTCCGGCGCCGGTGGCCGGCAGGCACACCCCCAACGCAGAGAGGAGTTTTTTTCATGAATGCATTGCAGACACGCATTTCCGGGATCGGCGTCGTGCCGGTCATCAAGCTCAACCACCCGGAGCGCGACGCCGTCCCGCTGGCGCAGGCGCTCATCGCCGGCGGCGTGCCGGTCGCTGAGGTGACGTTCCGCGCCGCAGGCGCCGCCGTCGCCATCCAGGCCATGCGCACCAACTTCCCCGACATGCTGGTCGGCGCCGGCACCGTGCTGACCACCGCGCAAGTGGACGAGGCCATGGCCGCGGGCGCGCAGTTCATCGTCACGCCGGGCATGGACCCCGACCTCGTCGCCTACTGCCAGAAGGTGGGCATCGACGTCTTCCCGGGCTGCACCACCCCGACCGACTACCACACCGCCTACAAGCTCGGCCTTGAGGTGCTCAAGTTCTTCCCCGCCGAGCAGTCGGGCGGCCTGGCCAAGATCAAGGCCATGAGCGCGCCGTTCCCGATGTTCAAGGTCATGCCGACCGGCGGCATTTCGCTCAAAAACCTCGCCGACTACATCAAGAACCCGGTCATCGCGGCGTGCGGCGGCTCGTATATGGTCACCGCGGACCTGATCGACAACGGCAAGTGGGAGGAAATCACCGCGCTGTGCCGCCAGTCGGTCGAAATCGTAAAGGCGGCGCGCAATGGCTGAGTATTCGCTCGCCCACGTGGGCATCAACGCCGCCAACCGGGACGAGGCGGAGCAGGCGGCGCGCCTGTTTGAAACGCTGTTCGGCTTTTCGGTCAAGGAAGGAAACAGCTCGTTTTTCGCGGGCGACATCGAGCTGATGAAGCAGCCGTATATGGGCAAAAACGGCCACATCGCCATCGGCACGCCGGACGTCCCGGCGGCGAAGGCCGAGCTGGAGGCGCGCGGCTTCACGTTCAACGACGCGACCGCCAAATTTAAGGCGGACGGCACGCTCAACGCCATCTACCTGACCGATGAGATCTGCGGCTTCGCCGTGCATCTGGTCGGCAAGAACTAACCCGTCACCCAAGGAGGAAAACCCATGAAAATCGTAACCTTTGGCGAGCTGATGATCCGCTTGCAGCCGTACAACTACGAGCGCTTCGTACAGGCGGATCATCTGGAATTCAGCTTCGGCGGCGGCGAGGCCAATGTCGCCGTCTCGCTGGCAAACTACGGCATGGACGCCGCCTACGTCACCAAACTGCCCGCACACGCGATCGGCCAGGCGGCGGTCAACTCGCTGCGCCGCTACGGCGTGGACACGAGCATGATCGTGCGCGGCGGCGAGCGCGTCGGCATCTACTTCAACGAGAAGGGCGCGTCGCAGCGCGGCTCGGTCTGCATCTATGACCGCGCGCACTCCGCCATTCAGGAGGCCAGCACGGCGGACTTCGACTGGAACCGCATCTTCGAGGGCGTCGACTGGTTCCACTTCACCGGCATCACCCCGGCGCTCGGCCCGAACGTCGTCGACATCTGCCGCGAGGCCTGCCAGGCGGCCAAGGCGCACGGCGTCAAAATCTCCTGCGACCTGAACTACCGCGGCAAGCTGTGGACGCGCGAACAGGCGCGCGAGGCGATGACCGACCTGTGCCAGTACGTGGACGTCTGCATCTCCAACGAGGAGGACGCGAAGGACGTCTTCGGCATCGAGGCCGAGGCGACCGACATCTACGCGGGCGAGATCAACCACGAGGGCTACAAGAGCGTCGCCAAGCAGCTGGCCGACAAGTTCGGCTTTGAGAAGGTCGCCATCACGCTGCGCGAATCTCATTCCGCGTCGGACAACGGCTGGAGCGCCATGCTGTACGACGCCGCGAGCGGCGAATACTGCTTCTCCAAAAAATACGAGCTGCGCATCATCGACCGCGTCGGCGGCGGCGACTCGTTCGGCGGCGGCCTGATCTACGCGCTGCTCAGCGGCAAGAGCACGCAGGAAGCGGTGGAGTTCGCCGTTGCGGCCTCCGCGCTCAAGCACACCATCGAGGGCGACTACAACATGGTCTCGGTCTCCGAGGTGGAAAAGCTCGCCGGCGGCGACGGCTCCGGCCGCATCCAGCGTTGATTCACCCACATACCTTTTTCAGCCTATCTCTTATATCTCTTAACAGATATCTCCTATCACTCCCTGTCTCCAACTCTCCCTGATACCCTTCCTTTCCTTGAAGACTAACCTGAAAACCAAACCTCCTGACATATGCCGCTGACAATAACCCGCCGCGGGCGCGCGTGCACTGCGATTTACGCCGCCCGGCGGGCGGGACGGAGACAGGGAGGTTGCAGCGGCACACACCGCACGCGGCGCTCTCGCCGCGTGCGGTCCACTCTTATTTGCCGGTTTTCGCCATCCACGGACAAACCGGCCGGAACCCGGAACACCAACGCAGCCGCCGCGCGCGGCGGCACCCTCTGGAAGGAGCGCAACGATATGGAACATTATAATCCGCTGCTTCGGGGCGTCAAGGGGCAGAGATTTCTCGCCATCGGCGAGATCATGCTCCGTCTCACCCCGCCCAACTATGGAAAAATCCGTGTAGCAAACAGTTTTGAGGCGAGCTATGGCGGGAGCGAGGCCAACATCGCCCTCGCGCTGGCCAACCTGGGCGTCGACAGCACGTTTTTCAGCGTCGTCCCCAACAACTCGCTGGGCAAGAGCGCCATCCGCATGCTCCGGTCGAACGACGTGCACTGCACGCCGGTCATCCTCTCCACGCGGGAGGAGACGCCGACGCACCGGCTGGGCACCTACTATCTGGAGACCGGCTACGGCATCCGCCCCAGCAAGGTGACCTACGACCGCCTGCACAGCGCGATTTCCGAGTACGATTTTTCCAAGGTAGATCTGGACGCGCTGCTGGGGGAATTCGACTGGCTGCATCTGAGCGGCATCACGCCCGCCCTGTCGGAGAGCTGCGCGCAGTTCATCCTCGACTGCCTGAAAAAAGCCAGAGAGCTGGGCATGACCGTCAGCTTTGACGGCAATTTCCGCAGCAAGCTGTGGAGCTGGGAGCAGGCGCGCGACTACTGCACCCAGTGCCTGCCCTATGTGGATGTGCTGATGGGCGTCGAGCCGTACCACCTCTGGCGCGACGAGGACGACCACGCGAAGGGAGACTGGAAGGACGGCCTGCCGCTTCAGCCGAGCTACGAACAGCAGGACGAGGTGTTCCAGCACTTTGTGGAGCGCTATCCGAACCTCAAGTGCATCGCCCGCCACGTCCGCTTTGCCCACAGCGGCAGCGAAAACAGCCTGATGGCCTATATGTGGTACCAGGGGCACACCTTCGAGAGCAAGCTGTTCACATTCAACATCCTCGACCGGGTGGGCGGCGGAGATGCGTTCGCCAGCGGCCTGATCTACGCCATGATGCACGGCTACAAGCCGATGGATATGGTGAACTTCGCCGTTGCCAGCAGCGTCATCAAGCACACGCTCCACGGCGACGGCAACATCACCGACGATGTCTCGTCCATCCGGGACCTGATGAACATGAACTACGACATCAGAAGATAATTCCGTTTTTTCCGGCGACAGGTGCGTCGGAAAAAACACCTCTCAGCCCGCAAACGTGCGCGCACCGCGCGTGCGCTGCCGCGGGCTGCATCTTCTCAAAAAAACGCTTGCGTTTTTTTGAAGCGTGTCGAGATTTCTCGACACGCAAAGCGGCGGAGACAGGACATCTCCGCCGCTTTTTTTGCGCGCAGACGTGCGCGAGGGCGGCCGGTGGTGATCGGCCGCCCTCGTCTTGGAGAGAACAAATTGAGAGAACAAAGTGGAAAAACCTTGTTGGAAAACGCTTATTTTTCGCGGATGCGCGTGACGGAGAAGTTGAACATCTCGCTGTCGAAATAATCCACCGTGAACAGCACGGGGTTGCCGCGCGAATCGAAGTGCTGCTGCACCAGACCGAGCACCTGCACGTCGCGGTCGCCGCGCAGCTGCATCGCCAGCGGGTCGCCCGGCTTGGGGATGGTCAGATTGGAGGTGGAGCGGCTGACGAAAATGCCCTTGCGGCGCTCAAAATAGGAGAACAGCGAGTCCGGCATATGCATCGGGTCCAGCTCGTCCGCCAGATAGACCGGCATGTAGTGCAGGCTGGCGCAGATGGGCACGCCCGACTTGGTGCAGCGCGTGCGGTTGATGTAAAAGACGTTGACGCCCGGCTTGATGCCCAGCGCGGACGCGATGTCCCGGCTGGGGATGGTCAGCCCGGTGGTGTAGGAGGACTGCCCCTCGGCGATGCCCGCCTGCTGAATCATCTCGCAGACCGGGTTCAGGCGCGTCAGATCGTTTTCCTGCCGGGCGGAGACCTCCATCAGGAAGGTGCCGACGCCGTGCTTGGAATAGATGACGCCCTCGCGGCGCAGCAGCTCGAGCGAAGCGCGCCACGTCTCACGGCTGATGCCAAAGCGCTCCGCCATTTTCATCTCGGACGGCAGACGGTCACCCGCCTGGAACTCGCCTCTCCGGCACAGACCCATAAATTCTTCCTTTGCCCGCAGCGACGACGACATCCGTTTCATATCATAGCCTCCTGTTCGTCCAGACTTCTCAAAAAGTCGTCTATACCTTTTCCCTCAAGTGGTAGGACAAATTCCTTCACTTGTCTTCTTCCCTTCTGTTGTACTTAGTATAACACGATTCCAAAAAAAAGAAATTCGCAAAACAACCAAAATGCGGGCTCGTGCACACAGCACTTTGTACATTTGCGTGCTCGTGCACGCACTTCTTTTGCGTGCACTCTCCTGTGTGCACCGCGTGCGGCGCGCACGTGGCGCACGCGCACGCCGGTCTGGTTTTTTCAGACAACCAAAGCGGCTGGTATCCGGCCGCCGTTTGGTGTATAATAGCGTATGCAAGCAAGCACAGGGAGGTCTGTACGATGGCAGAAATCAAAACCAACGCAATGCGCATGCTCGACCGCGCGAAAATCCCCTACCGGCACTACAGCTACGAGACGGACGGCGTACATGTGGACGGCATCACGGTCGCCCAGCGCATGGGACAGCCGCTCGACCGCGTATACAAGACGCTGGTCACGGAGGGCAAGTCGGGCGGACACTATGTGTTTGTCCTCCCCGTCGCCGCCGAGCTGGACCTCAAGAAGGCCGCGAAGGCGGTGGGCGAAAAGTCCGTGCAGATGATTCACGTCAAGGAGATCAACAAGCTGACCGGCTACGTCCGCGGCGGGTGCAGCCCCGTCGGCATGAAGAAGCAGTTCCCGACCGTGCTGAGCGCGTCCGCGCGCGCGTTGGAGACGGTCATCGTCTCGGGCGGCAAGATCGGCTTTCAGATCGAGCTGGCGCCGGACGCCCTGCTGGGGCTGATCCGCGGCAAATACGGCGACATCGAGGTTACGGAGGCATAAAAAAGCGCCTCCCGGCGGGGGAGGCGCATGCGCGCTTTGCAAACATGCAGGCAGTTTTGCGAGGGATTGCAGCCCGCAGCAGCGCACGCGCTGCGCGCGCACGTTTGCGGGCTGAGCCGTCTTCGGACAGCCTGCGCGCTTTACCGTTTTCTTCTCTTGCGCCGCTTTTTTCTGCGGCGGATATGGCGGTACAGGCCGAGCAGGAACAGCAGCACCAGCAGCAGCGCCGCCGCACCGGCGACCACGAGCGCGACGGTGCCCGCCGCGCGCAGCAGCTGCCAGAAGCCGCCCGCCGGTTCGGTCTCCTCCGGAACGGCGCTGCCCGCAGCCTCGTCCGGCGCCTTCTCCAGCGTCAGCGGCAGCCGCAGCAGCGTCTGCGCGCCGTCCAGATTGGTGACGGCGGTGTACGCCGCCCGGCTGTTCTTCGCGATGCAGACAGCGAGCTGGGCGCCCTCCTGCGTGACCTCGCAGGTGTACGCCAGATCGTCCGCGTCCATGCCGGTGGGCAGGTACAGCGAAAAATCGCTCAGCGCGTCCGCGTCGATGCGGCAGTCGGCGCGCCTGGCGGCCTTTTTGGCGGCTTTTTTGTAGTCGTCCGCCGTCACCGTGCACGTCTGATAGCACTGCTCGCCGTAATTGAGCAGGGCGGTCGTGTCGGTGAAGATGCCGCTTTTGAGCGGACAGCCGAGCACGCTCACGATGAGGTGCGCCTTGTCCGACTTGCCGCAGGCGACAAAGGTGTTGTGCGCGTTGGTCGTCCAGCCGGTCTTGGCGGCATAGACGCGCGCGTCGTACAGCGGGTCGTCCGTCTTGAACATGTTGACGCGGGTATCGACCCGCCAGCCGGACGGGATGACATTGTCCGCCGGCAGTTCATAGGACACCGCGCTGGAATAGGTCGCAAATTCCGCGTGCTGGTTGGCCGCGCGGGTGATGCGCGCCATATCCTCCGCGCAGGAATAGTGCCCGTCGGCATCCAGCCCGTTGGGGTTGGCGAAGTGCGTGTGCGTACAGCCCAGCTCCTGCGCCCGCGCGTTCATCCGGTCGACAAAGCTCTGCAAATTTCCGTCCAGATAGCAGGCGAGAATGTTCGCCGCGTCGTTGGCGGAATAGACCAGCATACAGTACATCAGCGTGTCCACCTTGAGCTGTTCGCCCGGTTCAAAGCCCACGCGGGTGGACTGCAAATCGACCGAATTGATGGCTTCCGCCGTCGCCACCGTGGTCGCGGTCAAATCGCCCTGCTCGAGAATCAGCAGCGCGGTCATCGTCTTGGTGATCGAGGCCATCGGCCGCTCGGTCTGCGCGTCCAGTTCGTACAGAATCTGTCCGGTCTCCGCGTCCATCAGGCACGCGGACGGGGACTCCAGCACCGGCTGCGCCGCCAGCGCGCCGCCGCCGCACAGCACAAAGCAGGCGAGCAGCCACGCGATGATTTTCTTACCCATTTTTCCGTTCTCACACCTTATCTCTCATACTCCGCACCCTTTTTTCAGAACGCCAACGGATATGCTTCCGCTGTATGCGGGACAGATGGGCGAGCAGATTGCCGCTTTCTTTGCCCATGTTTCGCCCCCGCATCCGGCCGTCTCTTTTTTCCAAATTTCTGAAGGATACCCTTTCACTATACACGATTCATCAAAAAATAACAACCTTAATTGTCGAAATTCACCACTTTTTTCTATAATTTTCACAACAAAGGAGATCATATGTTCTACTTTTGGCTCATTGCCATGCAGATCGCCGGCGTCGCCGTGACCGCCCACGACAAGCGCGCGGCGCGGCGGGGCGCCTGGCGCGTCTCCGAGCGCACGCTGTTTGTGCTGTCCGCGCTCGGCGCGTGTCCCGCCGTCTATCTGACCATGCGCGTCCTGCACCACAAGACCCGCCACAAGCGGTTCATGATCGGGCTGCCGCTTCTGTTCGCCGCCCAGTGCGCCCTCGCCGCGCTCTTATTGTAACCCGTCCGCGCGTTTCTACGCAGAACGGCGCCCTTGTGCCGCATCTGTAAACCAACGCCTTTCGCACTGCGCGAATGGCTCCCTTGTGCAAAGGGAGCTGTCAGCGAAGCTGAGGGAAGGATTGTCTCTGCGCCGATGAGATTTTGCTAAAGCTGTCCCGCCTGTATTGCAATCCCTCCGGCGCGGCGGAGCCGCGCCACCTCCCTTTACACAAGGGAGGCTTTTATGCCGCGCCTGCAAAACAGCGCCTTGTAAGGGGGCTTTGGTGCCGTACCTGCAAGACAGCGCCTTGTAAGGGGGCTTTGATACCGCACCTGCAAATCAACGCCTTTCGCACCGAGCCAAGCCAAAGCCCGGACGCGTTTGTCCGGGCTTGTGGGCGCGCTCCTGTACAGGAGCGCAAAACATCGTTTCTTTTGCCAAGCTTTTCTTTTCGCAAAGAAAAGCGGAGCTAAGGTTTTCTTTCCGGAAAGAAAAGCGAAGAAGGAGGTTTTTCACAACATTGACCAATCTACTCATCCGCCTGTTTGTTCCGCGTGCGGGGCGCGCCCCGGAGCAGACCATCCGCCTGTGCTACGGCCGTCTGGCGGGCGCCGTCGGCATCGCCGCCAACGTCCTGCTCTGCCTGTGCAAGCTGGCGGCCGGCATCGTCACACACAGCATCTCTGTCATGGCGGACGCCGTCAACAACCTGACGGACGCACTCTCTTCCGTCATCTCGCTCATCAGCTTCCAGCTCTCCGGCAAGGAGCCGGATCGCCAGCACCCGTTCGGCTACGGCCGCACGGAATATATCGCGGGTCTGTTCGTCTCCATGCTGATTATCTTCGTCGGCTTCCAATTCATCAAAAGCTCGGCGGAGCGCATCCTGCACCCGTCCGCGGTGCTGTTCTCCTGGAGCAGCTTCGCGCTGCTCGCCGTGTCCATGCTCGTCAAGCTGTGGCTCGGCCTGTTCAACCGCCGCATCGGCAGGGAAATCCAATCCCCTGTGCTGATGGCCGCCATGCAGGACAGCCTCAACGACGTCATCACGACCGGCGTCGTCCTGCTCGGCATGGTCGCCTCCCGCTTCACGACGCTGCCGGTGGACGGCTATGTCGGCATCGCCGTCGCCGTATTCATCCTGCGCGCGGGCTATGGGCTGGCCAAGGACGCCCTGTCGCCGCTCCTCGGCGAAAAAGCCGACCCGGAGCTGGTGCACGAAATCGAAGCGCTCGTGACGTCGTATCCGGGCATCCTCGGCGTGCACGACATGATCGTGCACAACTACGGCGCGGGTCACTGGTTCGCGTCGCTGCACGCCGAAGTCCCGTCGGACGGCAACATCCTCGCCATCCATGAGACAATCGACGCCATCGAACAGCAGGTGCTCAAATCACTGCACGTCTTCCTCGTGATCCATATGGACCCGGTGGAGATCAACAACGCGCGCGTGCAGGCCGTGCGCCGGCAGACGGAGGACATTCTGCGCGGCATCGACCCCTCGCTCTCCATGCACGACTTCCGCATGGTGGACGGCGAAAACCAGATCAACCTGATTTTCGACGTGGTCGTCGACCACACGTTTGTGCCCGACCAGCTGCGCACCCGCATCCGCACCGCCTTGCAGGACATCGACCCGCGCTATAACCCCGTCATCGTATTCGACCACACCATGTAACAAGGAGGATCTGTCCATGCTGCTCATTCAAAACGGAACGCTGCTCGACCCCTACACTGACACCGACGCCCGGTCGGACATCCTGATCGACGACGACGGCGTCATCTGCCGCATCGCGCCGCAGATCGACGCGCCCGCAGGCGCGCGCGTCCTCGACGTCTCCGGCTGCACGGTCTCGCCCGGACTGGTGGACGTGCACGTCCACTTCCGCGACCCCGGCCAGACGGAAAAAGAGGACATCCACACGGGCGCCGCCGCCGCTGCCGCCGGCGGCTACACCACCGTCGTCTGCATGGCGAACACGCGCCCGACGTGCGACGACCTGACCATCCTGACCTATGTGCAGGACAAGGCCGCGCGCGAGCCGATCAACGTCCTGCAGGCCTGCGCCATCACGCGCGGCTTGCAGGGCAGGGAGCTGAGCGACTTCGACGCGCTGCACGCCGCGGGCGCGCCCGGCTTCACGGACGACGGCGTCAATCTGACCGACGGCCGTCTGTGCCTTCAGGCGATGACGCGCGCCAAGGCGCTCGGCGTGCCGCTGTCGTTCCACGAGGAAGACCCCGCCTTCGTCCTGTCGCCCGGCGTCAACTTCGGCAGCGAAGCCGCCAAACAATTCGGCGTACCCGGCGCCATGCGCATCTCGGAGGAGGCGATGATCGCGCGCGACATCGAACTCGCCCTGCAAACCGGCGCGCGCGTCGCCTTCCAGCACATCAGCTCCGCCGGTTCGGTCGCGCTCATCCGCGCGGGCAAGGCGCGCGGCGCGGACATCCACGCGGAGGCCACGCCGCACCACCTCGGCATGACGGAGGACGACGTGCTCACGTTCGGCGTCAACGCCCGCATGAACCCGCCGCTGCGCACCGAGGAGGACCGTCAGGCGCTCATCGAAGGCCTGATCGACGGCACGATCGACATGATCGCCACCGACCACGCGCCGCACACGGCGGAACAGAAAAACCGCCCGTTCGCGCAGTCCATGTCCGGCATCACCGGTCTGGAAACCGCCTTCTCCGTCTGCAATTCCGCGCTCGTGCGCACCGGCCGCATCACGCCGATGCAGCTGATGCGCGCGATGAGCCAGAACCCCGCGCAGTTCTACGGCCTGACCGGCAAGGCGGTCGCGGAGGGCAACCGCGCCGAGCTGATGATCGCGGACTGGAACGCCGCGGTCGTGTACACCCACTATAAATCCAAATCGAGCAATACGCCGTTCACCGATCTCCCGCTGTACGGCAAGGTGCGCGGCATCGTCTGCGGCACCTATTGCTCGGTGGAATAAGCACACATCACACCGCGAGCGCCGGCTTTTTGGCCGGCGCTCTTTTTTTCGTTCCGGCCGCCGCGCACAAAAAAAGAAGCCCGCAGGCTTCCGAGTGTCGAAAAGTAAGTTGTCATGCAAAAAATGAAGCGTTTCCCGCGCGCGTGAACAGCTCGCAGCAGAGCATTGCCGCCCGCAGGCGGCAGTCAAATTCGTTTTTTCCGGCGACAGGCGCGTCGGAAAAAAACACCGCTCAGCCCGCAAACGTGCGCGCCGCGCGCGTGCGCTGCCGCGGGCTGCATCTTCTCAAAAAACGCCTGCGTTTTTTGAAGCGTGTCGAGGCTTCTCGACACGCGAAATCTCACTTATGATATTTTCCGCCGGCGGCGATGTTGAGCGCGCGGTACAGCTGCTCGAGCACCATGACGCGCGCCAGATGGTGCGGGAACGTCATCGGGGACATGGACAGCCGCAGCCTGGCCTCGCGCTTGAGCGCCTGCGCCAAACCGAACGAACCGCCGATGAGCACGCTGACGTGCGAGACGCCGCCGCCCATCCAGCCGCCGAGCGTGCGGGCGAGCTGTTCGCTCGACATCTCTTCGCCCTCGATGCACATGGCGATCACCGCGCCGCCCTGCGGGAGCTTGGCGCGCACGGCGTCCGCCTCCTTCGCCAGCGCGGCGTCAATCTGCGCCTGCGACGGGCGCTCGGGCAGGCGCTGTTCCGCCAGCTCGACGATTTCCAGCTTGCAGTAGCCCTTGAGCCGCTTTTCGTATTCCGCGCACGCCGCGCGGTAAAAGCTCTCCTTGAGCTTGCCCACGCAGATCAGTCGAACAGAGAGCATTGCCCCTCCTCTCCCGCCGCCAGCAGGAGCGGCTGCTCCATCGCGCCGCGCGGCGCGACATACAGCTCGCAGCCCGTGCCGTCCAGCGCGGGCTGGGTGCAGCGCAGGGCGGTCAACGGATTGTTGTTCTTCTCGCTCAGGTGCGCCAGCACGAGCCGCTTTGCGCCCGCCTGCGCGAGCGCCGCCGCGCCGCGCGCGCAGTCCTCGTTGGACAGGTGGCCGTATTTGCCGCGGATGCGCTGTTTGAGATACATCGGATACGGCCCGGTGCGCAGCATGTCCACGTCGTGGTTGGATTCGAGCACGACGGTGTCACAGCCGGCAATCGTGCCGCGGATGCTGTCCGGCAGAAAGCCGACGTCGGTCACATAGGCCAGCCCGTGCCCGCCGCCGTCGATGCGGTACGCCACCGGCTCCGCCGCGTCGTGCGGGATGGGCATGGAG
This sequence comes from Candidatus Butyricicoccus stercorigallinarum, assembly GCA_019112985.1. Lineage (GTDB taxonomy): Bacteria > Bacillota > Clostridia > Oscillospirales > Butyricicoccaceae > Butyricicoccus_A > Butyricicoccus_A stercorigallinarum. The sequence goes on along the minus strand of DXIG01000140.1, from coordinate 19,406 downwards.
CGCACGCGCAGGCCGTCCACCTCGAACTGCTCGCCGCCCGCGAAGGTGCGCAGGTTCTTCTGCGCCTGCGGCAGCTTTTGCAGGATGGCGGCCGCCGTGCCGAACGTCGCATACACCGGCAGGTCATATTTTTTGGTAAACGTCGCCAGACCCTTGATGTGGTCGGTGTGCTCGTGCGTCAACAGCACGGCGGACAGGTCTTCGATCTGCATGTCGATGTCGCGCAGCGCCTTGCCCAGCGCGCGCACCGAGACGCCCAGATCGATGAGCACGGCGGTGTCGCCCGCCTGCCAGACCGCGCAGTTGCCGGACGAGCCGGATGCCACAGAATAGTAAAAGCTCATGTTCGCTCCTTCGAGAAAAAAGGGAACTGCGCGCGCAGCTCCCTCCGCATTGTTGTCCGTCAGTCCGCGACGCGCTCGATGTCGCCGCCCAGGCCGCGCAGCTTGCCGACCAGGTCTTCATAGCCGCGCTCCACATAGCCGATCTGCGACACCGTGGTCGTGCCGTGTGCGGCGAGACCCGCGATGACCATCGCGGCGCCCGCGCGCAGATCGTGCGCGACGACGTCCGTGCCCATCAGGTCGGGCACACCCTCGATGACCGCCGTCTCCTTGAACACGTTGATGTGCGCGCCCATCTTGACCAGCTCCTCGGTATAGCGGAAGCGGTTCGCCCACACGCCCTCGGTGACGTGGCTCGAGCCGTCCGCCAGGCACATGACCGCCGCTATCTGCGGCTGCATGTCGGTCGGGAAGCCCGGATAGGGCAGCGTCTTCAGGTTGGTGTGCCGCAGCGGGCCGGTGCGCCGGACGCGCACGGAATCGTCGTACATCTCAACCCGGACGCCCATGTCCTCCAGCTTGGTGCTGATGCACTCCAGATGCTTGGGGATGACGTTTTTGATGAGCACGTCGCCGCCGCAGGCCGCGACCGCCGCCATGTATGTACCCGCCTCGATCTGGTCGGGGATGATGGAATAGGCGCCGCCGTGCAGGCGCTCCACGCCGTTGACCACGATCTTGTCCGTGCCGGCGCCCTTGATGTTCGCGCCCATCTGGTTGAGGAAATTGGCCAGATCGACGATGTGCGGCTCCTTGGCGACGTTTTCCATCACCGTCTGTCCCTTGGCGAACACGGCCGCCAACATGACGTTCATCGTCGCGCCCACCGTGACGACGTCGAAATAGATGTGATTTCCGGTCAGACCCTCCGGCGCGATGGCGGAGATGAAACCTTCGCTCTCGACGCGGACAAAGCTGTTGAGCTTTTCAAAGCCCTTGACGTGCTGGTCGACCGGGCGGATCCCGCCAAAATTGCAGCCGCCCGGCATCGCCACGCGGGCGCGCCCATAGCGCCCCAGCTCGGCGCCGATGAAGTAATACGACGCGCGCAGCTTGGTCATGTGCGCAAAGGTCTCCTCGCTTTCAAGGTTGACGCCGTTGTTCTCCGTGCGAAACGTGGTCTCGTCGAGCTGCTCGATTTTGACGCCCATGTTTTTCAAAATCTCGAATTGCAGCATGACGTCCACAATGTTCGGCACATTCTCGATGACACACGGACCGTCGACCATCAGCGCTGCGGGCACAATCGCGACCGCCGCGTTTTTCGCGCCGCTGATGGTGACCTCGCCTTCCAGCGGATGGCCTCCGCGGATGATATATTTCTCCAACGAAATCTTCTCCTTAATACACAAATACACTCCGGATTCAATCGCTGTCTTCCGGCACGCTTCCGCCGAAAAGCGGGCAAACCCATCCCAAATACAGATATCTATTATGGTATCACAAGTGAGCAGGGAACGCAAACCCTTTTTCCGGCCGGGCAGATTTTTGCGCGTGCCGCCCGGTTCGCCGCGCCGGGCAAAATGTGAATTTGGTACGGATGCACAAACAACTTACGCCTGCTCATCCCACGGGATGTCCTGCTCCACGCCGTCCGTCTGTTCGGTTTCGGCATCCACATCGCCGTCCTGCGGCTCCGTCTGGCCGTCTTCCGTGTCTTCTTCGTCCTCCGGCAGCGTGACCGTGGGCTCCGCCCCGGCGGCCGCTTCCAGATCGGCGGACGCCACCACGTCGCCGGACAGGATGTTGAGCACATAATCGCCGCTGTCCGTCGAAAAGCGCCAGCACGGAATGGTCGTAAACCGACCGCCGCTCTTGTCGGACAGCACATACACCGGCTGCGCGCTGATGAGCTGCGCGAACGGCACCTGCGCCTGCAACAGCTGGAGCAGCGCCTGCTCCGCCGAATACGTTTCGAGCGCGCGCACCTGCATGCGCGCCGGCGCGCCGGTGATCCACGTCCCCGTGAGCGTCAGCTCGTTGCCCGGCTCCAGCACCGCCCGCAGCTCACAGCCGAGCACCTGCGTGCCCGCCAGCCGCTGCCGCACGGTGATGGCATAGCCGCTGTCCGCCGAGCCCGCGCCGAGCGGCTCGGTCTGCATCCACGTGTCCGGCACCTCGATGCCCGCTTCGGCGAGCACCCGGCGCAGCAGCCGCTGCGCCTGCGCCGCGCTGTCCGGCTCCGGCTGGCTGTACAGCCCGACCTGCGCCTCCAGCTCGCCCGACGAGGCCCAGCTGACCCGGCCATTTTCGCCCGTCCAGACCATCGTGTTGCCCGGCTCCGCGCCGGAGGTGACCGCGCCGGTCAGCAGCGCGCGCGCCAGCGCCTCCTGCACCGCGCTGTCCGCCTGCACCGAATACACCGCCGGGCAGTCCTCCAGCGCGCTGTACACGCTGGAGCCGCACAAAATGCCGCGCGCGGCAAACAGCGTGTCCATATGCGCGCGCGTGCGGTGCGCCACATAGGCGTCATAGCCCTTCACGCAGCCGAGCACCGCCAGCAGCAGCACATTGCACGCCAGCAGCGCGGCGATGCACGCCGTCTTGACGCGCCCCCAGACGGGCAGCTTTGGCCGCCGCCCGGGCAGAAAGTTCCGTCTCATGCCGCACCGCCTCCCTGAATCATGCGGTCGAAGTCCGGCTGCACCGCAACGATGTCCTCGGGCGCGAACGTCCGGCCGAACGCGGGCAGCTCGTCCGTCTCGCCGTAGTCGAGCACATACCACTGCGGCGACACCGGCGTTCCCGTCGTGTCGTACCACGCGGTGGTCAGCGAATCGTCCGTCTGTCCGCCCGCGGGCACATCCTCCCAGCCGTCCTCGCCGGCCGGGGTGTCCTGCCAGCCGTCCGTCTCCCCGCTCTCCGCGTCCCAGAGGCCGTCCGTGCCGTCGTCGTACAGCTGCTCCCACAGGCTGTCGGTGCCCACCGCCGGGTCGACATACCGCAGGCTGAGCACAGCGTCCCACGGCGCGTCCAGCGAGGCCGCCGCCTGCTTTTCCGGCATGATCGCCACCGTCTCGCCGGTGGTCTGGCAGGTGCGCAGCGCGAGATTGGCGCGCGCCAGCCGCCCGCCTTCAAATTCATAGCGCGCAAAATAGCCCGTGACCGCGTTGTCCACCGGGACGCCGCCGATCTGCATACCGTAGACGACGATATAGCGCCCGGAATCCGGGTGCGTGTACGCCCGGATGAGCGCGGGCGACGCGCCGCAGTCGATCGCCTCCAGCGCCATGCCGGTCAGCTCATAGCCGGTCTGCACGCACTGCATCAGGCGGTCGTGGCCGCGCGTGACCGGCAGGCGCACGCTCGCGCCCTCATAGCGCATCGAGCCGTCCTCCGCGATGCGGATCGTGCTGCTGCCCGCGGTGTACACCATCACGCCGTCCGCGCCGTAGGCGTTGTCCAGCGCCAGCTGCGCGTCCATGCGGAACGCCGTCAGCAGCTCCTCCATGCCCTGTCCGCCGGTGTACGGCTGAAACGAGATGACGTCAAACGTCTCGCCGCCCGGCACATACAGCAGGTCGGGCGACACCTCGCTCCCCTCCTCGTCGGCGGCCAGCGCGCAGCCGTTGGGCGTAAACTGGCTCACCGCCGCCTCAAACAGGCTGTCCTGCACCTGCGTCTGCGCGCAGAGCAGCGCGCCGCTTTCGCTGTCGCGCAGCCAGAGCGTGTACGCCCCGTCCGTCCGGCACAGCGCCGCCGCGCCCAGCGCGGTGTCCGCCAGCCCGTCCGCGACCTCGCAGCCCAGCCAGCCCGCCGCGATGTGCAGCGGGATGCCGCCGTCGTATTCCATCAGCAGCAGCTGTCCGCGCAGCGCCTCGCGGTACTGCGCCGATGTGGCCGGCGCCGCCTGCGCCGCGTTCTGATACGCCTGTGCCCAGACGTCCGCCGTCTGTTCATACGCCGCCTTCAGGCCCTCCGTGTTGTACTGGATGCCATACAGACCGGTTTTTCCGCGCGCGGCAAAGCGCACGGGCAGCGCACAGGCGCTGTTGTCCGTGTCCGGTTCGCCGTAGTCCGCCTCGGCCAGCCAGCTGCGCACGCCGTCCCAGGGGATGCTCTCGCGCGTCAGCACGCGCGCCCACAGCGCGCCCGCCTGCACGAGCACGCCCGCCGCCAGCAGCACCAGCACCGCCGTGCGCACGCCCTCGCGGTGCGCGCGCAGCGCGCGCCGGATGCGCCGCGCCGCCGTCCGCAGCGCGCTCATCGAACCATCTCCCCGTCAACCGGGCGCACAATCGCGGCAAATGTGCCGTCGCCCAGCGCGGCGAACACGACGTCCAGCCGCCGCCCGCCGCTCGTGAAGCGCCCGTGCACCATGCTCTGCGTCTCGTCCGGCATGGGCACGCCGGGAAACGCCTGCGCGAACGCCAGGCCATTCTCCTCGTCCATCGTCACGCCGAGCAGCTGTTCCGCCGCCCGGTTGATGGCGATGATGCCGCCGTCCGCCGCGCCGAACGTCAGATACCCCTCGCTCAGGTAGGGCGCGATCACGTCGAGCGCGCCGTTTTCCGGCCGGTTTTTGTCCGGCTTGCCCGGGCGGTACAGCGTGAGCGCCATCGCCTCCCAGGCCTCCGCGCGCGCACTGTGTTCGGCGCGCAGCGCGCGCGCCGTCTGCACCGCGGACGCGGCGAATGCGCCCGCCATCATCTGGCTGAGCGCCGCGCAGGCGATCAGGCTGAGCACGCTCGCCGTGCACAGCAGCAGCAGCGCGTTCCAGAGCAGCGCGCGCATGGCGCTGCCGTCGTCCACAATGTCGAGCACGAGCGACACCTCGCCAGAAATCGGAATCGCGATGTCCATGCGCGCCGCCAGCAGCGGCATGGAGTCGCCCACCGCGCCGTCCATCGCCGCGATGACGTTGTCGGTGACGGCGGCGTTATCCAGCGCGCCGCCGACCGCCTCGCCCGTCTCCGCGTCCCAGACCGTGTAGCTGCGCCCCGCGCCGATGCGCAGCAGGCCGGCGTTTGCGTCCACCGTCTGCTCCACCGCCAGCGCAGCGCTCTCCGCCGAGCCGGTCGCCGACGAGTTCAGCTCGGTCAGCACGTCGGTGGTGAACACGTCCGCGACCTCGCGCGAAAACTGCACCGCGCTGTAGCGCACCGTGCCCAAAAGCAGGCAGAGCGAGACGATCACCAGCGCGGCGGCGACCGCCAGCAGCATGCTGCCTGTCAGTTTTTTCTTCAGCGTCTTGCGCATTGCGTTCTCCTTTCGCAGGCCCTGCAATGTCCCCCTTTCGCTCAGAGGTTCATCAGCAGCGCCTTGCCGACCGCCGCGACCGTCTTCGCGTCGTGGATTTCGCCCGACACGACGCGCTGGCACAGCTCGTCAAACGGCATGCGCACGATTTCGATAAATTCGTCGTCGTCCGGGTGCACCTCGCCCTGCGTCAGATCCTTGGCGCAGAACAGGCGCAGGCGCTCGGTCATGAAGCCGGGCGACGGCCACAGCTCGCCCATCGGGATCATCTGTCCCGCGCGCAGGCCGGTCTCCTCCTCCAGCTCGCGGCGGCCGCACTCCAGCGCCTCCTCCGGGCCCTGATCCATCTTGCCCGCCGGGATTTCCAGCGTCGTGGTTTCGTAGGGATAGCGGTACTGGCGCACGAGCGTCACCATGCGGTTCTCGTCGATCGGCAGGATGCCGACGCCGCCGACGTGCTCGCACACCTCGCGCTTGCACGGCTTTCCGTTGGGCAGCAGCGCGTCGTCCACGCGGACGTTGATGATTTTTCCGTAAAATTTATAATCGCTTCTGACTTTCTTTTCTGCAAAATCCATAACAGGCTCCTTTCGGCAAGCGGCGCGGGCGCGCCGCACAGGTGTCAGCGTATTGTTCTGTTTCAGTATAAAATCAACCGCCCGCTTTGTCAAACCGGTTGCGCGCTTTTTCCGCGCCCGCGGCGCGCGCCACCCCCAAAAACAAAACCCGGAATCGCGCGATTCCGGGTCTTGTGTCGTTGTCAGTCGGGCTTACCAGTTGTTGACCGTGTCCTCGTAGACGTTCATATAGTCCTGCGCGGAATGATCCCAGCTGAAGTCGGTGGTCATGCCCGCGACCTGCATGGCCTTCCACGCCTCCTTGTTGTGGCGGAACAGATAGCAGGCCTGGCCGATGACGTCCAGCATCTCGTGCGCGTTGTAGTTGGTGAACGAGAAGCCGGTGCCCTCGCCGGTGTACTGGTTGTACGGCTTGACGGTGTCCTTCAGGCCGCCGGTCTCGCGCACGAGCGGCAGCGTGCCGTAGCGCATGGCGATCATCTGTGCCAGGCCGCACGGCTCAAACAGCGACGGCATGAGGAACAGGTCGCAGCCCGCGTAGATCTTGTTCGCCAGGTCGGCGGAGAACATGATGTTGGTGGAGATCTTGTCGGGATACTGCCACTTGGCGTTGATGAACATCTGCTCGTACTCGTAGTCGCCGGTGCCCAGCACGATCAGGCGCACATCCTGCTCCAGCAGGTTGGACAGCACGCACTGCACCAGATCGAGACCCTTCTGGCTGGTCAGACGGCCGACCATGCCGATGATGACCGTGTCGTCGTCCGCCTGCAGGCCGCACATCTCGAGCAGCTGCTGCCGGTTGATCTTCTTGTCCTCCAGCGTGTCCACCGTGTAGTTTTTGAACAGGTGCGGGTCGGTCTCCGGGTTGAACGAATCGGTGTCGATGCCGTTGACGATGCCGCACACCTTGCCCTGGTTCCAGCGCAGGACGGTGTCCAGATGGAAGCCGTAGAACGGCGTCTGAATCTCGCCCGCATACGTCGCGGAGACCGTGGTGACGCGGTCGGCGCAGACGATGGCCGCCTTCATCAGGTTGACGTCGCCGTCCTGCTGCATGAAGCCGTTTTCAAAGTGGTAGTCGTCGATGCCGAGCACGTACGAGAGGATCTCGCGGCCGTACTGACCCTGGAACTGGATGTTGTGGATGGTGAACACCGTCTTGATGCCCGCATACCACGGACGGTAGTTGTAGTTCAGGTTGTAGTAGACCGGCACCAGCGCGGACTGCCAGTCGTTGCAGTTGATGACGTCCGGGCGGAAGTCGATCGCGGCGAGCATCTCCAGCACCGCGCGGGAGAAGAAGGCGAAGCGCTCCGCGTCGTCGTATTCGCCATAAATCTGGTTGCGGGCGAAATAGTACTCATTGTCGAGGAAGTAGTATTTGACGCCGTCCGCCTCATAGAGGAAGATGCCGCAATACTGGTTGCGCCACGCGAGCTGCACATACATGCTCTTGATAAACGTCATCTGGCTGCGCCATTCGTGGCTGATCTTGCTGTACAGCGGGCAGACCACCGCGATGTCCGCGCCCTTTGCGGCGAGCGCCTTCGGCAGGGAGCCGGCGACGTCGCCCAGACCGCCGGTTTTGATAAACGGCGCGCATTCACTGCTGACATATAAAACCTTCATAGAGTCCCTCCATCTGTATGCTCCGCCGCGGGCGGCGCGCCCGGCGCGGAGCGTGCGCTTGATTGCAAACGAGAAAACCGGGAGGCCGAATTGCACGCAATCCGTCCTCCCGGCTGATTCCGGATTTCTGATTCGTCCTCGAATCTGTTTCGGGATAGTTCTGTTATACGATCGTGTTCTTGGCGATGGCAACCGGATAGGTCGCATGGCCCATCATCTTGCGATCCTCGCGGATGGTGACGCCCTTGTCGGTGACGACATAGGACAGCTCGACGCCCTCGGAGATGACGCCCGCCTGCATGATGATGGAATCCTTGACCACCGCGCCCTTGGCGATCTTGCAGCCGCGGAAGATGATGGAATTTTCAACCGTGCCCTCGATGCGGGAGCCGTCGGCGATCAGGCTGTCGCTGACCACTGCGTCCTCGCCGTAGTAGGTCGGCGCGGAGTCGTGAATCTTGGTCAGGATCGGGCGGCTCTTGAGGAATACCTGGTCGCGGATGTCCTTGTCCAGCATATCCATCGACGCGGAGAAGTAGCTCTTGACGTCCTCGATCTTGGCGACGTACTTGTCGAACACATAGCCCTGAATCGCGTCGCCGCGGTTGAACACGTGCTGTACCGCGTCGCGCTCGAAGGAGGTCAGGTTGTGGGTGACGCAGTCGGACAGCAGGTCGATGAGGTACTTGCGCTTCATGATGTAGATGCCAAGACCCTTGTACTTGCACTTGCCGCCCATGTTGTCGCCGTTGCGGATGTCGTTGACCTCGTGGCGGGGCGAGAGGTTGACGAACATATCGAGCGGGCCGCCCTCGGTGTCCTTGGTGCAGATGATCGTCAGATCCGCCTCGGTCTTCTTGTGCTCGCGCATCGCCTCATCCAGCGGGATGTTGGCGACGATGTCGGCGTTCGAGATGACGACGTGCTCGCACTTGCTCTTCTGCAGCATGTCGCTGATCGAGCCGAGCGCCTCGAGCGAGGTGTGGTAGTTCTCGGTCACCAGCGGGGAGGATTTGGGCGCGAACGCATTCGGCGGGAACAGCATCATGCCGCCGCGCTTGCGGGACAGATCCCAGTCCTTGCCCGAGCCCAGATGATCCATCAGGGACTGATACTTGTCGCGCATGACAACGCCGACGTTGTAGCAGCCGGAGTTGACAAAGTTGGAAAGCATAAAGTCTACGACACGATAGCGGCCGCCGAACGGAACAGAAGCCACCGGGCGATGCTCGCTCAGCTCGCGCAGATCGTTGTTGTTATCAAAACCAATGATAATACCAAGTGTGTTTTTCATTTATCTCCACCTCATTCTACGTCCGGAATATTTTCCGCGATCATCTGCTTCGCCGCGACGACGGCCTTCTTGCCGACGACCGTCTTGGAAGCGACAACCGCTACGCCCCACTCGTCTACCTCGACTTCGCTCGGAGCGTTGCCGATCGTGGCGCCTGCGCAGATATGAGCGTCTTCCGCTACGATGGAATACTTGACGACCGCGTCCTTCTCGATCGTCGCGCCCGGCATGATGATGGAATACTCGATGCTCGCGCCTTCCTCAACCGTGACGTTCGGGAACAGAACCGAATTATTGACGTTGCCTTCGACCTCACAGCCCTCGCTGACGAGCGAATGCTTGACCTCCGCGTTGCGGCCGGTGAAGTGCGGGGGCGCGCCGGTGGTGCGGCCATAGATGCGCCAGTTGCCGTCGTCGAGGTTCAGGCCGGAGTCGGGCGACAGCAGGTCCATGTTCGCCTCCCACAGCGACTCGATGGTGCCGACGTCCTTCCAGTAGCCCTCGAAGCGATAGGTCTGGAGGTTCTCGCCGCGCGCCAGCATCGCCGGGATGATGTTCTTGCCGAAGTCGTTGGACGATTCCGGATTGTTCTCGTCCTCGATGAGGTACTTGCGCAGTTTGGACCAGGTGAAGATATAGATGCCCATGGACGCCAGCGTGCTCTTCGGCTGCGCCGGCTTCTCCTCGAACTCATAGATCGAGCCGTCGGGGTTGCAGTTCATGATGCCGAAGCGCTTGGCCTCTTCCAGCGTGACGTTGAGAACCGCGATGGTCGCCGCCGCGTTCTTCTCCTTGTGCTGGTCGAGCATCTTGTCGTAGTCCATCTTGTAGATGTGGTCGCCGGACAGGATCAGCACGTACTCCGGGTTGTACTCGTCGATAAAGCTGATATTCTGGTAGATCGCGTTCGCGGTGCCCTTGTACCACTCGGAGCCCTTGCCGCCCTCATACGGAGGCAGGGCGTAGACGCCGCCGTTCAGACGGTCCAGATCCCAGGTCTGACCGTTTGCCAGGTACACGTTGAGCACGTGCGGCTCGTACTGCGTCAGAACGCCGACCGTGTCGATGCCGGAATTGACGCAGTTGGACAGCGGGAAGTCGATGATACGGTATTTGCCGCCAAACGGCACCGCCGGCTTCGCCACGTCCTGGGTCAGTACATACAATCTGCTGCCACGGCCGCCGGCCAGCAGCATTGCAACGCATTCTTTCTTCCTAGACATTCTTTCTGCTCCAATCTTTGTTAGATTACGGAAAGGCTCTCCTCTCCACAACTGACTTCAACTTACTTCTCTCGGGTTCTCCTTGTATATGAAAACAATGCCCGCGCGGGCAGTGCTTCCGCAAGGTTAATCCGCTTCCCCGGACACCGGCGCCAGAAACAGCACGCTGTGCGCCGCCACCGGCACGCTCAGGCGCCAGGCGCCGCCCGTCAGCCGCGCGCGCCGCACGCCGCATACGCTCCCGTTTCCGCCGTAGCTGACGCTTTCGGACGAGAAAATCTCCTCCCAGTCGCCCGCTCCGTCCACCGGGAGCGAATAGCCGGGCACGCGCTGTCCGGTAAAGTTGACCACGGCGAGCAGCTGCTCGCCCGCCGCCCCGACGCGCACAAACGCGAGCAGTCCGGGCAGGGTCTCGCCCCGGTCCAGCCAGCGGAACGCCTCCATTTTGCCGTTCCACTCCCACAGCGCGGGGCTGTTTTTGTAGCACAGGTTGAGCCCGCGCACATATTCGCGCATCTGCCGGTGCGCCTCGTAGTCGAGCAGCATCCAGTCGAGCCCGTGGTGGCTCGCCCACTCGGTAAACTGCGCGAACTCGCAGCCCATGAACATCAGCTTTTCGCCCGGGTGCGCCAGCACGAAGCCGTACAGCGCGCGCAGGCGCGCGAATTTTTCGTTGTACTCGCCGGGCATGCGCGCCAGCAGCGAGCCGTCGCCGTGCGACACGGCGTCATGCGACAGCGGCAGGATGTAGCGCTCTCCCATGCTGTCCATCAGCGAGACGGTCAGCCAGTCGGAAAAGTCCTCCGCGCCGCTGGGCAGCGCCTCCGTGTGCTGCAACAGCTGCCGCACCCAGTCGTCGTGCCACATGCGCGCAAAGCCCAGACCGCCGAGCGCCGTCGGCTTGGTGACCGAAGGCCACTGCCCCGCGCTGCTCGCGATGAGCATGGCGTGCGGGCACTGCTCCTTCACGCAGTCGGCGAGCGCGCGCAGCAGCGCCGCGCCCTCCAGATTGACATTTTCGCCGTAGCGGTTGGCCGTCCACTGCCCGTCCTCGCGCGCATAGTCGAGAAACAGCATCGGCTGCACCGAGCTGACGCGCAGGCCGTCCGCGTGAAACACGGAGAGCCAGAACAGCGCGGACGACAACAGGAACGAGACCACCTCGCCCCGGCTGAAATCGAAGCGCCGCATGCCGAACGGCATCTGGTCGTCCGGCGGAGGGCATTCGTAGCACGGCGCGCCGTCAAAGCACAGCAGACCGTGCGCGTCGCTGGGGAACCCCGCCGCCGTCCAGTCGAGGATGACGCCGAGCCCCGCCTGATGGCAGCGGTCGATGAAATACATCAGGTCGTGCGGCGTGCCGTACCGGCTGGTCGCCGCAAACCATCCGAGCGACTGATAGCCCCAGGAGCCGTCAAACGGGTGCTCCATCAGCGGCAGCAGCTCGATGTGGGTGTAGCCCATGTCGCAGACATAGGGGATCAGGCGGTCCGCCATCTCCCGGTAGGTGTAGAACGAGTTGTCCTCCCGCACCTGCCACGAGCCGAAGTGCACCTCGTAGAGGTTCACCGGCGCGCTCTCCGGCTGCCTGCGCCGCATCCACGCGCGGTCGTGCCACTCGTACCCCGCCAGGTCGTATACCTTGGAGGCGGTGTGCGGCCGCGTCTCCGCGTGCAGCGCGAACGGGTCGGCCTTGTCGAAGACGCGCCCCTCCGGCGTGCGGATGCTGAATTTGTAGCTCTCAAACCGCTCTGCGCCCGGCAGGAAGCACGTCCAGATGGACGGGTCCTCCTCCGCCTGCGTCATGGGCGCGAGGTCGCGCAGCCATCCGTTGCTCTCGCAGATGACGGACACATCGGCGGCGTGCGGCGCCCAGAGGCGGAACACCACGCCCGCGCGCCCGTCGCGCGTCTCCGGATGTGCGCCAAACCACTCCCAGGCGCGCAGCTCCGTCCCGTCGTGGAACCGCTGCAGACGCTCTCTGTCCGAGGGCGTGAGGCTTTTCCTCTCCATCGGCGTCATCTCCTCCCCGGCAGACCGGCTTGAACATGAGAAATGCCGAAAAAGCTGCCGCTTTTTCGGGAAATTTTGTCTTATTCATGCATAGACCACAGACAAGCTTTCTCATTTGTAGGAATATTATACAACATTCATCCGGACAAGTCCAGAAAAAATGTTGATTTTTACACGAATTTCATGGAGCAGTTTTGTCCGCATCGCGCCGCACCGCCCGCAGAATCAGGTCGAGCGCGTGGTTGGCGGCGTCGCGGCGCGCATTCTGCCTGCCGCGCGGCGAGCAGATGGTGCGCACATACGCCTCGCCCCGGAAAAAAATGCCGATGTGGACGGTGCCGGCGGGCGTGCCGTCCGCGCCGCCGTCCGGTCCGGCGTAGCCCGTGATGCCGATGCCGATGTCGGCGTCGAACACGCGCGCGGCGCCGCGCGCCATCTCCTCCGCCGTCTGCTCCGACACGGCCGTATAGGCGTCCAGCGTCTCCTGCCGCACGCCGAGGACGCTGCGCTTGATCTCGTCGCAGTAGGTGCAGGCGCCGCCGCGGTAGAATCTGGACGCGCCCGGCACGTCCGTGATGCGCTTGGACAGCAGGCCGCCCGTGCAGCTCTCGGCCACGGCGAGCGTCAGCCCGCGCGCCGTCAGCGCCTCCGCGGCCGCCTGCTCAAGGCTGCCCACGTCGATGCCGTACACGACGTCGCCCAGCGCGTCGCACACCCGCCGCACCGCCGGCGCGAGCAGCGCTTCCGCCTGTTCCTTCGTGTCCGCCTTGGCCGTCACGCGCACGAGGCACTCGCCGTCCTTCGCATACGGCGCGAGCGTCGGATTGTGCCCCTCCTCCATCAGCGCGTGCAGGCGGTCTTCCATCTGCGACTCGCCCATGCCGAAAATGTGGATGTTGTGCGACAGAATGACGCCGCCCGCCAGCTTGGACAGGTACGCCATGCCCGCCGTGCGGAACAGCGGCGTGCACTCGCGCGGCGAGCCGGGCAGCATGAGCACATGCACGCCGTCCGCCTCAAACGCGCAGCCCGGCGCGGTGCCCCAGTCGTTGGGCAGCACGGTGCAGCCGGCGGGCAGCATCGCCTGCTTGAGGTTGTTCGGCGTCATCTCGCTGCCGATGCGGTCGAAAAAGGCCGTGATGCGCCGCAGCGACGGCTGGTGCAGCACGAGCTCCCGGCCAAATGCCGCCGCGATGGTCTCGCGCGTCAGGTCGTCGAGCGTCGGCCCCAGCCCGCCGGTCGTGACGATGAGGTCGGAGCGCCGCCGCGCGATGTCGAGCACCTCGCGCAGCCGCTCCGGGTTGTCCCCGACAACGGTCTGATAGTACACGTCGATGCCCAGCTCATCCAGCCCCAGCGAGATGACCTGCGCGTCCGTATTGACGATATCGCCCAGCAGGATCTCGGTCCCCACGGCGATGATTTCCGCTTTCATTGCAACAGTCCCTCCTGTTTCCCCGTCAGACCGCGCGATGCCGCCCCGTCTGCCCAGTGTTTTGCCCGGAAGCGCCGCTTCCCGTTTGTTCTATCTTAACACACAACAAATGCCGGCACAACCGCAAGCGCGGCGGGGACGGCCGCGCGCCCGCCGAAACCCGTTGCGCGGCGGCGCGGAATGTGGCAAACTAAAGGAAACCGGTAAAAACAGGAAGGAGCGCTGCCCATGCAGATCAATGAAGCCGGCGTGCTGCCGCAATCGTTTATGGACTTTTCCACGCCGTCCGAGTTCGCCCGCCGGGCGCTGTATTTCAGCCCGCAGTTCGGGCGCTTCGTCTGCGACGCCGCCTACTATGTCGAGCGCACCTTTCTCGATCAATACCTGCTGATTTATGTCTGCCGGGGCGCGCTGCGCGTCCGCTATGGCGGCAGCGAGGCGGCGCTGACCGCCGACCAGGTGGGGCTGCTCGACTGCCGGAGCCCGCACGCCTACTGGTGCCCCGACACAGTGGAATTTTACTGGGTGCACTTCAACGGGTGCAGCAGCGCCGCCTACCACGACTACCTGTACCAGCGCTTCGGCTGCGTACACGCCGGTCCGCACGTGCCGCCGCTGCGCGAGCAGTTTGCCGCCATTTTGCAGTCCTCCGGCGGCATGCTCGCCAACGAGCACCAGATCTCGTCCAGCATCCACATGATTTTGAGCGGACTGGCCTCGCCGGCGGAGCAGGGCGCCGCGCCCGGCAGCCTGCTGTACCCCGCCATCCACGAGATTCACCACCACTTCGCGGAGGAGCTGCCGCTCGACGCGCTCGCCGCCCGCTGCCAGCTGAGCAAATCGCACTTCATCCGCAGCTTTCAGCGCTACATCAACTGCACGCCGCACGAGTACCTGCTCAAATACCGCCTGCGGCAGGCCAAGCACCTGCTGCGCACGACCGACCTGACGGTGGAGCAGATCGCCCTGCAATGCGGCTTCAACAGCGCCTCGCATTTCGCGCGCGCTTTCCGCCAGAGCAGCGGCATGTCCCCCTCCGCATTCCGCGCCATTCGCTTCTGACCGCCGGAACAGAAAAAACCCCCCTCCGCGCACGAAGCGCAGAGGGGGAAAGGAAAGGGAAGAGAGAACAGCTTGCTTAAAAATTGGATTGTTTAGAATCCGGCCTTTTTCAGGTTTTCACGGCCGGCGCGCGCCTTTTCCAGCGGGATGTCGAACGACTTGACCGGGAACAGATCCTGCTCGACGACCACCCAGCCGTCGTACTGCATCCCGTCCAGCGCCTTGCGGAATGCCTGGAAGTCGATGCTGCCCTTGCCCGGCTCGACCATGATGTCCTCGGTCACGGCCTTGGCAAACGACCACTTGTTCTCGTCCATCCTGGCCTTGACCGCGAGGTCGCAGTCCTTGATGTGGATGTACGGGATGCGCGCCGCCCACTTTTTGTAGAAGGAGATCGGCTCGCCGCCGCCGTAGACGTGGTGGCCGGTGTCGAAGCACAGATCCACGGTGGTGTCGCGCAGGAAGCGCTCGATCTGCGCCTCGGTCTGCACATGGCTGTCCACATGCGGGTGGAACAGGCCGGTAAAGCCGTTTTGCGCGCAGCGATCCGCGCAGCGCTGCACGTTCTCGCAGTAGGTCGCCCACTCCGTCCCGGTCAGCTCGGGGTTCATCTCCAGCTCGCCGGTGGCGAGGTTGGCGTACATCGGCGGCAGCAGCACGATGTACTTCGCGGACGGGAACGCCCGGAGCAGTGCGGCGATGTCGTCGATGTCCGCCAGCATCTGCTGTACGGAGCCCTCGTCCAGAAAGTTGCCGCCCTCGGTCGCGCCGACCAGCGTCAGGCCGCGCGCGTCCATCGCGTTCTTCAGCACCTGCGGGTTGTCGTTCGGCATATAGCCCCACGGGCCGATCTCGCAGCCCTCATAGCCCGCAACCTTCATCTCGTCCAGGCAGCGCCACCACTGGGGCTGCTTTTCGTTGTTCGGATCGCTCGCCGGGAACCATACGCCCCAGGAATCCGGCGCAATGCCAACTCTGATTGCCATATCGGGTTTCCTCCTTTTTGCCGTTTACTCCACGTCGACCCAGGCGTGCGTCTTGGCGGACTCGAGCACCGCCGCCACCGTGCGGTCGATCTTGTAGCCGAATTCAAAGTTGCAGGCGTACGGCGTGCCCTGCGTGATCGCGGAGAACAGCTCGTGTACCTCGAGGATCTTCATGTCGTTGTACGCGATGGAGATGCCGCCCGCCGGCTGGAAGGCGGAATAGCCCTTCATCTGCGGGTTGAGCAGCACGGTGCGGAAGCCACGGTCGCGCTCGTCATCCGACTGGAAGTACACCTGTACCTCGCCCATGCGCTCCAGATCGTAGCGAACCGAGCCCTTGGTGCCCTGAATCTCATAGCACAGGTAGTTCTTGCGGCCGGTGGCGACGCGCGAGCAGGCGATCGTGCCGATGGCGCCGTTGGCGTACTCCGCCATGAAGGTCATGATGTCCTCGTTCTCCACGTCGGCCATCTCGGAGGAGCCGGGCGCCTTCGGGCGCTTGGGGAACACCACGGTGCTCATCGCGTTGACCTTGGCGATGTCGCCCATGATGAACTGGGAGATGGACAGCAGGTGGGAGCCGAGGTCGCCCAGCGCGCCGCAGCCCGCCAGCTTGTTGATGTGGCGCCAGGTGATCGGCAGGCTCTCGTCGAGCAGCTGATCCTGATCGTAGGTGCCGGTGAAGCGCATGATCTTGCCGAGCGCGCCCGACTGCACCAGCTCGCGCACGTAAGCGTTGGCCGGGTTCATCGTGTTGTTGAAGCCGACGTAGTTGATGACGCCCTTCTGCGCGGCCAGCTCTGCCAGCTCCCTGGACTCCGCCGCCGAGATGGACAGCGGCTTTTCGCAGTAGACGTTCTTGCCGTTTGCCAGCGCCGCCTTGGCGACCTCGTAGTGGAATGCGTTCGGCGTCGCGATGTCGACCAGATCGACGTCCGGCGCGGTGACAACGTCGCGCCAGTCGGTGGTGATGCGCTCAAAGCCGATCTTCTCCTGCGCCGCCTTGTCCGCCGCCTCGTTGCTGTCCGCAACAACGACAAATTTTGCTACGCCGCACTCCGGACCAAACAGCATCTGCGCGTCCGCCAGAGCGGAGGAATGCGCCTTGCCCATCCAGCCGGAGCCTACCAGTCCGATGCGAATTTCCTCCATAATATTCCCTCCAAAATGTAGAATTCTTTGCGAATTTGGGCAAATACACAACTTTTCTTTCGCTGTGCTTTCCCTTTCGCCGGTTACAGTATATCGCATCGCCCGCCCGGTGTCATTGCACTGTGTTCCCCTGTTCTATACAAAAATTACTCTTTCTCTGTGCGTTCCCGTGCACGCCGCGCGCGGCAAAAAAAGCGTGCACGCGGCTTTCCCACGTGCACGCTCTGCGATTCGTTCTTTTTGTGTCTCCTGCGGTACAGAAGCCATATCCTGGACACTCGGAGGCATACAAGCTCTACGGTTCGCCCGGTCCAGCCGCGATGCCGCGCCAGGATGATATTGGTATCCGAAGCGACGGTATACCGGTACTTCCGTGCAAAGGCCGACCCGGTGTATCCTGTCCCACCCTCCGGGTACACATCCATGTGCAGCTCCCAGTCTTCTATCGGCCGGTATGCCAGCTGGTACTTGCCGGTAAACGCCTGTCTGCGCAATGCGCGGCGCGAAAGAAATGCTTCCCCATCCTGTTTCACGGTGACTTCTACCAATGCCGCTCCTCCTCCAACAGGACGACACGGCAGGTGATTTCCTCCGCCTGCTCTCCGACAAAAGTCTCTTCGCCGTCACGCATGCATGCTGTCAAAAAGCCGGAATCCCGCGCTCCATTTCATCTGCGTCAAAGGCGGCAGGAGTGTGCTGTGACCACAGAACATCAGGCAGCACAGACACGACGGCGAGCAGGAAACCGATGCATCCCAGCTGCACGACAACTGGCGGCAGGCGTTTTGTTCGATGCTTCATTTTTTACAGCACGATGCACTCCACGTTGGCCAGCGCGTGCGCCGTCAGCGCCTCGACGTCCAGCGCGCGCTCGGCCTCCTCGACCTTGAACTTCTTGGGGCGGGTCAGCGGGTGCTTGGGCGTGAACACCGTGCAGCAGTCCTCATACGGCAGGATGGACGTCTCAAACGTGCCGATCTTGCGGGAAATCTGCACGATCTCCTCCTTGTCCATGCCGATGACCGGGCGGAACACCGGCATCGAGCACACCGCGCCCGTGACGTTCATCGCCTCCATCGTCTGCGAGGCGACCTGTCCCAGGCTCTCGCCGGTGATCAGCGCGCCCGCCTCATGTTCCAATGCAACCTTTTCCGCAAGGCGCATCATAAAGCGGCGCATAATCAGCGTGAACATGTCCTCCGGGCAGTTGTCGCGGATGGCCTCCTGAATCTCGGTGAACGGCACGACGAACACCTCCATGCGCCCGGCGTAGTGCGTCAGCTGCTCCGCCAGCGCCATGACCTTCTCCTTCGCGCGCTCGGAGGTGTACGGATAGCTGAAAAAGTGCACGGCGCACAGCTCCAGCCCGCGCTTGGCCATCATATAGCCCGCGACCGGCGAATCGATGCCGCCGGACAGCAGCAGCGCCGCCTTGCCGTTGGTGCCGACCGGCATACCGCCCGGGCCGGGCATCTTGCCGGCGTGAACATACGCCGCCTTGTCGCGGATCTCGATCGTCACGCGCAGGTCGGGGTTGTGCATGTCCGGCGTCAGGTTTTCGTATCTGTCGTCCAGATCGCCGCCGATTTTCTGGCAGATCTGGATGGAATTGAGCGGGAATTTTTTGTCCGAGCGCTTGGCCTCGACCTTGAAGCGCGCCGCGCTCTCCAGCTCATCCGCGAGATAGGTGTTGACCGTCTCCCAGATGGCGTCCATGTCCTTTTCGCACACCGCCGCGCGGCAGATGGCGACGACGCCGAACACGTTGTGCACCGCCTCGAGCACCTCGTCCATGTCCACGCCGTCCGCGGGCTCGACATAGATGGTCGACTGCATGGTGTATACATTGCACTTGCCGACCTTCTCCAGGCGGCGGCGCAGGTTGGCGATCAGGCGGCTTTCAAACCGGCGGCGGTTGAGCCCCTTGAGCACGACCTCGCCGAGCTTTAACAGCAGAACTTCTTTCATATCCAAAATCCTCTTAGAATCGATATTTTTACTGACTTACCTGCTATCTTAGCACAGCGCGCGGCGGTTTTCAAGCAAAAAGCGCGCGCCCGAAGGCGCGCGCAAGAGGGGGGCTATCTCCCGCCCGGCGGGGCGGAAAAGACAAAGCACAGAAACATTGCCGCCGCCAGCAGGACGGCGAGCACCGGCAGCGGAATAAAAAATGTCCACGACGCCTGCGGGTTCCACAGGGCAAACCACACGAAGGACACCGCGATGTCGAGCAGCGCATAGCCCGCCGCCCGCAGGCAGCCATACCGGGGCGCCGCTGCGCCGCGCCATGCGCCGGCGATCAGGCAGATAACCGCCGCCTGCCAGAGCAGCAGCGGCACGAAAAACGGCGCGCGCCCGCCAAACGGCAGCACATCGTCGAGAAGAACCAGCAAAAAATAACTCACCAGCGGCGTGCAGGCGAGGAGCACACCGCACCTCGTCCAGTTGAAGCCGCGCGATTGCTTCTGTTTCACGGCGGATCACTCCT
>DXIG01000139.1 GCA_019112985.1 Candidatus Butyricicoccus stercorigallinarum | reverse complement strand
AGAAAAAAAACAGACGGTGAGCGTTTTTGCATGACCTCGTCGTCTGTTCCATATGCATCCCCCGCCGGGGGACGGCTTTGTTTTTCGATCTCAAGTATACAGAACCGCCGCACACTTGTCAAGCGCAATCGCGATAAATTTGCAGGTTCCGGCCGGATTTATTTCATAAACTGGTCGATGGCGTGCTCCAGATCGCGGATCGCCTGGCTGTCTCCCTGCTCCACGGCGTCCACGATGCAGTGCTCAATGTGATCCTTCAAAATCACCTTGCCCGTGTTGGTCAGCGCGGCGCGCACCGCCGCGAGCTGAATGAGGACTTCGGTGCAGTCCCGCCCGTCTTCCACCATTTTTTTGACCGATTCCAGGTGTCCAATCGCGCGCGACAGCCGGTTGAGCACCGCCTTGGTGTTGGTATGTCTGTGCCCCTGCGCCCCGCCGTGTTCGTGCGCGAGCCCGGCGGCGTGCAGTCGTTCGTGCTCCTGCTGATTCATCGGGAAAACACCCCTTTCCGTACCGCAAGTATACACGACTCCGGCGGTTTTGACAAGGGATACCCGCCGGTTTTGTGAAATACACGCAAATTTCGCCGCAAAAACGCCCTCTCGCCGCGGCGCACGGCCGTGTGTCCGGCGGACGCGGCGCGATTTGCAATTTGTTCGCGCCGCGCATGCAGGCGGGCGCCGTCAGCTGCGCCGCATATCCGCTCTTGCGTTTTACCGCCCG
The DNA here is from genome assembly GCA_019112985.1 of Candidatus Butyricicoccus stercorigallinarum. GTDB lineage: Bacteria > Bacillota > Clostridia > Oscillospirales > Butyricicoccaceae > Butyricicoccus_A > Butyricicoccus_A stercorigallinarum. The sequence continues at coordinate 11,521 of DXIG01000139.1, read as the reverse complement.
GATGCGATACAATAACAGCGATGGAGTGTGATTCTTTTTTATGAAAACAGAAAGCCAATCCCCCCAGGTGCTCAACGATTTCCTGGCCTATCTCTACACCGTCAAGGGCAAATCCTCCGGCACCGCGCACGAATACTATCTCGATCTCCGCATGTTCTTCCGCTTTCTCAAGCAGCAGCGCGGGCTGGCGGACGGCGTGCCGTTTGACGACATCCCGATCGACGACGTCGACATCGCGTTTCTTCAGACCATCACGCTGTCGGACGCCTATTCCTTCCTGCTGTACACCGCGCAGGACCGCCCCAAGCACGGCAATTCCGACCACAGCGAGGTGGGGCTGCTGTCCGCCTCGCGCGCGCGCAAGGTGTCCGCGCTGCGCTCGTTTTTCAAGTATCTGACCGACAAGGCGCACCTGCTGTCGCACAATCCCCTGCAAAACCTCGAATACCCGTCCGTGCGGCGCGCGCTGCCGAAGTATCTGACGGTGGACGAGAGCATCGCGCTGCTCGAGTCGGTCGACGGCCCTTACAAGGAGCGCGACACCTGCATTCTGCTGCTGTTCCTCAACTGCGGCCTGCGCGTCTCCGAGCTGTGCGGGCTGAATCTGTCCGACATCAAGGAAAACCAGATCCGCGTGCTCGGCAAGGGCAACAAGGAGCGCATGCTGTACCTCAACGAGGCGTGTGTGGATGCCATCAACGCCTATCTCCCCCACCGGCTGGAGCCAAACCGGGATGCCGACTCGGCGGGCGCGCTGTTCGTCAGCCGCCGGAGAAACCGCATCCGCAAGACGACGGTCGAGCATCTGGTCAAAAAGTACATCGCGCAGGCCGGTCTGGACGCCTCCAAATTCTCGGCGCACAAGCTGCGCCACACCGCCGCCACGCTGATGTACAAGAGCGGCGTGGACATCCGCACGTTACAGGACGTTCTGGGACACGATAATCTGAACACGACGATGATCTACACGCACATCAACGACGCCAACATGCAGGAGGCCGCCAACCGCAATCCGCTTTCCGGCTACAAAAAAACGAACAAGCCGCCGGAGGAGGAGGGCTGAGCCGCACCCGCTCCGGCAAAGAAAAAGTCGCCGAAAAGGCGACTTTTTTTGCGCGCACAGTGCGATGCGGTTTCGTTTGTCTGTTGCGGCAGGCGCACGCCGCACCGGCTGCCCTCAATTCTCTTCGCGGAAAAACTGTGCGACAAACGCGGCGTCGTTCAGCCGGTTCTGCACCTTCTCCTCCCAGCTTTCCCGCTCGAGCAGGTCGGACAGCGGCGCGCCGAAGCTGCGCTCGAGCTGGTCGCGGTCAAACGAATACGTGTCGCCGGAAAACTGGTAGGTGATGGCGGTCAGATTGTCGATCGCCGCCATCGCCGCCGCGGAATTGTAGATCAGGGCGCGCCGCACCTTCTGCTCGCCGATGTGCCCGACGGTGTCGAGGTAATGGACCGTCAGCGCGCAGTTGTCCGCGTCGATCGCATAGCTTTTGGAGACGTCGCTCAGCGGCAGATGCTCAAACAGGCCGCCGGTGTTGCTCGCGTTTCCGATATAGGGGGAGCGGTACTCCTCGATTGCGGTGATGTCGTGCGTCAGCGCGTCGGTCTGCGCGCGGGCATACGCCTCCTGCTTTTCCTGCCGGGCCGGAAGAACCCAAAACTGAACGGCGCAGAACAGCACGACCGCCGCCGCCAGCAGGCCGGCAATGATTTTGTCTTTCTTATTCATTTTCCTGCCCCTTTCTGCTTTTGATCAGGAGGGTGGTAAAGTTGCCAAACGTAACAGGGATGAAAATCGTGAGCAGCGGCAAATAGAACCGCGCCGCGATGTTTGCCATCTGATACGGGCCGTCGATGTGCGGCGGTCTGCCGAACCAGAGGTTGCTGCCGAAGGTCAGCGCCGCCATCGTCCCGGCGGCGACGAGGAAGAACAGTCCCCAGAGCATCCACGCTACGGTTCTGCGCCGCCTGCTCGCCGTCACAGACAAAAACGCGGCGCGGGGCGCGGGCTGCCTGCGTTTCAGCAGATAGACGCCGCCGGAGACGGCAACCAGCAGCAATCCGAGATAGCTGACCGGCGCATATCCGATCACAAGGAGCGGCAGGGAGAAAATCCAGAAAAGGATGCAGTTAAGCAGCACGGTCTGCGCGCACGCCCGCTGGTACGCGCCCACATCGGTCAGCTGGTTGCCGTCGATCAGAAAATCGACGTCCGGCAGGCTCTCCTTCGCCAGCTCCGTGGCGCGCGCGGCGTCCATGCCCTGCGCCATCAGATCGTCCCGTTTGGCGCACAGGTTGCCAAAGATTTCTTCTTTCAGGTCGTCGATTTCCAGCGTGGATGGCTGACGCCGGAACAGGCTGTCGACATAGTCTTGCAGTTCTGTCATGGTTCGGTACCTCCCTGGAGCAGTCTCGTGATAATTTTCTGCGCATGAAACCATGCGGCCAGCGCCTTTTCATAGGCGGCGATTCCGCTCTCCGTGATGTGATAATACTTGCGCCGTCCGCCCTGCGACTGGTCGCCCCAATAGCTGACAATATGCCCCTGCTTTTCGAGGCGCTTCAGGCTGGTGTACAGCGACGGCTCCTTCAGCTCGTATTCGTTCCCGCTGTTGACGGATACCGCCTTCATGATTTCGTACCCGTAATTGTCTCCGTCTTGCAGGATCCGCAAAATAATGGTGTCAATGTGACCGCGAATCAGGTCGCTGTGGATATTCTGCTCAGGCATACGCATCACCTCTATGGTCAGTATACATAAAATTACTATGTGTGTCAATATACTTCGGCAGAAGAATATCTGTGGCAAACAGGGTGCGTCTCCCCTCTCCGGAAAACGCGCGGGCGCAAAAAACCCCGCTCAGCTGTATGCCGGGCGGGGCTGCTGTCTGTCACAGATAGCTCTTCAGATATTGTCCAGTGTACGACGCCTCACAGCGCGCGACCTCCTCCGGCGTGCCGGTGCAGACGATGGTGCCGCCGCCTGCGCCGCCCTCCGGGCCGAGATCGATGATGTGATCCGCAACCTTGATGACGTGGAGATTGTGTTCGATGACGACCACCGTGTTGCCCGCGTCCACCAGCTTTTGCAGCACGTCGATCAGCCGGTGCACGTCCGCGACGTGCAGTCCCGTGGTCGGCTCGTCGAGGATATACAACGTGCGGCCGGTGGCGCGCTTGGACAGCTCGGTCGCCAGCTTGACACGCTGGCTCTCGCCGCCGGACAGCGTGGTGGACGACTGCCCCAGCTTGACGTAGCCCAGACCGACGTCCTGAAGCGTCAGCAGGCGGCGGTAAATCTTAGGGACATTTTCAAAGAAAACAGCCGCTTCGTCCACCGTCATGTCGAGCACATCCGCGATGTTCTTGCCCTTGTAGCGCACCTCCAGCGTCTCCTTGTTGTAGCGCTTTCCCTTGCACACCTCGCAGGGGACGTAGAGGTCGGGCAGAAAGTGCATTTCGATTTTGAGCAGGCCGTCGCCGGTGCACGCCTCACAGCGTCCACCCTTGACGTTGAACGAGAAGCGCCCCGGCCCGTAGCCGCGCATTTTCGCGTCCTGCGTCTGCGCGAACAGCGAGCGGATGTCGTTGAACAGGCCGGTATACGTCGCCGGGTTGGAGCGCGGCGTCCGCCCGATGGGCGACTGGTCGATGGCGATGACCTTGTCCAGATGCTCCATGCCGATGACCTCTCCGAACGCGCCTGGCCGGGTCTTCGCGCCGTTGAGGTCGGCGGCGAGCTTTTTGTACAGAATCTCGTTGACAAACGACGATTTGCCGCTGCCCGACACGCCGGTGACGCAGGTAAATACGCCGAGCGGGATGTCGAACGTCTGATTTTTCAGATTGTTCACAGCGCAATCTGTAAAGGTGATCTGCTTTCCACTCCCAGTTCTTCGCGTATCCGGCACGGGAATTTCGCGCTTTTCGCTCAGATATTGTCCGGTAATCGACTGCTCGCATTGCAGCAGGCCGTCCAGCCCGCCCGAATAGACGATCTCGCCTCCCCGGGTGCCCGCGGCGGGGCCCACGTCAATGATGTGGTCCGCCGCGTACATGGTGTCCTCGTCGTGCTCGACGACGATCAGCGTGTTGCCCAGATCACGCAGGCGTTTCAGCGTGGCGAGCAGCTTGTCGTTGTCGCGCTGGTGCAGGCCGATGGACGGCTCGTCCAGGATATACAGCACGCCCATCAGATAGGAGCCGATCTGCGTCGCCAGGCGGATGCGCTGGCTCTCGCCGCCGGACAGCGTGGCGGAGACGCGCGCCAGTGTCAGGTAATTGAGTCCGACGTTGTGCAGGAAGCCCAGCCGCTCGCGCGCCTCCTTCAGGATGCGCTCGGCGATGCGCGCCTGCTGCTCGGTCAGTGCGAGCGAATCGAGAAATTCCAGCTCCTGCGAGACGGATTTTTCACAGAACTCCATGATGTTCAGGCCGCCGACTGTGACGGCGAGAACTTCCTTTTTCAGGCGCCGTCCGCCGCAGTCGGGACACGGGCTTTCGCTCATGCTGTCCTCGATCTCCGCGCGCGCCCATTCCGAATTGGTCTCCCGGTGGCGGCGCTCTAAGTTGCGGATGACGCCCTCGAACGGCTGCTCCAGCTTTTTGCCAGAGTAGCGCGCCGTGCGCAGCAGCAGCTTTTCCTCGCCTGTGCCGTACAAAAGGGCGTTGACCGCCTCTGCGCTCATCTTTTCAATCGGGGTGTCAAGTGTAAAGTGATATCGCTTGCCAAGGGCGTCATAATACATTTTCGCGATGCTTCCCTCGTCACAATTCGTCCATCCGCTCGCCTGAATCGCACCTTTGCGAATGGACAGCTTTTTGTTGGGAATGATGCGCTCCGGGTCGATTTTGAGCTGAACGCCGAGACCGGTGCAGGTCGGGCAGGCGCCGTATGGGTTGTTAAACGAGAACATGCGCGGCGTCAGCTCCTCCAGCGAAATGCCGCAGTCGTCGCAGGCGTAGTTCTGCGAGAACGACAGCGTCTCGCCGTCGACGATGTCCGCCAGCACCAGCCCGCCCGTCAGCGCACAGGCGGTCTCCACCGAATCGTTCAGGCGGCTGCGAATCTCCGGCTTGATGACCAGACGATCCACGACGATCTCGATGCTGTGCTTTTTGTTTTTCTCCAGCTTGATCTCCTCGGACAGGTCGTAGAGATTGCCGTCGGCGCGCACGCGCACATAGCCGCTCTTGCGCGCGTCGGCGAACACCTTGACGTGCTCGCCCTTCCGCTGGCGCACGACCGGCGCGAGAATCTGCACCCGCGTGCGCGCAGGCCGCGCCATCAGCTGATCGACGATCTGGTCGATGGTCTGCTGCTTGATCTCCTTGCCGCACTTCGGGCAGTGCGGCGTACCGATGCGCGCCCAGAGCAGGCGCAGATAGTCATAGATTTCCGTGACCGTTCCGACGGTCGAGCGCGGGTTGCGGCTCGTCGTCTTCTGGTCGATGGAGATGGCCGGGGACAGCCCTTCGATGAGGTCGACGTCCGGCTTTTCCATCTGGCCGAGGAACTGGCGCGCGTACGACGAGAGCGATTCCACATAGCGCCGCTGGCCCTCCGCGTAGATCGTGTCGAACGCCAGCGAGGACTTGCCGCTGCCCGACAGGCCGGTGAGAACGACGAGCTTGTCGCGCGGAATCCACACCTCCACGTTTTTCAGGTTGTGGGCGCGCGCGCCCTTGACATGTATAAATTCCTGCATGGTTTTTCCTTAACTCCCGGTTGATTCCTGTTCCAGTGCGCGAATCTGGTCGCGCAGCTCGGCCGCCAGCTCGAATTCCAGCATCCTGGCGGCCTCCTTCATCTGCTTGCGCAGCGCGGCGATCGTTTGCAGGCGCTGCGTCTTGTTCAGCTTCTTTTTGCCGAGCACGGCGCCGACTTCGTTGGCCGGCGCGGAGATCTCGATGACATCGTGCACCTGCTTGACAATGGTCTTGGGCACAATGCCGTGTTCGGCGTTGAACTGCTGCTGAATGGTGCGGCGGCGCTCGGTCTCGCGCATGGCGTTTGCCATCGACGGCGTAATCGTGTCGGCGTACAGAATGACGTGTCCGTTGGCGTTGCGCGCCGCGCGGCCGATGGTCTGCACGAGCGAGGTCTCCGAGCGCAGAAAGCCCTCCTTGTCCGCGTCTAAAATCGCGACGAGCGACACCTCCGGCAGATCCAGACCCTCGCGCAGCAGATTGATGCCGACCAGAACGTCGAACAGGCCGAGGCGCAGGTCTCGGATCAGCTCCATGCGCTCGATGGTCTTGACGTCGTGGTGCAGATAGCGCACGCGGATGCCCGCGTCCTCCAGATAGGCGGTCAGATCCTCCGCCATGCTCTTGGTCAGCGTTGTCACGAGCACGCGCTCCCGGCGCGCGGCGCGTTCGTTGATTTCCCCGATCAGGTCGTCGATCTGCCCTTCGATCGGGCGGACGTCGATGTTGGGGTCGAGCAGGCCGGTCGGGCGGATCAGCTGCTCGACGATCTGGCTGGAGCGGCTTTTTTCAAATTCGGACGGCGTCGCGCTGACGTAGATGACCTGATGGATGCGCGACTGGAACTCGTCAAAATTGAGCGGACGGTTGTCCAGCGCGGACGGCAGGCGGAAGCCGTTGTCGATCAGGCTCTTTTTGCGCGCGTAGTCGCCGTGATACATCGCGCGAACCTGCGGCAGCGTGGCGTGCGATTCGTCGATGATCATCAGAAAATCCCTGGGGAAATAGTCGAGCAGCGTAAACGGCGCGGAGCCGGGCGCGCGCCCCGAGATGACGCGCGAATAGTTCTCAATGCCGCTGCAAAAGCCGATTTCCTGCATCATTTCCATGTCATAGCGCGTGCGCTGCGCGATGCGCTGCGCCTCCACCAGCTTGCCGTTTTCCTCAAACCAGCGGACGCGCTCGTCCAGCTCCCGCTCAAGCTCCCGCAGCGCGGCCTCCATCTTGTCCCGCGAGGTGACGTAGTGCGACGCCGGATAGATGGCGGCGTGCTGCACGTCGCGCAGGCGCGCGCCGGTCAGCGGATTGACCTCGCTGATGCGGTCGACCTCGTCGCCGAAAAACTCGACGCGGTACACAAACGAGTCGGTGTACACCGGCCAGATCTCCACCGTATCGCCGCGCACGCGGAAGCGGTTGCGCTCAAACGCGATGTCATTGCGCTCATATTGCAGCTCGGTCAGCCTGCGCGTCAGACTGTCGCGCGCGATTTCCATGCCCGGCCGCAGGGAAATGACCATGTTTTTGTAATCGATGGGGTCGCCGAGCGAATAGATACACGAAACGGAGGCGACGATGATGACATCCTCGCGCTCAAACAGCGACGAGGTCGCGGAGTGGCGCAACCGCTCGATCTCCTCGTTGATCGCCGAATCCTTTTCGATATAGGTGTCCGTCGAGGCGATATACGCCTCCGGCTGATAGTAGTCGTAATAAGAGACAAAAAATTCCACCGCATTGTGGGGGAAAAATTCGCGCAGCTCCGAACAAAGCTGCGCCGCCAGCGTCTTGTTGTGCGCCAGCACCAGCGTCGGCTTCTGCACCGCCTGGATGATGTTGGCCATGGTGAACGTCTTGCCCGAGCCGGTGACGCCGAGCAGCGTCTGCTCCTCGAAGCCCAGCCGGACGCCCTGCGCCAGCTTTTCTATGGCCTGCGGCTGATCTCCGGCAGGCCGGTAATGGGAAACAACTTCAAATTTTGGCATGTATCCGCCCTCCTGTGCCCTCTATTATACGGCAGACCGCGCGCAACTGCAAGAACATATGTTCGGATTCCGACTCAGTACCCGGAATAGTGGCTACCGGCGAGCGTGATCCAGTTGTTCTCCGCGACGATGATGTGATCGACCAGATGGACGTCGATCTGCTTGAGCAGCGAACGCAGGCGGGCGGTCTCGTTGAGATCCGCGCGCGACGGCAGGCACTCCCCGCGCGGGTGGTTGTGCGCCAGCACAACGTTGGCCGCGTTGTATTGCAGCACCACCTGAAGCAGCTTGCGGTCGCTGATTTTCACGGCGCAGGCGCTCCCCTGCCCGATTTCGCAGATGCGGATGAGGCGGCACATGTTGTCGAGCAGGACGGCGGTCGCCGTCTCCATCGGCTTGTCCGCATAATAGCCCAGGAGCAGATTGGCCAGCTTCTCCGTGTTGTTGTAAATCTGTCCGGTGATTTTGGACATCTGGTACCGCTTGAGCAGCGGCGGCATCAGGTGCAGCAGCGCGGCGGTCGACTCCCCCACGCCCGCCACCTTGCCCAGATCGGCCGGAGACGCCTCCAGCACGCCCGCCAGCGAACCAAATTCGTCGATCAGGCGGTGCGCCAGCGGGTTGACGTCGCCGCGCGGAATGGCGAAAAACAGCAGGAGCTCTAAAATTTCATGGTCGGCGAAATTGTCGATGCCGTGCTCGAGAAAGCGTTTGCGCATGCGCGCCCGGTGATTGCGGTGTACCTGTTCAGCCACGATGGTTTCCTCCCCCTGTATCCTTCCGGTTCACTGCCAGACGGTGCGCAGCTGCGCGACCGCCGGCTCGATGTCCTCCTCGGCGATGCCCGCGCTCGACAGATAGAACACGGCGGCCTGTGTGCGCCGGTTTCCCAGCTGATAGGACGACATCGGCACGATGCGGACGCCGGCCTGTCTGGCCTGCGCGCACATCTGCTCCGCGTCTCCCCGCCCCGCCAGCGATACGATGACGTGCAGCCCGGTGTCGTTCGGGCGCACGGTGGCGCGCGCGCCGAAATGCTCGGCGAACGCCTCGGCAATGCGCGCGTTTTTGTGCGCATACAGGCGGCGCAGGCGGCGTACCTGCTTTTCCAGCCGCCCCTCTTCGATAAAGCGCGCCATGGTCAGCTGCTCCATGGTGCTCGACGTCTGGTTGTAGTGCGGCGCAATCGCGCGGTACAGCGGCAGCAGGCGCGAGGGGAGCACCGCGTAGCTGATGCGGATGGACGGCGGCAGCAGCTTGGAAAATGCGCCCAGATAGATGACGTTGCCGCCCGAATCCATCGCCGAAAGCGTGGCGAGCGGCTTGCCGATGTAGCGGAGCTCGCCGTCGTAGTCGTCTTCAAAGATCACCGCGCCATTCTGCTGCGCCCATTCCAGCAGCTGCATGCGCTTGCGGTGGGTCAGGCTTGCACCGGACGGGAACGAGTGGGACGGCGAGATGTACAGCATATTGGCCTTTGACTGGCGCAGCGCGTCCAGATTGATGCCGGACGCGCCGCCGCTGATGAACACGGTGTCGTAGCCGTGGTCGGCGAACACGCGAAAGCCCTTGCGGAAGCCGGGGTCCTCAAACGCGATGCGCTGGCTGTCCTTGTCGAAGATCTCGCACAGGATGCCGAGCAGGCTCTGGATGCCGGCGCCGATGACCACGTGCTCCGCCGTCGTGTACACGCCGCGTCCGGCAGACAGGTAGCGGGCGATCTGCTCGCGCAGCGCGCGCTCGCCCTGCGTCTCGCCGTAGCCGAGAAACGGGTCGCTGTCCATCATGACGGCGCGCGACAGCTTGCGCCAGATTGCGAAGTCGAACAGCTCCGGGTCCATGCGCTGTCCGGAAAAATCGTACCGGCACGGCTGCGGCCGGGCTTCCGGCGCGGGGTCCGCGTGCGCGGGGCGGCGCTGCGGCAGATCGTTGACGTAGTATCCGCTCTGCGGGATGCACTGGACGATGCCGTCGGCACACAGATGCTCGTAGGCGGTCTCCACCGTCGTGCGGCTGACCGTCAGGTCGTGCGTCATCTGCCGGATGGACGGCAGGCGCGTGCCGGGCGCGAGCCGCCCGCTCTCGATCTCCCCGCGCAGCTGGCGGTACAGCCGGAGGTACAGCGGTTCACGCACGGCTTTCCCCTCCCGGCTCGTGCACCAGCTCCGCCGCGCGCGCCAGAATCTCCCGGCAGACCGCGCCGCCGCGAACGCGCGGATACGGCACGGTGGGCTGCGGTTCTCCGTCGTGGTGCCGCAGCGATTTGCCCATCCAGATGACATCGCGCCACTGTCCGAATTTGTACATGCTGTTGTGGTACGCGCCCATGCGCTCAAAGCCCATCGACATGTGAAACGCCATGCTGCGCGGATTCGGGCAGGTGATGCCGACATAGATGCTGTAGTAGCCCTGATACGCCAGGATGTCGAACAGCGCGGTGTACAGCGCAGACGCGATGCCGCGGCGGTGCCAGCCCATGCGCGTGTAGATGGAGGTCTCGCACGACCACTGGTACGCGGCGCGCTTGCGGTGCGGCGACGCATAGCCGTAGCCGACGATCTGGCCGTCTATCTCACAGCATAACCACGGCATTTTGGCCGTATACGTGCGCATGCGGCCGAGAAATTCGTCCAGGCTCGGCGGCTCGTATTCACTTGTCACCGTCGTATGGATGACATATGGGGCATACAGCCCCAGCATTTCCGCGGCGTCTGCCTCGGTCGCAGGACGGATGATGATTTGATTCAATGCGGCAACTTCCTTACTGTCGAAGTATGATTGCGATACGCGCGGACGCCCCTGCGCGGAAGCATCCAGAAAATGTATCGATATTTCCTATATCATAGCACAATTCGCCCGGAAAGATCAATCACTGCCGCGCGTTTTGTCCCCCTGCCGCCTCACGTCGTTCCGGTCAGCTCCTTCCAGCGCCGGTCATGCGCCAGAAAGCCGTAAGTTTCTTCGTCGCGGAAGCATTGCAGCAGATTTTCCCGCATCTCCTGCACAAAGGCCGGGTCGGGCTGCTTGAACTGCATGTGTTCAAACAACGGCGAATCGCAAAAGCTCCAGATATTCTGCACGCTGTCGAGCATTTCCCGCGCCGTCCCGATGACCGCGTCGGCGTCCCGTTCCAGTGTGGCCAGCTCCAGCCGGCACGAGACCTCATAATACCGTCCCATTTCAAAGCAGCGCGCCAGCGCCGCCTGCTTGTCGGTCAACCAGCGCGCCCGCTCCAAATCCCCGCTCTGCACCGCGAGCAGGTACATACCGTGAAACTCCGCGTTCACCCGCTGGTAGTCGGTGTACAGCAGCTCCTCGTAGGCGCGGTACGCCTCCGAAGTCCGCCCGGTGTCCGCATAAATCTGCGCCTGCTTTCGCTTTCGCTCGGGGTTCTGCGCGGAAAAATACCGGACGTACTGCTCCGCCTGGTCGTATTGCTTCCTCCTCCTGTAAAAGCCGACCAGCGCGTCGGCGGCGTTGAGGCGGATTCCCTCGTCCTCGCTGTCCAGCAGGCGCCGATAGAGGGCGCTGATCTGTTCGTCATACGCAGCCTCGTCCGGCACTTCCTGCGCCGTGCGGAAGGCATCCAGACAGATCGCCGCGTGCAGAATCAGCGGCTCACAGTTCGGATATTGCTCCAGCTGCTTTTTTGTCCACCGGAACGCCTCCGCATAGCTGCTTTCTTTACATCTCCGGTCGATCTCGCGCATGATCCCGTCCAGCTCCTCCGCCGGCAGCTGCTCCCGAAAGGACAGCAGCGTGTTGGGCGAAATGTCCAGTGCCCGCGCGATCGGCGCCAGCAGCGCGATATCCGGCAGGGACTTTTC
>DXIG01000138.1 GCA_019112985.1 Candidatus Butyricicoccus stercorigallinarum | reverse complement strand
ATAATACAATACAACAAGCCAATTCGTTTTCAACCGGCCGTCTGAGGAGGTTTTTATATGCCGCATATCGTCCACGCCGCCGATTTCCACATCGGCGCAAAATTTGAATTTCTCCCGCCCGAGCGCGCGGCGGACGCCGTCAATTTGCAGCTGTCCGCGCTGCAGGCCTTTGTGCGCTATGTCAGCGCGTCCGGCGCGGACGCCGTGCTCATCGCCGGCGATCTGTTCGACACGCCGGACGTGCGCCCGCAGATCTCCTCTGCCGTGTTCGCGCAGCTCGCCAAATGCCCGTGCCCGGTCTTCCTTTCCCCCGGCAACCACGACTACTATCACGCGGGCAGCCCCTACGCCACGCAGCCGCTGCCGCCCAACCTGCACGTGTTCACCGGCCGCGCGCTGGAGCCAGTCGCGCTGGACAGCGAGACCGTCATCTGGGGCGCCGCCTTCCAGGACAACAAGGCCGTGATCTCGCTGGAGACGCCGCTCGACCCGTCCAAGCTCAACATCTGCCTGATGCACGGCGAGCTGGGCGGCACCGGCGGCTACAACTCCATCTCGGAGAGCGCCGTCATCGGCAGCCGCTTCGACTACATCGCCCTCGGCCACAACCACCGCTTCAGCGGCGTGTTCCGCATCGGTCAGACCGCCCTCAGCTGTCCGGGCTGCTTTTCCGCGACGGCGTCGGACGAGACCGGCGTCAAGGGCTATCTCGCCGGGCGCATCGAAAAAGGCGATGTCGCGCTCGAGCTGCACCCGTCCGAGGCGCTGGAGTTTGCCTCCATCTCGCTGCCCATGACCGGGCTGAACAACGACACCATGCTCGCCGAGGCGCTGCTGCCGCTGCTGCCCAAGCCGCCCGCGCGCATCTGCTGCTCGGTTCGCCTGACCGGCACGCGCATGTACGAGCCCAATCTGGCCGCGCTGGCGCGCTCGCTGCGCCATTCGTTCTTCCACGCGCAGGTCATCGACGAATCGTCCGCCATGCAGGACCTCTACCGCTACCAGAAGGAGGACGGCCTGCGCGGCACGGTGACGCGCGATTTCCTCGCCCGCATGGACAAATGCAGCCGCGATGAAAAATCCTGCGCCAAGCTGACGCTCGCGCTGGAATACGCCCTCGCCGCGCTCGACGGGCGCGAGCTGGACTGAACCGGAGACCGCCATGCAGACACAAAAACAAAAACCGGGCAAGGAGCTGCTTGTCCGCTCCATCCTCACCGTCCTCATCCTCGGCTGCGCGGTGCGCCAGTTTTTCAACGGCGACTTCCAGAATGTGTTCATCTGCTTTCTGTCGCTGTTCCTGCTCGGCCTGCCCCGCTTCATCGAGCGCAAGCTCGACCTGGATCTTCCGCCGTTTCTCGAGGTCATCCTCATGCTGTTCATCTTCTCGGCGGAAATTTTGGGCGAAATCAACGCCTATTACGAAAAAATCCCCATCTGGGACACCATGCTGCACACCGTCAACGGCTTTCTGATGGCCGCCATCGGCTTCTCCCTCGTGGATATCTTCAACCGAAGCGAGCGGTTTCTCGTCAAGCTGTCGCCCGTGTTCGTCGCCATTGTGGCGTTCTGCTTTTCCATGACCATTGGCGTCCTGTGGGAGTTTTTTGAATTTTTCATGGACAGCACCTTCGCCATGGACATGCAGAAGGACCGCTTCGTGACCGCCATCCACTCGGTGGCGCTCAACCCCAGCGGCGCGAACGTGCCCATCCACGTGGAGGTGGAGTCGCTGCTCGTCAACGGGGAGGACTGGATCGCCAAATACGGCGGCTACCTCGACATCGGGCTGATCGACACGATGAAGGATCTGTTCGTCAACTTCATCGGCGCGGTGGTCTTCTCCGTCATCGGCTATGTCTACGTCAAGCGCCGCGGCCGCGGCCGCTTCGCGCCCAAGTTCATCCCGGTCATCTTCCACGACGACGACCGCACGGTGGACAGCTTCGGCAACCCCCTCGGGGACGACGCGCCCGCGCCGGACGAAGCGCCGGATGCGCCGCCGGACGAACCAAAAACATAAAAAAATCCTCCTGCGCCCTCTGCCAGCGGTTGTCTGACCTCTTTGCGGGCGGTGCGGGAGGATTTTTTTGTCAGGAGAAAGGCCCGGCATCTCTGCCGGGCCTTCCATGTACGTGCATAAGTGAAAAATTACGCCTGGGAAATCGCGCCAACCGGGCAGGTTCCAGCGCAAGAGCCACAATCGATGCAAGCGCCTGCGTCGATTACGTAGCTGCTATCGCCCTGAGAGATCGCGCCAACCGGGCACTCGCCTGCGCAAGAACCACAGCTGATGCAAGCATCACCGATCTGATAAGCCATGTGTAGCACCTCCTGTAATGATTTCACCTTTATTGTACCACATCGCCGAAAAAAAACAACTATTTTTTTGCACTTTACACAAAAAAGAAAATGCGCCGCAAACGTCTAAAAGCGGAAAATGTGGGTAAAGATAGAGAAGGACACAATGGAAAGCGAGGGAACGTGATGGAATTTCAGGGTTCGTTTGACGCGGCGGCGCGGCAGGCGCTGGCCATTTCCGCCAGGCGCGCCGGTCTGCTGGGCAGGCGCACCGTCGGAACGGAGCACCTGCTGGTCGGTCTGGCGGCGCGGCGCGGCACGCCCGCGGGCAGGCTGCTGGCGCAGGCCGGCGTGAGCGGCTGGCGCAGCCTGTACTACACCGCCCGCGTGGCCGGGAGCGGACTGCCCGTGCGCCGGCCGGAGCGGGTGAGCGAGCATCTGCGCGGCGTTCTGCGCCAGGCGGCGCGGTCGGCCGGGCGCGGCAAGGTGGGCGACGGACATCTGCTGTGCGCGCTGATCGGCTGCCGCGACTGCACGGCGCGCCGCGTCATGGAGAAAATGCACGCCGATCTGCCCGCGCTCGAGCGGCAGACCGGGCTTTCCATCGCGCAGGAGGTCGCGGGCTGGCACGCGCTCGGACGGCTGGCGTCCACGTCGGCGCTCGACCGCTATGCGACCGACCTGACCGAGCTGGCGCGCAGTGGGCGGCTGGACCCGGTCATCGGGCGCGAGGACGAGCTGTTCCGCCTGATGACCATTTTACAGCGGCGCACCAAGAACAACCCCGTCCTGCTGGGCGATCCGGGCGTCGGCAAGACGGCGGTCGCGGAGGCGCTGGCGCTCGCCATCGTCAACGGCGACGTGCCGGAGGAGCTGAAGGGCGCGCGGCTGGTGTCCCTCGACATGGCGAGCCTGATTTCCGGCACCAAATACCGCGGCGAGTTTGAGGAGCGGCTCAAGACCATCGTGCGCGAGCTGAGCGCCTCGCGCAGCATCATCGCCTTTGTCGACGAGGTGCACACGCTGGTGGGCGCGGGCTCGGCGGAGGGCGCCATCGACGCCTCCAACCTGCTCAAGCCGGCGCTCGCGCGCGGCGAGATCCGCCTGATCGGGACGACGACGGTGGAGGAATACCACCGGACGATCGAAAAGGACGCGGCGCTCGAGCGGCGCTTTCAGCGCATCGACGTCGCGGAGCCGGACGAGACGGGCGCGGAGCAGATTCTGCGCGGGCTCGCGCCGCGCTACGAGCAGCACCACCGCGTGCACATCGCGGCGGACGCCCTGCGCGCCGCCGTGCGCATTTCTGTCCGCACGCGCCCCGAGCGCCGCCTGCCGGACAAGGCCATCGACCTGCTGGACGAGACGTGCGCGGCGGTGCATCTGGAGGGCGGAACGGCGGTCACGGCGCGGGAAATCGCCCGCTGCGCGCGGCGCTTTGACGGCTTTTCTGCCGCGGCGGAGGGCGACGATGCCGGCCGCCTGCTGCGGCTGGAGGACGAGCTGCGGCGCGCGGTGATCGGGCAGGAGGCCGCGGTGCAGGCGATCTGCCGCGCCGTGCGGCGCGGCGGCGCGGGGCTGCGCGATGCGGCGCGCCCGGTGGCGGCGCTGCTGCTGACCGGCCCGACCGGCGTGGGCAAGACGTCGGTGTGCGCCGCGCTCGCCCGCACGCTGTTCGGGCGCGACGGGCTGATCCGCATTGACCTGTCGGAATACCAGCAGCCGCACGACGTCGCGCGGCTGATCGGCGCGCCGCCCGGCTACAAGGGCTACGGGGAGGGCGGGCAGCTGACCGAAAAGATCCGCCGCCGCCCGCGCTCGGTCGTGCTGTTCGACGAGGTGGAAAAGGCGCATCCCGACGTGCTGCGCCTGCTGCTGCGCCTGCTGGAGGACGGGCGGCTGAGCGACGCGGAGGGGCGCAGCGCGGATTTCCGCCACGCCGTCCTCGTGCTGACCTCCAATCTGGGCAGCGGCAGCCGCGGGCGCGCGGTCGGCTTTGCGGCGGACGGCGCGCGGCAGCAGCAGGCCCGCGTCCGCGAGGAGGCGCAGCGCGTCCTTCAGCCGGAGCTGGCGGCGCGCCTGGACGACATCATCGTCTTTTCCCCGCTCACCCGCGCGGACTGCGCGGCGATTGCGGCGCGCGAGCTGTCGCTGCTGGCCGGGCGCTGTCTGGCGCGCGGGACGCGGCTGACCTGGGACAGCGCGGCGGAGCAGGCGCTCGGCGTCGTCGATGCATCGCGCGGAGCGCGCGCTGTGCGCGACGCGGTGGCGCGCCGCGTGACCGACCCGCTCGCCGCGCTGCTGCTGTCCGGCAAGGCGGGACAATGGGTGGAGGTGCAGGCGGCGGACGGCGAGATCGCGCTGGCGGTGCGCGAGAGCAGCGCCATGCTGTCCGGCGCGTGAGCCGGGCGGATTTTTGTCCAAACTGTCGGTTGACAGTGGAAAAGTCGTGTTGTACAATAAAAGGCACGATAGAACAAAGGCGTTGAAGGGAATGCACGGGCCGCGCAGATCGCGCGCACAGAGAGCGGACGCAGCAGCTGCAAGCGGCCGCCGCCGATGTGGTTCGGTGCAACCGCTCCCGGAGCCGCGCGGGGGAAGTGCAGTATCCCGCGACGGACACCGCACGTTACAGCGGCAATGAGCGGGCGCAGCGCAGCTGCGTCAAGCAGGGTGGAACCGTGAGATGCAATGTCATCCCACCCCTGATTTCAGTCAGGGGTGGGATTTTTTTCTGCCCCCGGAAAACAAGGAGGAATTTTTTCATGGCAGACAATCAGTTTACGTTTGAAAACGAGCAGTACCGCAAGACCTACTGGCACACCTGCTCGCATATTCTGGCGCAGGCGGTCAAGCGCCTGTATCCGGAGGTCAAGCTGGCCATCGGCCCGTCGATCGACAACGGCTTTTACTACGACCTCGACTCCCCGTTCGCGTTCACGCCGGAGATCATGGAAAAGATCGAGGCGGAGATGCGCAAAATCTGCAAGGAAAAGCTCAAGCTGGAGCGCTTTGAGCTGCCGCGCGCCGAGGCGCTCGACTTCATGAAGGACGAGCCGTACAAGGTCGAGCTCATCAACGACCTGCCGGAGGACGCCGCGATTTCGTTCTACCGCCAGGGCGAGTTCACCGACCTGTGCGCCGGCCCGCATCTGGACTCCACCGGCCGCGTCAAGGGCAACGGCATCAAGCTGACCGCCTGCAACGCGGCGTACTGGCGCGGCGACTCCAACCGCGAGACGCTCCAGCGCATCTACGGCATCGCCTTCCCCAAGAAGGCGGAGCTGGACGAATACCTGGACAAGATCGAGGAGGCGAAAAAGCGCGACCACCGCAAGCTGGGCAAGGAGCTCGGCCTGTTCACGCTGATGGAGGAGGGCCCCGGCTTCCCGTTCTTCCTGCCGAAGGGCATGACGCTGCGCAACACGCTGATCGATTACTGGCGCGAGGTGCACAAGCGCTACGGCTATGTGGAGATCTCCACGCCGATGATGCTCAACCGCGGCCTGTGGGAGCGCTCCGGCCACTGGGATCACTACAAGGAAAACATGTACACGACAGTGATCGACGACGTCGATTTCGCCGTCAAGCCGATGAACTGCCCGGGCGGCATGCTGGTCTACAAGTCCGAGCCGCACTCCTACCGCGACCTGCCGCTGCGCATGGGCGAGCTGGGTCTGGTGCACCGGCACGAGCTGTCCGGCGCGCTGCACGGCCTGTTCCGCGTGCGCTGCTTCACGCAGGACGACGCCCACATCTTCATGACCTGGGAGCAGATGAAGGATGAGATCAAGAACGTCGTCCGCCTGTTCGACGAGGTCTACTCGGTCTTCGGCCTGGAGTATGAGATCGAGGTCTCCACGATGCCGGAAGACCACATGGGCGACGAGAAGGACTGGGATTTCGCCACCGAGACGCTGAAGGCCGCCGTCTCCGAGATGGGCAAGTCCTACGTCATCAACGAGGGCGACGGCGCGTTCTACGGCCCGAAGCTCGACTTCCATCTGGCGGATTCGCTGGGACGCACCTGGCAGTGCGGCACGATCCAGCTGGACATGCAGCTGCCCGAGCGCTTTGAGCTGGAATACACCGGCGCGGACGGCGAGAAGCACCGCCCGGTCATGATCCACCGCGTCGTCCTCGGCTCCATCGAGCGCTTCATCGGCGTCATCACCGAGCACTTCGCCGGCGCGTTCCCGACCTGGCTGGCGCCCGTTCAGGTGAAGGCGCTGCCGGTCACCGACCGCACCGCGGACTACGCCGATCAGGTCGCGCAGGCGCTGAGCGCGGCCGGCCTGCGCATCGAGGTCGACCATCGCAGCGAAAAGTTAGGCTACAAGATCCGCGAGGCGCAGTCGCAGAAGGTGCCGTACATGCTGGTGCTCGGCGACAAGGAGCAGGAGGACGGCACGGTTTCCGTCCGCGACCGCAAGGGCAAGACAACCACGCTGTCGCTCGACGGCCTGATCGCCGCGCTGCGCGAGGAGATCGACACCAAGAGCCGCGAACAGCTGATCTGAACCTATCCCTCCGGCTGCTCGAGCGAGCGGCGCAGCATCGCGTCGGCGTACAGGCTGACCTGATAGAGCGCGCCCGGCTCGAGCGGGCCGAAGGCGAACCGCCCCAGCTCGTCGGTGTACGTCACGCGCTCGACGCGGTCCGGCCCGGTTTTCCCCGAGACGGTCAGCACGGCGAGCGCCCCCGCGACCGGCTTGCCGTCCTCTCCGACGGCCGCGCCGAGCAGCGCCGGGCGCGTATCCGGGCGCAGGGAGACGGTGGTTTCCACCTGCTCTCCGGCGGATGGGCGGACATAAAAACTGGCATACATCAAGCAGCACCTCCTGCGCGGATTCATTCTGCTTTCAGCGTATGACCGCGGCGCAGAGAAGGTGCGGAAAAACCATACCGCGGACGCGGTTCCGCGGACAGAAAGGAATCGAATTACGATGAAAATGAGCAGCATGCTCGGCAGCCGCTTCAAGGAGACCCCGGCGGACTGCCAGTTGGACAGCCATAAGCTCATGGTGCGCGGCGGCTACATCAAGCAGATGACGGCGGGTATCTACTCGCTGTACATGCCGACCAAACGCATCACCAAGAAGATCGAGGCGATCATCCGCGAGGAAATGGACAAAATCGACGGACAGGAGGTTCTGTTCCCCGTCGTCATGCCGGCGTCGCTGTGGCAGGAATCCGGCCGCTACGAGTCCATCGGCAGCGAGATGGCGCGCTTCAAGGACAGAGGCGGCCAGCCGGTCGTCCTCGGTATGACGCACGAGGAGGCCGCCGTCCATCTGGCGCGCGGCGCGGCGCAGTCGTACACCAGCTATCCGTTCATGATCTATCAGATCCAGACCAAGTTCCGCGACGAGCCGCGCTCGCGCGGCGGCCTGATCCGCGTCCGCGAGTTCACCATGAAGGACGCCTATTCGTTCCACACCTCGCAGGAGGATCTGGAGCAGTACTACCAGCGCTGCTACACGGCGTATGAGAACATCTTCCGCCGCGCCGGCATCCCGGAGGTCGTCGCTGTGCAGTCGGATTCCGGCATGATGGGCGGCAGCGTCTCGCACGAGTTCATGCTGCTGACCGACTGCGGCGAGGATACGATTGTCCTGTGCGACTGCGGCTACCGCTCCAACATGGAGGCGGCGGACTGCATCGTCGAGGCGCCGGAGACGGAGGAAGCGCCGCTGACCAAGGTGCTCACCCCGGAGACCAAGACCATCGAGGCGGTGTGCGACTACCTGCACCTGCCGGCCAACGCCTCGTGCAAGGCGGTCGTCTATCAGAAAAACCTGACCGACGAGTATGTCATCGCCTTCATCCGCGGCGATCTGGAGGTCAACGAGACCAAGCTGCGCAATTTCCTCGGCGAGGAAATCCACCCGGCGGAAATCACGCAGGAGAGCGGCATCGTCGCGGGCTTCATCGGCCCGGTCGGCCTGCCGGAGGGCGTGACCTATGTCGTCGACCAGTCGGTCGCCGCGCTCAGCAGTTCGGTCTGCGGCGCGAACGAGGAAAACTACCACTACACCGGCTATAACGTCAAGCGCGACACGCCGGACGCGCGCATCGCGGACTTCGCCAAGACCTACGAGGGCGCGATCTGCCCGGTCTGCGGCAAGCCGCACATCCGCATCAGCCGCGGCATCGAGGTGGGCAACATCTTCCAGCTCGGCACCAAGTACACCGAGTCGATGGAGATGACCTACATCGGCCAGGACGGCAAGCCGCATTACCCGATCATGGGCTGCTACGGCATCGGCGTCGGCCGTCTGGCGGCGTCCGTCTGCGAGGTCAAGCACGACGACTACGGCCCGATCTGGCCGATGTCCATCGCGCCGTGGCAGGTGCACATCTGCGCGATCAAGGCGACCGACCCGGAGGTGCGCGCGGTCTCCGACGCGCTGTATGCGCAGCTTCAGGATGCGGGCGTTGAGGTGATCTACGACGACCGCAAGGTCAGCGCGGGCAACATGTTCTCCGACGCCGACCTGCTGGGCGTGCCGGTGCGCGTCATCGTCAGCCCGAAGACGATCAAGCGCGGCGCGGTCGAGGTGTCCAAGCGTGACAAGTCGATGCGCGAGGATGTCGCCCCGGACAACGCGGCGGACTTCATCCGGACGCTGGTGCAGACCATGCTGGACGAGTACAAATAAACACGGACAAAAAAACGACGGCAGGCCGGAGGAGCCTTTCCTCCCGCCTGCTGTATTTTGAGAAAGGAAGTTGTCAATGGGAACAGCGATCTGGAAGCTGACCAAAACGGCGGGCTCTGCCGACATCCCCAGCGCGGACGACGCGGCGCAGGTGACCAACGAGGCGATCGAGGGCGTGCAGTGGCTCACCGGCCTGCTCCATCTGCCCGCCTGGGTCGGACGCGTGGTCTTCATCGTTCTCGTCTTCTTCGTCATGCTGTGGCTGGTCAAGCTGATCAACAAGGGCTTCCGGCGCACGATGGACGCGATGCAGGTCAACAATCAGGACACCACGCTGCTGTCGTTCGCGCGCTATGTCGTGCTGGCGCTGACCTACTTCGCCGGCGGCGTCGTCATCGTCTCGAGCATCCCCGGCGCGAGCGATTCGCTCAACGCGCTGCTCGCCTCCGGCGGCATCGTGGCGGTCGTTCTCAGCTTCGCCTCGCAGGACGCGCTGGGCAACATCGCGGGCGGCATCATGATCCTGCTGTTCAAGCCGTTCGCGATCGGCGACTTCGTGCGCTACATCGACATGGGCGTGTCCGGCACGGTCGAGGACATCTCGCTGCGGCACACGGCGATCCGCACGGGCGAAAACAAGCGGCTGATCGTCCCCAACGGCAAGATCAACGGGGGCGTCATCGAAAACGCCAACTACGCGGACAGCCAGGTGTGTGAATTTTTTAACGTCGGCATCACCTACGAGAGCGACATGGAGCGCGCCATCGAGCTGCTGCGCGAGGAGGTGCTCAAGCAGCCGCTGCACCTGGATGTGCGCGACCCGGCGACACAGGCCGACCAGCCGGAAGTGCAGGTTGAAGTGGTCGAGCTTGCAGATTCTGCCGTCATTCTGCGCGCCTGGCTGTGGGCAACCGACCTGGGAAGCGCCACCAAGCTGAAGTTCGCGCTCAACCGTGCGGTCAAAAAGCGCTTCGACGCGGAGGGCATCGACTTCGCCTATCCGCACATCACGATCACAAAATAACAGTTTTTCAAACCGCCCCTGTCCGGCGTCCCAATCCGGCAGGGGCGGTTTTTTGTCTCTTTTTTGACAATTCTCCCGTGCGGCGGCGGCAGCTCCAGATTGTCGTTTCCTTGTCAATCTGTACAAAGCAAAACGATGTAAATTGTGTGTAATAGATAAGTAAACCGCGTGAAATTATATAATGTGTACAAAACATTCGATTCTCATTTGTGCAATACTGTGAGTTCTTGCGCTTGCGCAGAAATCCAGAAGTGTGTATGATAGAGCCAAGCAGAAGGGAAACAGCCCCGAAGCTGCGGACAACAAAAAGCTGTCCGGAACAGAGCCGGAGGAACGGCTGGAGCTCCATCCTCCGGCGGCCATCCCGAAGCGGCATCCGCGCGGCGGCGCGCAAACCGGAACGCGCCGGACGCAAACACAGGCGAATCCGCTTCATGAAAGTTTTGGAGGTGAGACCGTCATGGATTCTGTCTTTCACCAGATGGTTCTGCGGTATCGAAAGGTACTGTGCGGCTGCAAACTCGGAGAGACGGCGTCGGCCGCTCCCGGCCAGCCTCTCCTGCCAAACGACAAAAAGGAGTTGACCCAGTAACATGAAATGGTTTGATGAACTGACGAGAGCACGCATGATGCAGCTGGAAGGCGAAAAGATCACCAGCGCCGCGCGCGCCCGTGCCCGGAAGCACTGATTCCGGCGATATCCGCGCGAACCGCTGCGTCCGCGCACGAAACAAACAACCCATCCTGACTGCAAGGAGGTATGACAGATGAAGACGTTCGATACGCTTGACAGAACCATGCTGCTCGGCATGCGCATGATGTACGGCGGCAGCGTCACCCGCGCTGAGTTCAACGACATGATGAACGAGCGCCGCGCACGCGCCGGCCGCTGAGCCGCGTAACCCCGCACAAAAGAAAAACAAACCTGCACACAAGCGGCGTTCCGTCCCCCGAACAGAGGCGCGGAGCGCCGTTTTTGCGGCAGATTCGGGAAATTCCATGACAGAACGCGCCCGCTGTGGTATGATGATTAAAAAAGGAAACGGAGGCGGCGACTATCGGCTGGAAAACAGAAGAAATACGGCAGGTGCGCCGCAGTGCGGACGTCATCGGCGCGGTGGAGCTGGCCAGCGTCCTCGTCAATCTGCTGCTGTACCCCGTTCTCCGCCTGCTGCCGGCGTTCGCGGCGGGCAGCCTGGGCGCGGAGGTGCGCGACCTTGTGCTGTATCTGATCGTGTTCGCGCTGCCGGTGGCGGCGGCGGCGCGGTACAGCGGCATGCGCGCGGACGATCTGCTGGGGCGCGGCCGCCCGTCCGGGACGGTCTACCTGATGACCATCGGGCTGACGCTCGGCTGGTCGTATGCCGCAAGCTGGCTGGCGACCGGCATGGAGGCGTTTTTGCACCAGTTCGGCCTGACCGAGCCGCAGGACGTGTTTGTGATGCCCGACGGCGGCGCGGCGCTGGCGGTGCGCTTTGTCGCGGTCGCCCTTGTCCCGCCGGTCGTGGAGGAGCTGTGCTACCGCGGCTTTTATCTGAGCCTGTCCGTGCGCGCCATGGGCACGTGGGGCGCGATTGTGCTCACCTCCATCGCGTTCTGGCTCGCCCACTACAGCGTGGAGATCCTGCCGCTGGCGTTCGGCTTCGGCCTGATCGGCGGCTACATCCGGCGGCGGTACGGCTCGCTGCTGCCGTCCATGTGCGGACACTTCGCGGTCAACGGCACGTATCTGCTGCTCAACCTCGGCTGGGAGGCGGGCGCGCGCACCGGCACGGCGCTCGCGCTCGCGGTCTCTCTGCTGGAGCTGCTGCTCGGCGCGGCCGGCGTCACGCTGTTCGTGCGCGAGGGCTGCCTGCGCGACATCTGGAACGGCACATTTGGGCACCGCGCGGCGCTGACGGCGGGCGAACAGACGCGCACCGTGCTGACCAGCGCGCCCGCGCTGCTGTCGCTGCTCGTTTCGCTCTATTTTATCCTACGAAATCTGGAGGCGTTGTGACGGCATGACAGAGCAGGAAAAATACATGAAGGCCGCGCTGCGGCTCGCCAAACGCTCCGCCGGGGAGGGCGAGGTGCCGGTCGGCTGCGTGGTCGTCTGCGACGGCAAAATCGTCGGGCGCGGGCGCAACCGCCGGGAGACCAAAAAAACGGCGCTGTCGCACGCGGAGATCGAGGCGATCGGCAAGGCGTGCAAAAAGCTGGGCGGTTGGCGGCTGCACCGCTGCGATCTGTACGTGACGCTGGAGCCGTGCCCGATGTGCGCGGGCGCGATCATCAACGCGCGCATCCGCACGGTCTATTACGGCGCGGACGACCCCAAGGCCGGCTCGTGCGGCAGTCTCATCAATCTGTTCGACGTGGCCTACAACCACAAGCCGGACGTCGTGCGCGGCCTGCTGAAGGAGGAGTGCGCGGCGGTGCTGACGGAATTTTTCCGCGCGCTGCGCAAACGGCGCAAGGAGGAGCGCCGCCTGCGGCTCGCCCCGCCCGCCCCCGACGCGGACGCGGAGTGACCGAAAATTCCACACAAAAAAATCCGGCGTCCGGGAAGCTGCTCTCGCTTCTCCGGGCGCCGGTTTTGTTTCTTCTGTCCGCTGCGGTCATCCGCAGACGATGTTGTAGCAGAACTGCATCATGATCTGCGCGAGCTGCGCGCGCGTCGCCTTGCCGCGCGGCTGCAATTCGTTGTTCGGCGTGCCCGAAATCAGGCCGTTGCCGACCGCCCACTGCATCGAGTGAATCGCCCAGTTGGATACGTCCTGATCGTCTTCATAGCTGCTGAGGCTGACGTAGTACGACGTCGAGTAGCCGTACAGCCCGGCGTACTTGTGCAGCATCACAGCCGTCTGCTCGCGGGTGATGTGCGCATTGGGCGAAAACTCCCCGTTGCCCGTGCCCGACACGACGCCATTGCCCGACGCCCAGACGATGGCGTCGGTGTACCACTTGCCGTCCGGCACGTCGCTGAACGGCGAGCTCTCAGTCACCTCCGGCGCGCCGGACATGCTGTACAGCACCTGCACCAGCATGGCGCGCGTCATGTTCGCGTTCGGCTTGAAGGTCGTCGGCGTCATGCCGGAAAACAGCCCGTGCCCGTGCGCATACGCCACCGCGTCATAGTACCACGCACCCTGAGCCACGTCGGTAAACGGCAGCTGTCCGACCGTCATCTCGCACTGCGCATACGCGCCGGTGACGCTGCGCACTGTGATGGTCGCCGTGCCCTGCCCGTTGACCGTCACAATGCCGTCGCTCGCGACGGAGGCCACCTCCGGCGCGTCGCTGCTCCAGGTCAGCAGCCCCGACGGCGCGTTTCTCGGGAACGCGGACGCGATCAGCCGCACCTCCGCGCCGACATAGCTCGTCTCGGCAACGCTGCTCAGGCCGATGGAATCGCGCACGGAAACCGTCACCGGAATGTCGGTCACCGCCACGTAGTTGTCCGTGTCGAGCGGCGTGTACGTCAGATAGAAGGTCTCGCTGTGCTCGCTCATGCCGACTTCCTGCTCCGGCTGCTGCCAGGCAAAGGCGGCGCTGAGCAGAACAGCGCTCAGCTCCTGTCCGCAGAGCGCCGACAGTCCCTGCGGCGCCTGCACCTGCGGCGTGGCCTTTTCAATGGAGAACGACACCGCCGTCTTGCCGGCATAGCCCTCACCGCCGGACACAACGGCCTGCGCCGTGCCCGCGAACACATTGTCGCAGTACTGCACGCTGTGCGGCACAGCGGCGCCGTCCGCCGCCGTCACCGTCACCTCCGGCGTGCAGGCCGTCCCGGTGTAGACGTAGGTAGTCTGCGACAGCTGGATGGCGGCGTCCGCAATGCTCTGCGCCGCCTCAAATGTCAATCCCTCCGCGCTCGCCGCCGTCTCCGCCGCGCTGCCCGCGCAGCCGCGCAGCACCGTGCCCGCCGGGAACGCGCCGCTGGCGATTGTCGCCGTCTGCGGCAGAATATCGACGGACGGAAGCGCCGTGCAGCCGGCAAACGCGCCGCTGCCGATCTCCTCCACCGTGTCCGGCAGTACGACCGCCGTGTTCAGCGCCGTGCAGCCGGAAAAGGCGTCGCTGCCGATTGCGGTGATGCCGCAGCCGATGTCGAGCGCCGTGATGTTGTCGGTCAGCTCCGCCCACGGCGTCTTGCCGGCGCGGTAGTTGTCCATCTTGCCGCTGCCGCGCAGCGTCAGCACGCCGTCCGCCGACAGGCTCCACGTGATGCCGTCGCCGCAGGTCCCCGCGCCGAGCACGCCGAGCGCCGGGTCGTCCGCCGCATCCGCTTCAAATTTGCTCTCCGCGACCGGATAGGTGGCGGCAAAGTCCTCCGTCGTGTAGTCCTCCCACGCCTGATGGCCGGGGAAGTCGCCCGTGCCGCGCAGGAAATAGTTGTGGTTGGCGTTGCCCGCGTCCCAGGTGCTGTCCAGATAGTAATACACATCGCCGAGCCGGACGATGTTCCAGGCGTGGTTCTCGCCGCTCGCCGTCGCGGTTCCGGCGATGATGCGCGTCGAGAATCCGGCCTCGCGCAGCATGCGATACAGCAGCAGCGCATAGCCCTGGCATACCGCCGTGCCGCGTTCGAGCGCGCTGTACGCCGTGTATTTCTGCGTCGTCGTGTCCTCGCCGTCGTAGCTGACGTGGTCACAGATGTAGTCATAGATGCGGTCGATCTTCTGGTAGTCGGTCGCCTGCGACAGATTCAGCCCGCGCAGCGCCTCTGTCAGCGTTTCGTTCAGCGTGCGCTCCTGCTCCGCCGTCGTATAGTACTCAAAGGAATAGATGAACTTGTACGAATAGGTGCTGGTTCCGTCGCCGTTCGCCACGGAATCGCCCTGAATGTTGCAGACATAGCGCCCATACTGCCAGCGCAGGTAGTCGCCCTCGTTCTCGTTGCCGGTCTCCTCCAGCGCCTTCGCAACGATGCTCTTGACGATGCTCACCTTCGGGTCCTCGCTGGTGGAGGCCACCGTCGTGCGGTAGGCGAGCGTGACAATCTGCTGCCGGTTCGCCATCTGTCCGCGCACCAGCTCCGCCGCGTCGGCGATGCTGGTGTAGTATGTCGCCTTGGAGGCGTCATATCCTTCGCTCTGCTCTCCGCTCTGCCGGTATTCCGACGCGGTTCCGGAGAAGTCTCCGTCTGTCTCGTCCGCCCCGTCCGTCTCGTCCACCACACCGCGGTACAGCGGGTTGACTTCGGACACGCAGCCCGTGATCGTCTCCCCCGTCTCACGCGCGCGCTCTGTGGCCGCCGCCGGGAGCTGTCCCGTCAAAAGCGCCAGCAAAAGCAGCAAAATTCCAATCTTCTGTTTCATGCAATGTACCTCCCGTGTATATCATCCTCAATGTATGTCCACCCACCTCTATTATATCCCCATTTGTTTCAACCGGCAACCCAAAACCGCCAATATCTTCCACATCTTGGCAAAAAGCGACCAAAAAAACAAAAGACCCGCCCGATTGGGGCAGGTCCTTGCGGGCGGATGCGCCGGCTCACGCATCCGCGTAGGTCAGCAGATCTGCGACGCCCTTGCGGCGCGGCGCGCTGGGCGCTTCGTCCGGATAGCCAACCGCGATCAGCGCGACGAGCTCCTGATTTTCCGGCAGCTGCAAGTGCTGTTCCAGCGCCGGCCGGTCGAAGATTCCCAAAATGACCGTGCCGAGGCCGTGCTCGTGCGCGGCCAGGCAGAACGTCTGCGCCGCGATGCCGCAGTCGTACATCTGCCAGCCGTCGCCGCGGTCGGTCGAAAACGAGCCGTCGCGCTCGTAGCCGCTGCGCTGTTTGACGCAGCACTGCGCGATGAGCAGCGGCGCGGTGGACAGCGTGCGCTGGTTGAACGCCGCGTAGTTGGCCGCGATTGCGTCGATGGCCGCGCGCCCCTCGATGGCGAGATAGCGGGAAATCTGCGTGTTTTTCCACGACGGCGCGTAGGCCGCCGCCGCGACGACCTCCTCCAGCACCGCGCGCGGCACCGGCTGCGATGTGAATTTGCGGACGCTGCGGCGCGCCCGGATGCACTCGATGGTATTCATAATTCCGTTCCTCCCTGGGTAACTTTTGGTCTTTTTCAGTGTAATTCATTGCGCGGAAAAATGCAACGGGCAGACCGCGTTTTTCTGTTGTGCAGATTTGTCCAAATTTCGGCGCGCGCCGCGCCCGCTGTGCACAATCTCCCCGATCGCATTTGTCACGCCGGTCAAAATATGGTATCCTATTATGCGAGAAAAAATCTGTGGAGGAACGCTATGATTGCAGTGATCGCCGCGTGCGCGCAAAATCGGGTCATCGGGAAGGACGGCCGCATCCCGTGGGACATCCCGGCGGACAAACGCCGCTTTCGCGACCTGACCATGGGGCATGTGCTGGTGATGGGGCGCAGAACCTACGAGGAAATCGGGCGTCCGCTGCCCGGGCGCGAGACCATCGTCGTCTCGCGCACCGCGCGCTTTGACGCGCCGCACTGCACGACGGCGTCCAGCCTGCCGCAGGCGCTCGCGCTGGCGGGCGGGCGCGATGTGTTCATCTGCGGCGGCGCGCGCCTGTACCGCGAGGCGCTGCCGCTGGCGGACGTGCTGTATCTGACAGAACTGCACGCGCCGTTCGACGGCGACACATTGTTCCCGCCGTTTGACCCGTCCGCGTTCGACGTGACCGAGCGCACCGACGCGGCGGACGCCATCCCCTGCACGTTTGTGACCTACCGCCGCCGCGCGCTGTCGTATGCGCAGGCGCGGGAGGCGCTCGCACAGCTGGCCGCGCAGAAGGGCATCGTGCCCGGGCTGGGGCCGCTGCGCGCGCTGCTGGCGCGGCTGGGCAACCCGCAGGACCGCCTGCCCGTCGTCCACATCGCGGGCACCAACGGCAAGGGCTCCACGCTCGCCATGATCGCCGCCATGCTGCGCGCGGCGGGCTATCGGGTCGCGTCGTTCAGCTCCCCCGCCGTGTTCCACGCGCGCGAGTGCTGGCAGATCGACGGCGATATGATTCCCGAAACGGACTACGCCGCCTGGATGACGCGCCTGCTCGCGCTGTGCGCCGCCATGCGCGCGGACGGTCAGACCACGCCGACCGCCTTCGAGCTGGAAACCGCGCTCGCCTTCTGCTGGTTCGCGCAAAACGATTGCGACATCGCGGTGATCGAATGCGGCATGGGCGGGTGCGACGACGCGACCAACGTCGTCCGGACGACCGCCGTCAGCGTGCTGACGAGCATCGGCATGGATCACACCAGATTCCTCGGCGATACCATCGAGCAGATCGCGCGCGCCAAGGCCGGCATCTGCAAGCCCGGTGTGCCCGTCGTGCTGCAGGGGCAGGACGCGCGGGTGGAGCGCACCGTCGCCGCGCTGTGCCGGGAGAGCGGCTGTCCGCTGACGGTCGTGCGCCCGGAGCGCTGCACCGTCACGCGCGCGGACGCGCACGGCATCGTGTTCGACAGCGAGACCGACGCCCAGGTGGCCGTGTCACTGCCCGGTCTGGTGCAGGCGCGCAACGCGGCAACCGCCATCGCCGCCGTGCGCTGTCTGACCGCCTTTCCCGTCTCCGACGAGGCCATGCGGCGCGGCCTGCGCGCCGTCCGCTGGGAGGGGCGCATGCAGCTGCTGGGCGCGCGCCCGCCCATTTTGATCGACGGCGCGCACAACCCGGACGCGGCGGCGCGCCTGCGCGAGGAGGTTCTGCGGCGCTGGCCGGACGGCGGCGTGGTCGAGATCGCCGGCGTGCTCGCGGACAAGGAGTTTGCCGAGGTCGGGCGTCTGATGGCGCCGCTCGCCCGGCACATCGTCACAGTCACGCCGGACAACCCGCGCGCGCTCCCGGCGCAGCAGCTCGCGGCCTGCCTGCGGCAGTTCTGCGGCAGCGTGGAGGCGGCGGACAGCGTGCCGCAGGCACTGCGGCACGCGCGGGCGGCGGCGGGCAAAGACGGCGCAATCGTCGCGTTCGGCTCGCTGTCCTGGCTGCGCGCGCTGCGGCAGGCGGTGGAGGAAGAGCTATGATAGAAGAAATGAAACGCATTCAGCCGATTTTGCACAGCCCGCGCTATCGGGACTGGCTGCGGCGCATCGACGAGCTGGAGGCCGGGCGCATCTACTGCCGCCACGGTCTGCCGCATCTGCTCGACGTGGCGCGCATCGCCGCACTGCTGGCGGTCGAGCGCGGCGCGCCGTATGCGCGCGACCAGATTTACGCGGCGGCGCTGCTGCACGATCTGGGGCGGCTGGAGCAATATACCACGGGCGCGCCGCACGCGCAGGCGGGGCTTCCGATGGCGCGCGAGCTGCTGCGCGAAACCGCGTTCACCGCGCGCGAGCAGCAGCAGATTCTGCACGCGATCGGGCGGCACCGCACGGGCGACGCGCCGGACAGTCTGGCGCAGCTGCTGCATGAGGCGGATCACGCCAGCCGCATGTGCTTCGCCTGCGCCGCCGCGGATACCTGCTACTGGCCGGAGGCGCGGCGCAACGCGACTGTTTTCCTGTGAAAGAAGGTTCTATAGATATGAAAATTGGCGGAAAGCTGTTTGATACCGCCCATCGCACCTATGTGATGGGCATTTTGAATGTGACACCGGATTCGTTTTCCGACGGCGGCAAGTGGCGCGGCATGGACGCGGCGCTGCGCCACGCGCAGGACATGATCGACGCCGGCGCGGATCTCCTCGACATCGGCGGCGAATCCACCCGCCCGGGCTACACGCTGCTGCCCGATGCGGAGGAAATCGACCGCGTCGCGCCGGTCATCGAAGCGGTCAAGCGCGAATTTGACATCCCGGTGTCGGTGGATACCTATAAGAGCGCCGTCGCGCGCGCCGCGCTGGCGGCCGGCGCAGACCTCGTCAACGACATCTGGGGACTGCAATACGACCCGGATATGGCGCAGGTCGTCGCACAGGCGGGCGTCCCCTGCTGCCTGATGCACAACCGCCAGCAACCGGTCTACCGCGACTTCCTGCGCGACGTGCAGGACGACCTGCGCGCCTGCGTCCGGCGCGCGAAGGAGGCAGGCATCGCCGACGACGCCATCCTGCTCGACCCCGGCATCGGCTTCGGCAAGACGCTCGAGCACAACCTCCTGCTGATGAACCATCTGGAGTTGTTGCACGAGCTGGGCTATCCGCTCCTGCTGGGCACTTCGCGCAAATCGATGATCGGCAACACGCTGCACCTGCCCGTCGACCAGCGCGAGGAGGGCACGCTCGCCACGACGGTCATCGGCATGATGAAGGGCTGCGCCTTTGTGCGCGTACACGATGTGCAGGCGAACCGCCGCGCCGTCGATATGACCGCGGCAATCCTGCGCGCCGGGGAGGAGGCATAGCATGGACGAAATCCGCATCAAACGGCTGGAGGTGTTCGCACACCACGGCGTGTTCCCCGAAGAAAACCAGCTCGGACAGAAATTCCTCGTCAGCGCCGTGCTGTACACCGACCTGCGCCGCGCCGGGCTGACCGACGAACTGTCCCATTCGATGGATTACGGCGCGGTGTGCGCGGAAATCCACCGCTATCTGACCGAGCACACGTTCCGCCTGCTGGAAACCGCGGCGGAGCGGCTGTGCGCCCATCTGCTGCGCACGCTGCCGCAGCTGGCGCGCATCCGGCTGGAAATCGAAAAACCGTGGGCGCCCATCGGCCTGCCGCTGGAAACCGCGTCCGTTTGCATCACGCGCGGCTGGCACACGGCCTATGTCGCGCTCGGCTCCAATTTGGGCGACAAGACCGCCTATCTCGACGGCGCGGTGCAGGCGCTGCGCGCGGACGCGGACATGCGCGTGCAGACCGTGTCCGACTATCTGCTCACCGCGCCTTACGGCGGCGTGCCGCAGGACGATTTTCTCAACGCCGTGCTGTGCGTGCGCACACTGCTGCCGCCGCACGAGCTGCTCGCCCGCCTGCATGCGATCGAACAGGCGGCCGGGCGCGAGCGCCTGGTGCACTGGGGGCCGCGCACGCTCGATCTGGACATCCTGTTTTACGACGACGCGGTCATCGCGGACGACGATCTGCACGTGCCGCACCCGGAAATCCCCAAGCGCGCGTTTGTCCTGCGGCCGCTGGCGCAGATTGCGCCGTATCTCGTGCATCCGGTGTACCGGCGCACGATTACCGAACTGCTGGAAGCGCTGGAGCAGTGACCGCTTTGCGATAAAAAACAGAGCCGAACTCCACGGCTCCTTCGTACCTTCTCTGTAAAAGCCACACTTTTTCGCCAGATAAAGCCAAAGCCCGGACGCGTTTGTCCGGGCTTTTTGGCGCGCACGGCTCCCGCGTGCAACGAGAGCTGTCAGCGAAGCTGTGGGAGGGATTGTCGTATACCTGCGAGATTTCGCGAAAGCTGTTCCGCCTATATCTCAATCCCTCCGGCGCGGCGGAGCCGCGCCACCTCCCTTTACACAAGGGAGGCTTTTTGTACCGTGCCTGTAAAATAACGGTTCTCAGGGGAGGCTTTGGTGCCGCACCTGTAAAACAGTTCCTTGCAGGAGGGGCTTCGGTGCCGCACCTGCAACATATCGCCTTTCGCAGAAACCCAAGCCAAAGCCCGGACGCGTTTGTCCGGGCTTTTTGGCGCGCGCGGGAGCGCGGGCACCGTTTCTTTTGCCCCGCTTTTCTTTTCGCAAAGAAAAGCGGGAGCGGGTTAAGAGGCGAACTGGCTGTTGTACAGCTCGGCGTAAAAGCCGCCGCGCGCGAGCAGCTCGCGGTGCGTGCCCTGCTCGACGATGTCGCCGTCGCGCATGACCAGAATTTTATCCGCTTCCCGGATGGTGGACAGACGGTGCGCGATGACGAAGCTCGTGCGCCCTTCCATCAGGCGGTTCATCGCCGACTGGATGAGCGCCTCGGTGCGGGTATCGACCGAAGAGGTCGCCTCGTCGAGGATGAGCACGGGATTGTCCGCCAGAATGGCGCGCGCGATGGTCAGCAGCTGCTTCTGTCCCTGCGAAACATTGCTGATCTCCTCGTTCAGCTCCATCTGATAGCCGCCGGGCAGCGTCTGAATGAAGTGATCCGCGTGCGCCGCCTTCGCCGCGGCGATGACCTCCTCATCTGTCGCGTCCAGCCGCCCGTAGCGGATGTTCTCCATAATCGTGCCCTTAAACAGCCAGGTATCCTGCAAGACCATGCCGAAGCCCTCGCGCAGCTCAGAGCGGTTGAACGCGCGCACATCGTGCCCGTCCAGCCGGATGGCGCCGCTGTTAACGTCGTAAAACCGCATCAGCAGCTTGACCATCGTCGTCTTGCCCGCGCCCGTCGGCCCGACAATCGCGACCATCTGTCCCGGTTCGACCTCACATGTGAAATCGTGAATGACCGGCTTGCTCGCGTCGTAGCCGAAGCGCACGTGATCGAACTGCACCGCGCCCCGGATGTGACCGGCGGAAACCGGATTTTCCGCCGTCTGCTCCTCTTCTTCCTCCGCGAGGAATTCAAAGACGCGCTCGGCAGCAGCCGCCATCGATTGCAGCATGTTGGATACCTGCGCCAGCTGCGTGATCGGCTGCGTGAAGTTGCGCACATACTGGATGAACGCCTGAATGTCGCCTACCGTGATCGCGCCGGCAACCGCCAGCATGGAACCCGCCACGGCGACGCCCACATAGCCCAAATTGCCAACAAACTGCATCAGTGGATGCATTAAGCCGGACAAAAACTGCGATTTCCACGCCGATTCGTACAGCTGGTCGTTGGTCTTGCGGAAGGTGTCCTCCGTGCGCTCCTCCTGGTTGAACGCGCGCACAATGTTGTGTCCGGAAAAGGTCTCCTCAATCTGTCCGTTGATGTCGCCCAGATACTTCTGCTGCGCGCGGAAATATTTCTGGCTGACGCGCACGACGAGCAGAACGAACAGCAGCGACACCGGCAGGATGACCAGCGCGATCAGCGTCATCAATGGGCTGATCGTGAGCATCATCACGAGCACACCGGCGATGGTCGTCACCGACGTGATGAGCTGCGTGATGCTCTGGTTAAGGCTCTGCCCCAGCGTGTCGACGTCGTTCGTGATGCGCGAGAGCACCTCGCCGACCGTGCGGCTCTCAAAATAGCCCAGCGGCAGGCGGTTGATCTTCTCGCTGATCTCGCGGCGCATGCGGAAGCAGATGTTCTGCGTGATGCCCGACATCACCCAGCCCTGTACGAATGAAAACAGCGAGCTGAGCAGATAGATGGCGAGCAGCAGCAGCAAAATGCGTCCGATGCGCGCAAAATCAATCGCGCCCGCGCCGGACAGCTTGTCGATCAACCCTTCATACAGCAGGGTGATCGCCCGGCTCAGAATCTTCGGTCCGGTGATCTGAAACAGCGTGCTGCCGACCGCGAACAACAGCACCGCGAGCACGCCGAAGCGGTATGCGCCGATATAGCGCAGCAGCCTGCGCAGCGTACCCCGGAAATTTTTTGCCTTTTCCACAGCCGCACCCGGCGGGCCGCCCGGCCCCCGGAACCCCGGTCTTCTTGATTGGCTCACGTCTCCGCGCCTCCTTCCAGCTCCTGCGCGCTCAGCTGGCTCTCCGCAATCTCCCGATAGGTTCTGCACGAGCGCAGCAGCGATTCGTGTGTGCCGATGCCGTCAACTTTGCCCTCGTTGAGCACAATGATCTGATCGGCGTGCAAAATCGTCGAAATTCTCTGCGCGACGATGAGCACCGTCGCGTCGCCCGCGTTCTGCCGCAGCGCCTGCCGCAGTGCGGCGTCCGTCTTGTAGTCGAGCGCGGAGAACGAATCGTCAAACAGCAGCACGCGCGGCTGTCTGGCAATCGCGCGGGCGATGGACAGGCGCTGCTTCTGTCCGCCGGACACGTTGCCGCCGCCCTGCGCAATCGCGCTGTGGTAGCGGTCCACCTTTCCCTCGATAAACTCGGATGCCTGCGCGATGTCCGCCGCCCGCTCCATGGCCTCGTCCGAGACGCCGCCGGCAAACTTCAGGTTGGAGGCGATGTCGCCGGAGAACAGCACGGCCTTCTGCGGCACATAGCCCAGCTGCGCGCGCAGCGTCTTCTGCGGCAGCGCACGCACGTCCACGCCGTCTATGGTGACGCGCCCCTCCGTGACGTCGTACAGGCGCGGAATCAGGTTGAGCAGCGTCGTCTTGCCGCAGCCGGTCGAGCCGATGATGGCCGTCGTCCTGCCCGGCTCCGCCGTAAAGCTGATGTGCGACAGCGCGTCGCTGTCTGCGCCCGGATAGCGGAACGAGACGTCTTCAAAGCGGATGCAGCCGCGCCAGTCGCGCGATTGCTCTCCGTTCTCCGCCGCCTGCGGCGGGTCGAGGATGGTCGGCGCGGTGTGCAGCACCTCGTTGATGCGGTCGGCCGCGACGCCCGCGCGCGGCAGCAGGATGGAGATCATCGTCAGCATCATAAACGACATGACGATCATCATCGTGTAGTTGATAAACGCCATCATGTCGCCCACCTGCAGCCGGCCCAGATCGACGCCCTTGCCGCCGAACCAGACGATCATCACCGTGATGCCGTTCATCACCAGCATCATCGC
Organism: Candidatus Butyricicoccus stercorigallinarum; assembly: GCA_019112985.1. Taxonomy (GTDB): domain Bacteria; phylum Bacillota; class Clostridia; order Oscillospirales; family Butyricicoccaceae; genus Butyricicoccus_A; species Butyricicoccus_A stercorigallinarum. The sequence goes on along the minus strand of DXIG01000138.1, from coordinate 1,644 downwards.
CGGCATCATGAACGACATAACGCGGTTGGTGAACAGCTGCGTGCGCATCAGGTCGGTGTTGGCCTGCGCAAAGCGCGCCTCCTCGTGCTTTTCCCGGCTGAACGCGCGGATGGGGATGACACCGGTCAGAATCTCGCGGCTGATCCGGTTGAGCTGATCGACCAGCGACTGCATGCGCTTGAACTTGGGCAACGAGAGCGACATCAGCGTGCCGATCACCGCGAACACCGCGACGACCGCGACGAAGATGATCCATCCCATGCCGGTTCTCGTGCGCGCAACCTTGAGAATGCCGCCGACCGCGCAGATCGGCGCGTACAGCACCATGCGCAGCATCAGCACCACAACCATCTGTACCTGCTGGATGTCGTTGGTGCAGCGCGTGATGAGCGAAGCCGTGGAAAAGCGATCCATCTCGGCGTTGGAAAAGCGCAGCACGTTGCCGAACACGCCGTTGCGCAGGTCGCGCCCGATGCCCGCGCCCGTGCGGCTGGCCAACAGTCCAACGACCACCGCCGCGCACACGCTGAGCGCCGCCAGACCGAGCATCTTCGCGCCCGTGTTCCACAGATAGCTGCTGCGGTATTCGCCCATGTCGATGCCCATCGCCTCATATTCCTGCTGGACGTAGGCAATCGCCATCTGCTCGACCGTGCTGCCGGACAGGTCGCCCATCTGCGCGGCCGCCTGCTCCCGCAGCGCCAGCAGCTGTTCTTTGTCCACCACGCCCAGCTCCCACGCCTGCCACAGCTCGTCCAGGCTGTACGGCGCATCCTCCGCCTGCGCGAGCTGGGAGACGATCACCATCGGCACAGAAAGCGCCTCGGCCAGCGCGTCCATCTGCGCGTCGTCCAGATAGGTCTTGCGCGTCAGCACGCCGTCCTCCTCCCAGTAACCGGTCTTGACCAGCCCGATTTCCTCGTCGGTCAGAAACAGCGACAGCTCCGCCATCGACTGCGACCGAATCTGCTCCGGTACAGCGCGTTCCACGCCGTTTTGCTGAATGCCGACGTCCACGATGTTGCTCATATAGGTCGGCAGCGTCAGGTCGCAGTACGCCTGCACGATGAGCAGCGCGAAAATGACGCACATCGTGCGCCACGACCCCTTCAGGTAACTCAAAATTGCCCGCATTGCTGTTCCTCCCCGGATGATTGTTCCGCTGTCCGCTCCAGCTCGCGCGCCATGCAGCGCGTCATCTCGCGCATCCCGGACAGAATTTCCAGATAGCGCGCCTCGCCGAGCGCATCGACCACGCACAGCAGAAATGCGTCAAAGCTCTCCCGCTGCTGCTCCTCCAGCGCGATGCCCGCCTCGGTCAGGCAGACGAACGTGTTGCGCCGGTTGTCCGGATCGGTGCGCCGCGCGGCCAGCCCGCGCTGCTCCAGCTGCCGCAGCATCTTGGAGACGGCGGACTTGGTGACGCCCAGCTCCTCCGCCAGATCGTTGACATACATGCCCGGAATCTCCGGATGTGCCCAGTGAAATTTGCGGATTGTCTTGAGAAAGCGCAGCTCCGCGCCGGAAACCCCGCGCAGCAGGCGCTCCCAGTTCAGCCGCCCGATCGCGTCGATGGTCTGCACGTGCTCGACAATCAGGCGGTTTTCCCGCTCCTTGTCTCTCTGACTCATCCAAAACCTCCTC
>DXIG01000137.1 GCA_019112985.1 Candidatus Butyricicoccus stercorigallinarum | reverse complement strand
ATCTCTCCATATTATAGCATAAAAAATGAAATTGCAAATAGTTTTTATAAAATATATCGTAAATCTTAAAAAACCACCAAAAACAGGCGTTATTTCGCGGTATTTTTGCAAACGCAGTGCGAAATCTCCGGGGCGGGAGCCGGCTTTGCGGGACGTAACAAATTCTTAACAGATGCTCCCTTGTCTCCGCCGCGGACGATTGCTATAATAAAAAGATGATCTGCCGAATTGTCTGCACTTTGGCAGGAAAGGGGAACCGCGCATGCGAAAAAACGAAAAAGAGACGCCGCGCAGGCGGATACATATCAGCCGTCGGAACGTGCTGGATTTAACGATTACCATGGGAATTGTGGCCGTAACGACGTGGGCGAGTGCGCTGCTCGTCAATTGGACGGACAGCTCCGCCAACGTCACGGCGCTTTACACACTTGCCGTTCTGCTGGTTGCGCGCACGACCGAGGGATATGGCTGGGGCATTCTCGCGTCGGTGCTCGGCGTGTTCGCGGTAAACTATGCGTTCACCGCGCCGTTCAACAAATTCAACTTCACCGCCACGGGCTATCCGGTCATCTTTCTCTCGCTGCTGTTTATCTCCATCATCACCAGCGCGACGACGGGAAGCGTTAAGGAGCAGGTGCGCCGCTCGCGCGCGAGCGAGCAGCGTATCCGCAAGCTGTATGAGTTCTCGCAGCGGCTGGCCAACGCGCACGACGCCGACCAGATGATCGACCTGACGCTGCAATATCTGAACGAGCTGCTCGCCTGCCCGGTGATGTATTTGCAGGATCGGGACAGCCTGGCGGAAAACCGGGAGCGCGTCTGCGGGGAGATCCGGGGTTTTGTGTCCGACGCCATCGAGCGCGGCGCAGCGGCGACCTGTTTTGACGAGCAAAGCGCCGCCGGCGCAGGAACCACGCTGGCGCCCTACGCCAGATTTCACTATCTCCCGCTGATGAGCGGGGACAAGATGATCGGCTGCTACGGTCTGCTGTGGAAGGACAAACCGATTCACTCGGACGTCATGGACCATGTGCGCGCCATCCTCGCGCAGACCGGTATCTCGCTGGAGCGCCAGATGCTGGCGGAGGAGCGCAACCGCGTCGCGCTGGAGGCCGACCGCGAGAAAATCCGCGGCAATCTTCTGCGCTCCATCTCGCACGATCTGCGCACGCCGCTGACCGGCATCATCGGCGCATCCGCCGCCATTCAGGAGAGCGGGGAGCGCATCGGCACGGTCGAGACCAAAAAGCTCGCCGCGGACATCCACGAAGACGCGGAGTGGCTGCTGCGCATGGTGGAAAACCTGCTGTCCGTCACGCGCGTGTCGCAGGTGACCACGCTGAAAAAATCCGAAGAGGTGGCGGAAGAGGTGGTCGCGGAGGCGGTCGCCCGCTGCAAAAAGCGCTACCCGGACGCCCAGATCAACGTACATCTGCCGGACGAAATGCTGTTTGTCCCGATGGACGTGACGCTGATCGTACAGGTGCTCATCAATCTGATTGAAAACGCGATCCGCTACGCGGGCACGCCCGTCGAGGTCAGCCTCTGCCGTCAGGGGCAAAACGCGCAGTTTGTCGTGCGCGATTTCGGCTCCGGCATTTCTGCGGAAAAGCAGGACACGTTGTTTGAGTCCACGCAGATGCCCGGAGACAGCCGGCGCGGCGGTCTGGGCATTGGCCTGACGCTGTGCCGCTCGATCATCGCAGCCCACGAGGGAGAGATCGACGAGATCAATCACCCCGAGGGCGGCGCGCAATTTGTATTCACTCTGCCGATGGAGGAAACGGTATGAACAGGGAAACGATATTGATTGTAGAAGATGAACAACCGATTGCGCATGTGCTGACCACGGTGCTGAGCGCGAACGGGTACCATACGCTTCAGGCGGAGACCGCCAGCCTCGCGCGGTCGATCATCAACTCGCACTGCCCGAGCCTGATTTTGCTCGACCTCGGCCTGCCGGATATGGACGGGCTGGAGCTGCTGCGCTGGCTGCGCGGCTGGTCGGGCGTGCCGGTTCTCATTGTGTCGGCGCGCGAGGAGGAGAGCCAGAAGGTGGAGGCGCTCGACCTCGGCGCGGACGATTATATCACCAAGCCGTTCGGCACCTCGGAGCTGCTCGCGCGCATCCGCACGGCGCTGCGCCATCAGGCCAAGCTGGACTCCGGCGACGACCTGCCGCGCGGCAGCTATACGGTGCGCGACCTGACGGTGGACTTTGAGCGGCGGCAGGTGCTGTTCGCCGGTGAGATCATTCACCTGACGCAGATCGAATATAAGATCGTCGAGCTGATCGCGCGCCGCCCCGGCCGCGTGCTGACCTATGACTATATTATCAGCCGGATCTGGGGCCCCTATGCCACGGACAACAACCGGATTCTGCGCGTAAACATGGCGCATATCCGCCGCAAAATCGAGCCGAACCCGGCGGAGCCGTACTATATCCGCACGGAAATTGGCGTCGGCTACCGCATGGCAGAGGAATAACAAAAAAACCTGAGATGCGCGAAACAGGCGGTCTCAGGTTTCTTTTTTGATGCAGTGCTTTATGTAGCGCCGTCTGTCTCCTCCGCCGCGGCCGCGTGTGCGTGCAGCTCGTTGAGCGGATAGGGCGGCTCCTGGTGGACGATGAGAAGGATTTTGACGCGCGGCTTGTCCATGTCAAAGCGGATGCGCTTGATGTAGATGTGATACGGATGTTTTTCCACGTATGCGTGATAGGTTTTGGAATCGCGGTCGTTCAGACGGCCGATTTCCTCGCCCTCCTCCGTGATGACCATGCAGTTGGTTCCGTTGGAATCGCAGATGATAAAGACCGGCTGTCCCTTGACGCACTCCTCGATGACGCGCCGCCGTGTTTTTTTGCCCGTGCCCTTGAGCTTCCAGATCAGGCGGACATCGCCGTTCGCGGCGGGGGCGGGGATGCTGTTGGCAGGCGCATGCTCCGCCTGTACAGACTGTTCGTTGTCCTGTTCGGTGTATTGCATAGCCGTTGCCACCTTCCAATCAAATGCAGAATTACACAAACAGTATACCATATCGAACACATGGAATCAATGCGGGCGGCGCAAAAAAATACAAAATGCGCGCGCCCGCGCCCCACGCTTCTCACAGGCTGCCCGGCAATCGTCAGATCGCGCACAGCAGAAGCACCGGATCATGTCCACCGGAGAAACAGCGCCGCCCGAACCAGATGTCCGGGCGGCTGTTCTGTCCCGGCGCGGAGCGGCCGGGTGCGCGCTCACCGACGCGGCAATTGCGCGGCGTTTCGCGTCACAGGAAGGCTTTCATCTGGTCGATGTTGGCCTGCTCGGTCGCGAGCAGCTTTTCCGCCAGGCGGGAAACCTCGGCGTCGCGCACGTCGCAGGTCTTTATGGTTTGCAGGCTCTTGGTGACGCCCATCGTGTTGCCCTCGATCATCATGCGCGCGAGGTTGGATTGAGAGGAGTCCATCATGGTCTTCAGACCGGCGGACAGCTCGCTCGACCACTTGGCAAACGCGCTGAGGTCTTCCGGAACGCCGCCCGTGCGGCGCAGCAGCGCGTCGGCGGCGTTGTGCAGCTTTTTGTATTCCGCGCGCTGCTGCTCGAGCGCCTGACGGAACGAGCCTTCCGCGTATTCCATCACCGAGTCGATGCCGTCCACGCCCATTTCCGTGGTCTGGCGGATGTGATTGAGCAGGGTACAGTCGTCTTTCATGCAGCTTCACCTCAGCAGACAGTATCTGCCGGAGCGGGCAAAACTATGCGCGCGAAAAAAATCCCGCGCGCCGTCGGGCGCGCGGGACGCGGTGTCTCAATCTTCAAACAGCGGGGTGCTGAAATAGCGCTCCGCCGTGTCCGGCAGCACGGTGACCACTGTCTTGCCGGGGCCGAGCTTCTGCGCCAGCTTGCACGCGGCCGCCACGTTGGTGCCGCTGGAAATGCCGCACATCAGGCCCTCCTTGCGGGCGAGATCCTTCGCGGTTGTGATGGCTTCCTCGTCGGTGACGATGTAGATGTCGTCATAGATGCCGGTGTTGAGGATGCCGGGGATCAGGCCGTCGCCGATGCCCATTTGCAGGTGCGTACCGATCGTGCCGCCCGCGAGAATCGCGGCGTTTTCCGGCTCGACCGCCCAGATGACCATGCCGGGATTGCGCTCACGCAGCACCTCGCCGATGCCGGTGATCGTGCCGCCCGTGCCGATGCCGGAGCAGAAGCCGTCGATCGGGCCGTCCACCTGGCTCAGAATCTCCAGCGCAGTCTGGTGGCGATGTACTTCCGGGTTTGCCGGGTTCTCAAACTGCTGCGGGACGTAAATTTTGGGGTTTTCCGCCGCCATGCGCAGCGCGGTTTGCAGGCATTCGTCGATGCATTTGCCGATGTCGCCGTCGTCGTGGATGAGGATGACCTCCGCGCCGTAATGGCGCACCAGCTTGCGGCGCTCCTCGCTGACGGAGTCCGGCATGATGATGATGGTCTGATAGCCGCGCACCGCGCCGATGAGCGCAAGGCCGATGCCCTGGTTGCCGCTGGTCGGCTCGACGATGATGGAATCCGGGCCGATGCGTCCGCTCGCCTCGGCCTCGGCGATCATGTTGTACGCCGTGCGCGTCTTGATCGAACCGCCGACGTTCAGACCCTCAAATTTGACGAGGACATCGGCGCTGTCCGGCGGCGTCATGTGGTTTAAGCGGATCAGCGGCGTGCGCCCCATCGCTTCGAGTACATTGTTGTAGATCATGGATATCCTTCCCCTGTAAACCCGCGGCGAAAGCGCGGGCGTTCTTTTGTATGTTATTACACCAAGGAAGTATTATACCATGTTCTGCCGCGCATTGCAATTGTTTGACACAAAGCGCGCGGATTTTGCGGTCAGGCGTCCGCGCTGTGCGTGACGGGGATGGTTTTTTCGATGAGGTATTCGCCAAAAATCTCCTCTGCGACGCTGCGCAGGTGGGCGGGGCTCATGCGGCAGCGCCCGGCGAGCCCATGCGACGCCGCCATGGATTCAGTGTAATCGTCCAGCGGGAGCACGCGATAGCCGCGCCAGCTGGAGTTAAAGTAGCAGACCAGCGGCATGACGCCCGGGTCTTCGACGACGACCGTGCCGTCCGCCTGCCGCGTCAGCGTCACCTGGAGCATGGCCTCCACCATGGTGTTGGTCTGGTTCTGCGCGGAGATGAAGTTGCCGGTGGAATAGATGCAGAACGCGCGGTTGCCGTTTTCCGACTCGATCCATTCGCACGGCTGGCAGACGTGCGGATGTCCGCCGATAATCAGCGTCGCGCCGTGCTCGGTCAGAAACTGCGCCAGCTCGTTCTGCTCGCTGTTTTCCGTCGTCTGGTATTCCTCGCCCCAGTGCATGAGCACAACGACGGCGTCGCACTGCTCCCGGACGGCGGCCAGCTCGGCGGCGATTTTGTCCCGGTCGATCAGCGAGACGAGGTCGGGGTTGTCAGACGGCAGGGAATAGCCGTTCAGGCCGTAGGTATAGGCGAGAAAGCCGATTTTCATGCCGTTTCGCTCGAGATAGCGGACGCGGGCGCGGTCCTCGGCGTCGCGCGCAATGCCGATGCGGATGACGCCGCTCTGCGCCCGGCTGTCCCAGAAATCCAGCGTGTCGTACAGGGCGCTGGAGCCCGCGTCCATCGCGTGGTTGTTGGCGTGCGACACGACGTCAAAGCCGGCGGCGATCAGCGCGTCTCCGCAGCTCTGCGGCGTGTTGAAGCTGGGATAGGCGGAGGGCTCTCCGGTGCCGAGCGGGGACTCCTGATTGACAATGGCGATGTCGGCGGACGCGACATAGGGCTGAATCTTTTCGTAAAATGATGTGAAGTCGTAGGCGCCGCCGCCCGTGTAGGCGTCGCGCAGCAGTGTGTTGTGGATGAGGTTGTCGCCGACCGCGATCAGGGATACGCGCGCGGGCTGGTACGGCTGCAAGTCGGGCGGGGCGGTGACCTCCTGCGCCGCAAAAATCTGTTTTTCCTGTACTCCGGAGCTCGTCCCGTCGGACAACAGCGCATACGCGCCGGCTGCGGCGAGCAGGACGAGGCCGCAGAGGAGAAGGGAGAGAGCGCGCCGCCGGCGCCGCTGCAATCGCTTCTGTCGGATCCAGTTTTTTTGTTTCATATATTCGTCCCCCTGTCGAAAGATGTCATAGTATCAGTGTGACAATTGTGCACAAGATTGTCAAGGGGAAATCGCGCTTTATTTGGGAAATCATACGAAAAAATTGTGACGGATGCCGTGCGCACGGTTGACTTTTGCACTGCGGTGAATTACGATAGAGGCACAGAAAAGAGAGAACTGTGTTAGGAGGAAGCTGCGCATGAACCTGAAAAACAAGCTGAAGCGCACCGTCAACGTCATAGGGCACAAAAATCCGGATACCGATTCCATTTGCTCCGCGATTGCCTATGCGAACCTGAAGAATGTTACGACAGACCGCGAATATGAGCCGCGCCGCGCCGGAGAGATCAATCAGGAGACGGCGTTTGTGCTCGACCGGTTCGGCTTTCATCCGCCGAGAATCTGTCTGGATGTGCACGCGAAGGTGCGGGATATCGACATCCGCTATGTCGACGGCGTCAACGGACAGATGACCCTGCGCCGCGCCTGGGAGACCATGCGCGATCAGGACATCACGACACTGCCCATCACCAACGAGGAGAACAAACTGGAGGGTCTGATCACCCTGAAGCGGCTGGCGATGGCCAATATGGACAGCCTGGACCCGCACGCGGTGGCCAACGCGAAGACCTCGATTTCCAACATTGTGGAGACGCTCAACGGCGAGCTGATCACGGGCTCGACCGACATGTGCATCGACCACGGTAAAATCGTCATCGCCGCGGGCAGCCCGGAGGCGATGGAGAACATGGTCGACCCGGGCGACATCGTGCTGGTCGCCAACCGCTATGAGGCGCAGCTGTGCGCGATTGAGCTGGAGGCGGCCTGCCTCGTCGTGTGCATGACGCCGAACATCGCGAAAACCATCATCAAGATCGCCAAAGAACACAACTGCACCGTCATCAGCACGCCGTATGACACCTACGCCGCGTCCTGCCTGATTAACCAGAGCATTCCGATCTGCCACCCGATGGCGCGGTCGATGATTATGTTCCAGCTGTCCACGCCGGTGGAAGAGGCGAAGAAGATCATGGGTCAGGTGCGCCACAACTATTTCCCCGTCGTGGACAAAGCGGGCTTTTATCAGGGCGTCATCTCCCGCCGAAACCTGCTCAATTTGCAGCGCAAGCAGCTCATCCTCGTCGACCACAATGAGAAGACGCAGTGCGTCGACGGCTTTGAGGACGCCGAGATTTTAGAGATCATCGACCATCACCGCATCGGCAATCTGGAGACCAACGGCCCGGTCTATTTCCGCAATCAGCCGGTCGGCTGCACGGCGACGATCGTCTTCCAGATGTATCAGGAGCACAACGTGGAACTGGAGCCGAACATCGCCGGCATTCTGTGCAGCGCGATTTTGTCGGACACGTTGATTTTCCGATCGCCGACGTGCACGCCGCAGGACGAATACGCGGCCAGACAGCTCGCGCGCATCGCGGGCATCGAGGTGGAGGCGTTTGCCACGGAGATGTTCGAGGCGGGCGAAAATCTGGAAGGGAAGACGGCGGAGCAGCTGCTGTTGCAGGACTATAAGATTTTCGTCAGCAACCAGACGCGCTTTGGCGTCGGACAGGGCAGCTATGTCAGCGAGAAAAACCGCACCGCCGCGAAACAGATTCTCTCGGAATATCTGCCCTCCGTGCTCGAGCACGAGGATGTCGACATGGTGTTCTACCTCATCACCAACATCCTTGACCAGTCGAGCGAAATCCTGTTCGCGGGCAAGGACGCGCCGGAGCTGCTGTCGCGCTCGTTCAACCGCGAGGTCAACGACAACCAGCCGTTCCATCTGCCCGGCGTGGTGTCGCGGAAAAAGCAGTTCATTCCCGCCCTCATCAACACGCTGCAAAACCTGTAATCCAGCCTTTCCTGCCGGAGCAATCCGGCAGGAAAAATTTTTT
>DXIG01000136.1 GCA_019112985.1 Candidatus Butyricicoccus stercorigallinarum | reverse complement strand
TGCATTTTTTATTTGGACAGAGAGGAGCTATACTATGCGTTTGAATCCAAAGGAGCAGGAAAAGCTGATGCTGCACATGGCGGGCAATCTTGCGAAAGAACGCCAGGCGCGCGGACTGAAGCTGAATTATGTCGAAGCGCTGGCGTACATCAGTTCCGAGCTGCTGGAGCTTGCCAGAGACGGAAAGACGGTTGTCGAGCTGATGCAGCTGGGCACCAAGATCCTGACCCGGGACGACGTCATGGACGGCGTTGCCGATATGATCGATGAGGTTCAGGTAGAGGCCACCTTCCCGGACGGCACCAAGCTGGTCACCGTCCACAACCCGATTCAGTGAGGAGGCAATAGCATGAAAATCGGCGAAATCATGACCGCAGACCGCGATATCGTTTTGAACGAGGGCAAAAAGACCGTCACCATCGTTGTCGCGAACAAGGGCGACCGTCCGGTGCAGGTCGGTTCGCATTTCCATTTCTTTGAGGTCAACAAGTGCCTGTCCTTCGACCGGAACGCGGCGTATGGCTATCATCTGGACATCCCCTCCGGCACGGCGGTTCGCTTTGAGCCGGGCGAGGAAAAAGAAGTACAGCTCACCGAGATGGGCGGACGCAAGCGCGTGTTCGGCCTGAACGACCTGACGTGTGCACAGACAGGCGAGGCGACCAGAGCGGCTTCTCTGGAAAACGCCAAGCGCAAGGGATTTCTGTAAGGAGGGACAGACATGAGCATTTCGATTTCCGGCAGCAAATACGCTGCGATGTATGGCCCCACGGTCGGCGACAAGGTGCGCCTGGCGGACACCAGCCTGGTCATTGAGGTCGAGAAGGACTACACCACGTACGGCGACGAAGCCAAGTTCGGCGGCGGTAAGACACTGCGCGACGGCATGGGTCAGTCGGTTCGCTCGCGCAGCGCGGACGGCGACCTCGATCTCGTCATCACCAACGCGCTGATCGTCGACGCCACCGGCATTGTCAAGGCGGACATCGGCATCAAGGACGGCAAAATCGCCGGCATCGGCAAGGCGGGCAATCCGGATACCATGGACGGCGTCACGCCGGGCATGACGGTCGGCGCGTCTACCGAGGCGCTGGCGGGCGAGGGCATGATCGTCACCGCGGGCGGCATTGACACGCACATTCACTTCATCAGCCCGCAGCAGATCGACTGCGCGCTGTACAGCGGCGTCACCACGATGATCGGCGGCGGCACCGGCCCGGCGGACGGCACCAACGCAACGACGTGTACGCCGGGTCCGTGGAACATCAAGATGATGCTCAAGGCGGCGGAGGAATATCCGATGAACCTCGGCTTTTTGGGCAAGGGCAACTGCTCGGACGAGCAGCCGCTGGTCGAGCAGATCAAGGCGGGCGCCATGGGTCTGAAAATCCACGAGGACTGGGGTTCGACGCCGGCGGCCATCGACCACTGCCTGAACGTCGCGGACGAATATGACGTACAGGTCGCCATCCACACGGACACGCTGAACGAGGGCGGCTGCGTCGAGGACACGCTGGACGCGATTGCCGGCCGCACCATCCACACCTACCACACCGAGGGTGCAGGCGGCGGACATGCGCCGGACATCATCCGCGCAGCGGGCGCGCCCAACGTGCTGCCGTCCTCCACCAACCCGACCATGCCGTTCACGGTCAACACGCTGGACGAGCACATGGATATGCTGATGGTGTGCCACCATCTGGACAAGAACATTCCGGAGGACATCGCGTTCGCTGACTCGCGCATCCGCCCGGAGACCATTGCGGCGGAAGACGTCCTGCACGACATGGGCATCTTCAGCATGATGAGTTCCGACTCGCAGGCCATGGGCCGCGTCGGCGAGGTCATCACGCGCACCTGGCAGACGGCGAGCAAGATGAAGGACGAGCGCGGCGCGCTGCCGGAGGACGAGGGAACCGGCAACGACAACTTCCGCGTCAAGCGCTACATCGCCAAGTACACGATCAATCCGGCGCTGACGCATGGCATCGCCGACTACGTCGGCTCGGTGGAGACGGGCAAGTGCGCCGATCTGGTGCTGTGGAAGCCGGCGTTCTTCGGCGCCAAGCCGGACATGATCATCAAGGGCGGCATGATTCTCGCCTCCAAGATGGGCGACGCCAACGCCTCCATTCCGACCACGCAGCCGGTGCTGTATCAGCCGATGTTCGCGGCGCACGGCAAGGCGAAGTTCGAGTCCTGCCTGACCTTTGTCTCCAAGGCCGCGCTGGAGGCCGGCGTCAAGGACGCCTACGGTCTGGAAAAGACCGTCGTTCCCGTCTCCGGCTGCCGCGCCATCAGCAAGAAGGACATGGTATACAACGACTGCACACCCGCGCTGACCGTCGATCCGGAGACCTATGTCGTCACGGTGGACGGCGAGCCGATCAGCTCCAAGCCGGCGGACAAGCTGCCGCTGACGCAGCTGTACAGTCTGTTCTAAGTTTCACTGCATTCAGGAGGAAATCAATATGTTAGGCGTTTGCCTGTTATTTGTCGGCATCGTACTGATCAACAACGGTATGTGCAACCTGTATCACGTGGACGGCAAGTCCGCCGCAGTGATGAATATTTTCACCGGCGGCCTGTCGCTGTTCATCAACTTTGTCAATCTGGTTCAGGGCAACTATTACGCCGCCGGAACCGGACTGCTGTTCTGCTTTACCTATCTGTTCGTTGCCGTGAACAACTTCCTGGGCAAGGCGCACCCCATCCCGTTCGCGTGGTTTTCCACGTTCGTCGCCGTCAATGCCGTGATTTTCGGCATCATCGAAGGCGTCACCGGCAGCACCGCGCTCGGCATCATGCCGGACTGGCGCTGGGCGGCGATCTGGTGGCTGTGGGCGGTGCTCTGGGGCACGGCCTTTGTCGAGGACATTCTGGGCAAGAAGCTGGGCAAATTCACGCCCTGCCTTCAGGTATTTGAGGGTGTCGTCACCGCCTGGATTCCGGGCGTGATGATGCTGCTTCAGATCTGGTAATCACATCGGGAAATGAGGAATTGAGTTATGCTTTGTCAACAGGTTTTGGGCACGCTGCGCGAGGTCGATGCGGTCGGGAAGACGGTTGAGACGGTCGACATCGAGTGGCACGAGGCGTTTAAGAAAATCCACAGAAAGACGACGGACAAGGGGCACGAGGTGGGCATCCGCATGGACGATTCGGTGCTCACCCGCGGCCTGCGTCAGGACGACGTGATTTATGTGGACGACAGTACGGTGGTTGCGGTCAACATTCCGCCCTGCGAGGCGATCCGCGCGGAGGTTCGACGGGATCATCCGCGGCAGATCGCCAAGCTCTGCTACGAGGTGGGCAACACGCACACGACGATGTTCCGCGGCGAGGACGACTTTACGTTTTACATTCCGTATCACGAGCCGATGATGGACAAGCTGGGCAAAATCCACGGCGTCTCCGTCGAAAAGGTCTCCGTGCGGTTTGATTTCGACCGGTCTCTCTCGGCGACCATCAACAACCACCATCACTGACGGGTATGGCTATGAGTTCTACACAGTTTTATCTCTTACAGGTCAACGACGCGC
>DXIG01000135.1 GCA_019112985.1 Candidatus Butyricicoccus stercorigallinarum | reverse complement strand
CACTGCCCCTCGATGGGGCGAACAGACGGAGGTTCGTCCGGCTGTTCGCGGTGCGCGGGAGCGCACGGGACGTTTCTTTTGCCAAGCTTTTCTTTCCGTAAAGAAAAGCGGAAGCCAAGCTTTTCTTTCTGTAAAGAAAAGCGAGAAAGGAGGATTACTGCATTTGGCAGATATCAGCGTATCTGGACTGAACCAATTTTTTGGTGAGCATCAAATTTTACACGATATCACGTTTGACATTTTCCCCGGTGAAAAGGTGGCGATTGTCGGACCGAACGGCGCGGGCAAGACCACGCTGTTCCGCGTGCTGACGGGCGAGCTGCCGTATGAAACCGGCACAGTCGCCATCGCGAAAGACCGCACAGTCGGCATGATCGACCAGATCCCGGTCTATCAGCCGGGCGACACGGTGGAGCACATTTTGCGCTCCGCCTTCCACCGCATCGACGAGGTGCGCGAGCGGATGAAGCGCCTGGAAGCGCGCATGGAGAAAAACGACGACTCCAATCTGCTCAAGCAATACGGCGCACTTCAGGCGGAATTTGAGGCCATGGGCGGCTATGCCCTCGATTTTGAGGTGGATAAGGTGTGCAACGGCCTGGAAATCCCGAAGGAAATGCGCGCGCAGCCGTTCGACGTGCTGTCCGGCGGCGAAAAGACGCGCGTCAATCTGGCGCGCATCATCTTAGAGGATACCGATATCCTGCTGCTGGACGAGCCGACCAATCATCTGGATTTGGACGCCGTCGAGTGGCTGGGCAATTTCCTCAACGACTACAAGGGCACCGTCGTCACGATTTCGCACGACCGCTACTTCCTCGACCAGTGCTGCGACCGCATCATCGAGCTGTTTGAAGGCCGCGCGGACTTTTACGCCGGCTCGTACAGCTACTATGCCGAGGAACGCAAGCTGCGCTTTGCCCAGCGCATGGCGGAGCACGAAAACCAGATGGAGGAGCTCAAGCGCTTGCAGGATCAGTCGCGCAAAATGCACCAGTGGGGCACGGAAAAAATGCACAAGCGCGCCTTTTCCATTGATAAGCGCATCGCGCGCATGACCGTGGCCGACCGCCCCAAGCGCCAGAAAAAGCTGTCCATGACGTTCGGCGACCCCAACTATGAGACCGAACAGGTGCTCAAGGTGCGCGGCATCTGCAAGAGCTTCGACAGCCGGGAGATTCTGCGCGATATCACATTTAACGTGCGCAACGGCGAGCGCATCGCCATTCTGGGCGACAACGGCACGGGCAAAACCACCCTGCTCAACATCATCCTCGGTTTGGAGCAGGCGGACAGCGGCACGATCAAAAAGGGCGACGGCCTGAAGCCCGCGTATCTGCCGCAGGTCGTGCGCTTTGAAGACGAAAACCGCACGCTGGTGGACACCCTGATCTACGACAAAAACGTCACACCGCAGACCGCGCGCAACCGGCTCGGCCGCTTCCAGTTCTCCGGCGAGGATCAGCTCAAGCCGGTGTCCAAGCTGTCCGGCGGCGAAAAGAGCCGCCTGCGCCTGTGCGAGCTGATGTACGACAACCTCAATCTGCTCGTGCTGGACGAGCCGACCAACCATCTGGACATCCTGTCGCGCGAATGGATCGAGGAGGCCGTGGAGGGCTTTACCGGCACGCTGCTGTTCGTCTCGCACGACCGCTATTTTGTCTCGCGTTTCGCCAGCCGCATCATCGTGCTGATGGACGGGGAAATGATCGATTTCACCGGAAATTACGAGGAATATCTCGCATTTCGCGCGCGCAGGGCCGCGGAAAAGGCGGCGCGCGTGCAGCCAAAGCCGAAAAAGGAAAAGCCGAAGCCGAAGGGCGGCACCAAGCCGCTGGAAAAGAAAATCGCCCGGCTGGAGCGCGAAATTTCCGATCTGGAGCAGCAGAGCGCCGCAATTGACGAACAGATGACAGAATGCGCCAGCGACCCGGGCCGGTTGATTGAGCTGTCCGAGCAGAAGGACGCGCTGGAAACCGAGCTGATGGCGCACATGGAGCAGTGGGAGGAGCTCTCCGCCCAGCTTGAAGCGCTGTTGGAGAACACGTGATGCGGCGGCTGTACCGCCTGCTGTGTCTCGTGTGCGCCGCGCTGGCGGCGTGCTGCGCGCCGTTTCGCCCGCTGTGGTTTGGCCTCGCGTTTTTCGCGGCGCTGAGCGCCTGCACGGGCGGTATGTGGCTGCTGATCTGCGTGCGCGATGCGGGCGGCGCGTGGGCGGGCGCGGCGCAGTGGCTCGTGCGGCTCGGCAACGTCCTGTTTGTGCTGTGGCTGCTGTCCGTCGCCGTGGTGGAGGCGCTGATTTTCTCCGGCGCGCACACCGACCCGCAGGCCTTGCAGGCAGACTGCGTGTTCGTGCTCGGCGGCGGCATCCGCGGCGACCAGCCGACGCAGACACTGCGCCACCGGCTCGCCGCCGCGCTGGATGTGATGCAGCAGAATCCGGCGGTGCACGTCGTCGTGTGCGGCGGACAGGGCGCGGACGAGGCGTACACCGAGGCGTCCGTCATGTACAACTGGCTGGTGTCGCACGGCGCGGACGCCAGCCGCATCGCGCAGGAATCGCAGTCGCGCAACACGGTGGAAAACATCCGCAACGCCGCCGCGCTGTGTGAAACAAAGGGCTGGCGCACGGACAACGCCGCCGTGCTGTCCAGCGATTTTCACCTGCTGCGCGCGCGGCGCATCATGCAGGCCTGTGAGCTGACGCCGTATGCCATCGCCGCGCCGTCCGGCAGTCCGGGCATGCGCGTGCTGTTCTGCATCCGCGAATATTTTTCCATTGTCAAGCTGGTGGTCAGCGGACAGTGGTGAATGGAGATCCACAGTCACAAAACCGAGCTATGGGAGGGGATTACGCATGACAAGCTATTCTGTGCCCTGCGGCGTTCACGCCACGGACAACGATCATTTCAAGCTGGCGGAGCTGCGCGTGGCGCAGCCGTATCTGCCGCAGTTTGTCACCGGCCTGCGCGCGCTGCTGACGGGCAACATCGAGGTGCTGCGCCTGTGCGACGCCAGACAGCAGGCCGTCCTGCGCGGCAGCGGGGGCATCACGTTTACCCTGCTGTTTGAAAACGGCAGCAGCGCCTATCTGTGCGAGGACAACCTGTGCGAGATGGAGAGCTTCGCCCTTGCGCGCATGTTTGAACACCAGAAGCCGCACACCTGCCTGTCCATGCAGCTCGACGGCGAGGATGGCTTGCAGCTCAGCCTTGCGCTCTGGATCGGCGAGAGAAAATAGCCAAAACTGCGTTTGACGCAAGCGGGACGCGCAGGTGGAAGACAATCCCTCCCTCAGCTTCGCTGACAGCGCTCGTTACACAAGGAAGCCGGGCGCGCTGGCGCGCGGTTCTGTGAACCCAGACAAACCCGTCCGGGCTTTGGCTCCGTTTCCTGGGAAAAGCGCTGTTTTGCAGAACAGTACAAAAGCCTCCCTTGTGCAAAGGGAGGTGGCCCGGCTCTGCCGGGTCGGAGGGATTGAAATGCAGGCGGGACAACCTTGGCGAAATCTCAAAGGCACAAAGGACAATCCCTCAATCAGCTTCGCTGACAGCGCTCGTTACACAAGGAAGCCGAAGGCGCTGCCGCGCAGGCGGAAGACAGAAAAAATTTTACATGGAGTTGAGTCATCGTGTTGGACAAACTGGAGGGGCTGGAAGATCGCTACGACGAGCTGGAAGGCGTGCTGGCCAGCCCGGAGATATACGCAGACCCGCCGCGCGCGGCGGCGCTGGCGAAGGAGCAGAGCGAGCTGCGGCCGATTGTGACGGCGTACCGGCAGTATCGCGCGGCCTGTCAGGAGGAGCGCGACGCGCGCGAGCTGATGGCAGAGGCGGGCGGCGACGCGGAGCTGCGCGCGCTGGCGCAGGAGACGCTGACGGCGAGCCGGGCGGACATCGAGCGGCTGGAGATGCAGCTGAAGCTGTTGCTGCTGCCGCGCGACGAGAACGACGGGCGCAGTGTGATTATGGAGATTCGCGCGGGCGCGGGCGGCGAGGAAGCGGCACTGTTCGCCGCGTCGCTGTATCGGATGTATACGATGTATGCCGACGCGCGCGGCTGGAAAACCGAGCGCATCGGGCAGTCGGAGACTGAATTGGGCGGATTCCGCGAGATTACGTTCAGTATTGACGGCGAAGGCGCGTTTTCGCGCCTGAAATATGAGAGCGGCGTGCACCGCGTGCAGCGCGTGCCGGAGACCGAATCACAGGGGCGGGTGCATACCTCCACGGTGACGGTCGCCGTGCTGCCCGAGGTGGACGACATCGAGCTGACCATCGATCCGAAGGATTTGCGTATCGATACCTTCCGCTCGTCCGGCGCGGGCGGACAGCACATCAACAAGACCTCGTCCGCCATTCGCGTGACCCATTTGCCGACCGGCATGGTGGTCGAATGCCAGGACGAGCGCAGCCAGTTCAAAAACCGGGACAAGGCGCTGCGCGTGCTGCGTTCGCGGCTGTTTGAGATGGAGCAGCGCAAGCGGGACGACGCCATCGCCGCCGAGCGGCGCAGCCAGGTCGGCACAGGCGACCGCTCGGAGCGCATTCGCACGTATAATTTCCCGGAAAACCGCGTCTCCGAGCACCGCATCAAGCTCACGCTCTATCAGTTGGACAGCTTCCTCGACGGCAATCTCGACGAGGTGCTCGACGCGCTCATCACCACCGATCAGGCCGAGCGCCTGCGCCACCTGTAACACCCCCCCCGCTTTTCTTTGCGAAAAGAAAAGCGGGGCAAAAGAAACGATGCCCGCTCCGCTTTTCTTTACGAAAAGAAAAGCTTGGCAAAAGAAACGATGCCCGCGCTCCCGCGCGCATGCGAACAGCCGGACGAAAAGGTCCGTCTGTTCGCCCCAACGAGAGTGCACGTGGCGTTTGCGCAAAGCCGGTTTGCTCCAACGAGAGAGAGCCGTTTACAGGTATCGCACCAAAGCCCCCTTATAAAGCGCTGTTTTGCAGGTACGTACAAAAGCCTCCCTTGTACAAAGGGAGGTGGCGCGGCTCTGCCGCGCCGGAGGGATTGAAATACAAGTGGACAGCCTTAGCGTAATCTCGTAGTCACAAAAGACAATCCCTCAGTCAGCTTCGCTGACAGCTCTCGTTACACAAGGGAGCCGGGCGCGCTCCCGCGCGAACCCTTAAGCCCGTACAAGACAAGTCCGGGCTTTGGCTTGGTCTGGAGGGAAAGGCATTCGTTTGCAAATACGGCGCAAAAAACCTCCCTTGCA
>DXIG01000134.1 GCA_019112985.1 Candidatus Butyricicoccus stercorigallinarum | reverse complement strand
CGTCCGTTCACGCGCACGAAAAAAGGCAGCCGATCTCTCGACTGCCTGTTTGGAGCGGATGACGAGGCTCGAACTCGCTACCTCCACCTTGGCAAGGTGGCGCTCTACCAGATGAGCTACATCCGCATATTTGGTGCCTCCGGGCGGAATCGAACCACCGACACGGGGATTTTCAGTCCCCTGCTCTACCAACTGAGCTACAGAGGCAAACGGTCTTTCTGCTGTTCCTCGCAACAAAAAGAGTATAAAAAACGCCATTTTTATGTGTGGCGTGAGCAACACCGCACTTTTCAGTGCTTGTATAGTATATAACAGGCGCGCGGAAATGTCAAGAAAAATTTTCGATTTTTTTCAGATTTTGCCTGCGGCACGAAGCGCGCCCCGCACAGGGGGCGCGCTTTCACTCCAGCATATCGAACTCCCGCAGCCGTGCGAGAAAGCTGTCCACATCCGCGGCAGCCGTCTCCGGCGCAATGTCAAAATCCTCGCACACTGCCTGTACCAGACGCTCCTGCGTGGTATCCTCCCGCAGGTTCTCGATGAGAAATGCGCCCACCTCATTGGTGGTAATCAGCCCGGACAGCTTGAGCGCGGCCTCGCCCAGCGGGACGAGCACAACCTCTCCCGCGATTTCGCGCACGGAAAATTCATATTTCAGCTTCATCGTCGTCCCTCCTCAGCGCTCGTAAACCGTGGGCAGGATGGTCTGCGAGATCACGGTTTCCAGATCTTCCATGGTGACCTGTCGGCAGGACGCGGTGTCGACGGACGCGGGATCTATCTCGTCAAAGGTGGCAAAGCCCAGATCTCTGGTATACAGATCTCTCGTACCGGCGTCTGTGCGCTCGGCCTCCAGCGGCGTGGAGACAATCGCGCGCGCCTCGCCCTCCGCCGTAAACAGCACATATGCGCCCTGACTGGACTGCCCGTCCGCCAGCGCGGTTTCACCTGTCAGATAGATGCCGTCAATGGTGAAGTCGGTATACTGCATGGAAATGCCCAAAACCATACCGGCGGCCAGCCATTCCTCATACGATGCATCTTCGCGCTCGACGAGCTGCATGCTGCCGGGCTGCTCGACGACCTGCTCGCTTTCTTCTTCCTGCGGTTCGCTTCCGCCCATGCGGGAGACCGCGGCGATCGCACCGATCGCAACCGCCGCGAGCAGCAGCAGGACGATCAATTCAACTTTCCTGGTTCTGAACATGGTTCTCAACCTCCATTGTCTGCCATTGACTTGTCATTTTTTCAAGGATGCAGTCCGCCAGCCGGCACAGATAGGGCGCCTTGTGGTTGACGTCGCCGATCTCAGCATAGAGCATGGCCACGCACGGCCTGCAAAGTTCCTTTTTCTCACAGTTCACGCACTCATGCAGCACCGGCGTCGTGCGCACCGCATCGGTCAGGCGCATCCAGCAATCGTGAAACGGCGCGGCGAACGGGTCGGTCTCCAGCGGGAAGGGCAGCATCCCGCAGGCGGTCATTTTTCCCTCCCAGGAAATCCAGAACGAGCTGCGTCCCGCCCGGCAGCGCATATATTCGCTCTCACTGCCCCAATCGTCTTCCTGCTGCTGCGCTTGTATCTGCTGCACCTTCTGCACGCTGTCGCGCAGCATGTCCGCATACTGCGCGTCGTCCATCAGGCAGCGCTGCTTGCGCAGGAACATCTCCGCCGACGTCTCCGGCGTAAAGCGCGAATCGCTCTGCTCGGCCTCGCGCCGGATGGGCGGGAACATATACGTCGCCATGCGCGTATTCAGCTCCAACCCCTTGCCGAAGGCGATGATGTCCTCCAGATCGCAGGCATTTTCCGGAATCATGCTGGCGTTGATGACAACGGGAATGCCCGCCTCCTTGAGCATGCGGATGGCGGCGGTTGCGCGTGCATAGCCGTCCGCGTTGCCGCAGATGCGCGCATACGTCTCGGGCGACGCGCCATAGAGCGTGACATTGATGCGCGAGGGCGCGGCGGTCTTGAGCCATTCGACGGTGTCGCGGTCGATCATCGTCCCGTTGGAATTGAT
The DNA here is from genome assembly GCA_019112985.1 of Candidatus Butyricicoccus stercorigallinarum. GTDB lineage: Bacteria > Bacillota > Clostridia > Oscillospirales > Butyricicoccaceae > Butyricicoccus_A > Butyricicoccus_A stercorigallinarum. Next base: position 1,208 of record DXIG01000134.1, on the reverse strand, counting down.
GGAGAGGATAAAACCCATGCGGTGCAGGGCGAGATACAGCTCGCGGAAATGGGGATAGAGGAACGGCTCGCCGCCGGTGAGCAGGAGATAGAGCGTGCCCGCCGCGCGGCACTGCTCCGCCAGCGCCAGCCATTCCGTCCAATCCTTCAGGCGCTTGCCGCTGTGCGCGATCTGCTCCGGCGTGCGGCGCACATAGCACATTTTGCAGGCGAAGTTACACACTGGGGACAGTTCAAACGCCCCGCCCAGCGGAATTTTATTGATCGACGCCTTGCGGTAAAGATAATCAGATACCAGTGGCATACCATTCCTCCTCCAGATAGCGGTCGAGCGCGGCGACGGCGCCGGCGTCCGGGCGGCACACCAGCTTGATCACCGGAACCTCTCCGGCAATCTGCCCGGCGAGGCAGAACGACCGGTCGATTTCCTCTCTGTCCCAGAGATACACCTCGATGCCCGACACCAGCGCGCGGATTTTCTGCGCTGCGGAAAGCGCGCACACGCGGTTTTCCGCGCCCTGCTCCAAAACCACGACCGCTTGCAGTGGAAGCGTGCGGTTTTTGCAGATTTTTGAAGAACCGCAGCAGGGATAGCCGAAGGCGTGCCAGACGCCCTGATATTTGCGCAGCAGCACGCGGTCTCCATTTAGAATTTCCGCCCGCCCGGTGTCCGCCCAAAGCTGTGCCTGTGTGGACTTCCCTGTGCCGGACGGCGCGGCGAACAGCACGGCTTTTCCATCCCGTTCGATGCACGACGCGTGTAAAATCACGGCTTCCCGCAGCATCAGTGCCTTGTGCAGTCCTGATACGCCAAAAAACCAGTCGGCATGGAGCGGCGGCTGGTTTTTCATATCCGGGTCAAACCAGCACACATTCGTGCGCTCCGCCGAAATCCGTTCCGGCCAGATGGCGAACGCGAACCGCCGGTTGCCCCAATGGTAAACCAGCATACGTTCTCCGTCTGCATCCAGCGTCGCATACGCCGCGTTTTCTTTCAGCAAAGGAAAGCGTTTTATATATTCCTCCAGCGGCACAAAACGCCCCTGAAAGCGAATGACATCGCCCTGCGGCGCGCCGTCCCAGCGAAATCGCTCCATATACCGCCCCGGAAGAAGCGAAAACCCGCCGCCGTCCCACTCCAATATGATGTTTGCAAGTCGAAACCGTTCCATTTCGTCCCCCTGAACGAACACAGCGGGGGCATTCTTG
>DXIG01000133.1 GCA_019112985.1 Candidatus Butyricicoccus stercorigallinarum | reverse complement strand
GGACGAAAAGCCCCTTATCAAACAGAATTATTATACAACAAATTAACAGCGCCTTGCAACGAAAAAATCGCGGAAATCGGGAACTTTGCCTCAAAATTAACAGGAATTCAAAAATTGCCAAAAGGCAGATTGTAAAAGTGCACAAAGAGAAATGTAAATAAAGTGTTAACTATGTGATTGTTAACAAAAACCGCGATCTTCTACGCAAAATGAAGCATTTGCGAGGTCGATGCACGTCCCACCCGCCAGATAGGAGATCTGCATGCCCAGCTCCCGGCGCAGAATCTCATACGGCGGCAGGCCGGTGCAGTGGCAGGTGAAAAAGCGGGTCGGGGAGCGGCGCAGCTCGCCGGCGAGGGAACAGACCATGGATTCCGGCTCATACGTGCCGCGCGAGGGCTGGCTGAGGTGGAAGCCGGAGACCACGTGTGTCATGGCGCGCCCGGCGACCTGCTGCGCCTGCTCTAAGATGTTGACGATGCCGGTGTGCGCGCAGCCGGCGATCAGCAGGCAGATATCGCCCTCCTCGACGATCAGGCTCTGCTCGTGGGAGAAGTCGTCGGGCTGGCGCGTGCCGTCCGGGCGCTCCATTTGCAGGCTGGCGCTGGAATCGGTGAGAAAGCGCCGGCCGGGCGCGCCGGAGATCAGCGTCATGCCGTCGCCCAGGCGCGTCACGCCGTCGGTCAGGCGCAGGCGCGGGTTGCCGCGCAGCGCCGGGTCGAGGCCGATGTACCGCGTTTCGGACGACCAGAGGGGCGTGAAGGCATTTTTGTGCAGGTAGACCGGCGCGCGGCCGTTGCGCTGCAAAAAGGCGGGCAGACCGCCGCCGTGGTCGTAGTGGCCGTGCGAGAGGAAGGCGAGGTCGGCGGCGGCGATGTCCACGCCCAGCGTTTCCGCGTTGCGCGCGAACGTGTCGTCCGGGCCGAAGTCGAAGACGATGCGGTGCGACGCGGTTTCCAGATAGAGCGACAGCCCGTGTCTGGCCTGAATATCGGGCGACACCGCGGTGTTTTCCAGCAGGGAGATCAGTTTCATGTGTGTTCGATCCTTTCCTTGTGGTTATGATTGTCATGGACGCAAAAACAGTGCAGGAAGCGCTCCTGCACTGTTCACTATAGCAAAGAGAAAGAGGAAAATCAATCGGCGCGGCGGCAGGCCTGCTTCATGTCTCTGACATACGCCGCGACCGGCTGCACGCTGTCGCGTCCGTACTGGGCGATCAGCTTGACGATGGCTGAGCCGACGATGGCGCCGTCCGCCTGACGGCACATGGCCTCCGCCTGCTCCGGCGTGGAGATGCCGAAGCCGACCGCGCACGGGATGTCCTTGACCTGCTTGACCAGCCGGACCATCGCGGCGATGTCGGTGGTGATGTTGGTGCGGGTGCCCGTGACGCCGAGGGAGGAGACGCAGTACAGGAAGCCCTCGGCCTGCTGCGCGATGGCGCGGATGCGCGCGTGCGAGGTGGGGGCGATCATGGAGATCTGCGCCAGACCGTACTGCTTGCACAGCGGCTCAAATTCCTGCTTTTCCTCAAACGGCACGTCGGGCACGATGATGCCGTTCATGCCGATTTCCGCGGCGGTTCGGAGAAAGCGCTCCGCGCCGTAGGAATAGATGACGTTGGCGTATGTCATGAACACCATGGGGACAGTGACCGTCCGGCGCAGCCGGCGCACCATGTCGAAGATTTTGTCGGTGGTCACGCCGCCGGACAGCGCGCGCAGATTGGCGTCCTGAATGACCGGACCCTCGGCGGTGGGGTCGGAGAACGGGATGCCCAGCTCGATCAGGTCGGCGCCCGCCTCCGCGATGGCGCAGACGAGGCGTTCCGTCGTCTCCAGATCGGGGTCGCCGCAGGTCAGAAACGGGATAAACGCCTTTCCGTTTGCGAAAGCGTCTGCAAGGTTAATCATGGATATCCTCCCCTCTGTAGCGGGCGATGGCGGCGACGTCCTTGTCGCCGCGGCCGGAGAGATTGATGACGATGCACTGGTCGGGGGACATGGTCGGGGCGAGCTTGCACGCATAAGAGACGGCGTGCGCCGATTCAATCGCCGGGATGATGCCCTCTGTGCGCGACAGGTACTCGAACGCCTGCACCGCTTCCTCGTCGGTGACGGGGACATACTGCGCGCGGCCAGAGTCGAACAGCATCGCGTGCTCCGGGCCGATGCCCGGATAGTCCAGACCGGCGGAAATGGAATACACCGGCGCGATCTGGCCGTATTCGTCCTGGCAGAAATAGGACTTCATGCCGTGGAAGATGCCGAGCCGTCCGGTGGACAGCGTCGCGGCGGTCTCCCAGGTGTCGATGCCGCGCCCCGCGGCCTCGCAGCCGATGAGCCGCACCTCAGGGTCGTCGATGAAGTGATAGAATGCGCCGATGGCGTTGGAGCCGCCGCCGACACAGGCGAGCACGGCGTCCGGCAGACGCCCCTCGCGCGCGAGCATCTGCTGCTTGATCTCCTTGGAGATGATCGCCTGGAAATCGCGCACGATGGTGGGGAACGGGTGCGGACCCATGACCGAGCCGAGCACGTAGTGCGTGTCCTCGATGCGGCTGACCCATTCGCGGAACGTCTCAGACACCGCGTCCTTGAGCGTCGCCGTGCCGCTGTCAACCGCGTGCACCGTGGTGCCCAGCAGCCGCATGCGGTAGACGTTGAGCGCCTGCCGCTCGGTGTCGTGGCGGCCCATGTAGACCTCGCACTCCAGACCGAGCAGCGCGGCCGCCGTCGCGGTGGCCACGCCGTGCTGGCCCGCGCCGGTCTCCGCGATAACGCGCGTCTTGCCCATCTTTTTGGCGAGCAGGCACTGCGCCAGCGCGTTGTTGATCTTGTGCGCGCCGGTGTGGTTGAGATCCTCGCGCTTGAGGTAGATTTTGGCGCCGCCCAGATCGCGCGTCATTTTTTCGGCGTAGTACAGCAGGGAGGGGCGGCCGACGTAGTTTTTCAGCAGGTCGTCCAGCTCCGCGTTGAAGTCCGGATCGTCCTTGCAGCGCGTGTATGCCTCCTCCAGTTCGTGAATGGCATTCATCAGGGTTTCGGGGATATACTGTCCGCCGTGAATGCCGAATCTTCCGTTAGACATGGTTAGAAACTCCTTATCTGTGTGATCAGCGCGCGGATTTTGTCCGCGTCCTTGACGCCGTCCGTCTCCGCGCCGCTGGAAATGTCCATCAGGTACGGCTGCATGCGCGCCGCCGCCTGGATGTTGTCCGTGCGCAGGCCGCCCGCCAGCGCGAACGGTCTGCCGATGTCGCGCACGAGCGTCCAGTCGAATGCCTCGCCCGTGCCGTAGCCGTTGTCCAGCAGCACGAGATCGGCGCTGCTGCGGCGCGCCGCGTCCAGATCGGCCTGCGAGCGGACGCGAAAGGCCTTCCAGACCGGCTTGCCGGTGCGCGCTTGCAGCTGGCGCACAATGGCGTCGTCCTCCTGGCCGTGCAGTTGGAGGATATCGACCGTGCCGCGCTCGAGCAGCGCGGCGTTTTCCGCGAGCGGCAGGTTGACCGTGACGCCCACGGCGGGGATGCCGGGGGACAGGACGGCGCGCAGCCGCTGCGCCTGTTCGGGCGTCAGGCTCCGGCGGCTGCGGGGAAATTGCAGCACGAAGCCGACGTAGTCCGGGCGGTAGAGATTGACCGCCGCAATGTCTTCCGGGCGTGTGAGCCCGCAGATTTTTACTTTCATCCGTCAACCCCGCATGCGCGCCAGCAGCGCCGCTTTGTCGCGCGCGCGCATCAGAACCTCGCCCATGAGCACCGCGTCCGCGCCGATCTCGCGCAGGGCGGCGACGTCCTCCGCGCGGGAGACGCCGGATTCCGCGACGTACAGGCAGTCCGCCGGGATCAGATCGCGCAGGCGTGCGGCGTTGGAAAAGTCGACGGAAAAATCCTTCAGGTTGCGGTTGTTGACGCCGATGAGCCGCGCGCCCGCCTCGACGGCCGAGCGGATTTCCGCCGCGTCGTGCGCCTCCACGAGCGCGGACAGGCCGAGCCGGTCGCACAGCTCCAGATAGCGCGCGATGGTGGGCGTGTCCAGAATGGCGCAGATGAGCAGCACCGCGTCCGCGCCCATCAGCTTCGCCTGATAGATCTGGTATTCATCCACCGTGAAATCCTTGCGGATCATCGGTGTGCGCACGTGCGCGCGGATGTCGGCAAAGATCTGGTCGCTGCCGAGGAACCACTTCGGCTCGGTCAGGCAGGAGATGCAGTCCGCGCCCGCCCGCTCGTATTCCGCCGCAATGTCCAGATAGGGGAAGTGCCCGGCGATGATTCCCTTGGACGGGGAGGCCTTTTTGATCTCGCAGATAAAGGACAGGCCGTCGCCGCGCAGCGCCTGCTCGAAGCAGAAGCGGGGGCGGGCGGGGGCGGCGCCGCCGGCGCACAGCTGCTGTAGGACGTCGAGCGAGTTTTGTTCGCAGTCGGCCGCCACGCGCGCGCGGGCGTGATCGGCAAGTTGATCTAAAATCATGGGTGCACTCCCGTCACTGCGCGTTGGAAACGGCGATGTAGTCGTTCAGCGTCTGCATCGCGCGTCCCGAGTCGATGGTGTCCGCCGCCAGCTGGATGCCCGCGGCGATCGAGTCCGCCTTGCCGCTCACATACAGCGCCGCGCCCGCGTTCATCAGCACGATGTCGCGCTTTGCGCCGCGCTCCGCGCCGCACAGGATATCGCGGGTGATCTGCACGTTTTCCGCCGCGCTGCCGCCGACGATGTCGCTTTTCTGCGCGCGGGTCAGGCCGAAGTCTTCCGGCTGGATCGTGTAGGTCCGGTATGAGCCGCCGCCGAAGTCACAGATGGCGGTCGGCGCGCTGATCGAGATCTCGTCCATGCGGTCGCGCCCGAAGATCACCATGCCGCGCTTGACGCCCAGGTTGGTGAGCACGTGCGCCATCGGCTCGAGCAGATATTCGTCATAGACGCCGAGCAGCTGGTAGCAGGGGTTCGCCGGGTTGGTGATCGGCCCGAGGATGTTGAATACGGTGCGGATGCCCAGCTCCTTGCGGATTGCGCCGACATATTTCATGGAGGTGTGGTATTTCTGCGCGAACAGGAAGCAGATGCCGACCTTTTTCAGCTCCTCCACACAGGTCGCGGGGTCCTGCTGGATGTTGACGCCCAGCGCCTCCAGGCAGTCCGCCGCGCCCGATTTGGAGGATGCGGCGCGGTTGCCGTGCTTGGCGACCGGCTGGCCGGCCGCTGCGATGACGATGGAGGCGGTGGAGGAGATGTTGAAGGAATTGGAGCGGTCGCCGCCGGTGCCGACGATTTCCAGGCACTCGATCCCGTCCGTGTCCACCGTCAGTGCGTGGCCGCGCATCGCGGCGGCGCAGCCGGAGATCTCGTCGACGGTCTCCGTCTTGGCGCTCTTGGTGGACAGCGCCGCGAGGAAGGCGGCGTTCTGCGTCGGCGAGGTCTCGCCGGTCATAATCTCGTTCATGACCTGATAGGCTTCGTCATAGGTCAGGTCTTCCTTCATCACGATTTTTTCGATTGCTTCTTTAATCATGGGTAAAAACTCCTTTATTTCGCGTGTGCTCTGCGGTTACAGCGCAAGAAAATGTTCCAAAATAACGGCGCCGTCCGGCGTCAGGATGGATTCCGGGTGGAATTGCAGGCCGTAGACCTGCTTTTCGCGGTTCATGACCGCCATCACCTCGCCCACGCTGTCGGTGGAGACGACGGTCAGCGAATCGGGCAGGTCGGTGCCGATGAGCGAGTGGTAGCGCGCAACCGGGATGTGGTCGGGCAGACCCGCGAACAGCGGGCAGGCGGGGTCGAGCGACACGACGCTCTGCTTGCCGTGCATCAGGCGGCGGGCGTGGGTGACGGTGCCGCCGAACGTCTCGCAGATGGCCTGGTGGCCGAGACAGACGCCGAGCAGCGGAATCTGACCGGCGAACGCGCGGATGACGTCCTCGCAGATGCCCGCGTCACACGGCCGCCCGGGGCCGGGGGACAGGATGATGTGCGACGGCGCGAGCGCGCGGATTTCGTCCAGCGTGATCGCGTTGTTGCGCACCACGCGGATATCCGGCTGGATGGCGCCGCACATCTGGTACAGATTGTACGAAAAGCTGTCGTAGTTGTCGATGAGCAAAAGCATGTCCGTTCCCCCTCTCAGTCCGCGTCCACTTCTGCGGCGCGCTCGATGGCGGAGATGACCGCGCCCGCCTTGTTCTGCGACTCCAGATACTCGTTTTCCGGGACGGAGTCGGCGACGATGCCGCCGCCCGCCTGCACCGTGACGCGGCCGTTTTTCTTGACCGCCATGCGGATGGCGATGCAGGTGTCCATGTTGCCGGTGAAGTCGACATAGCCGAGCGCGCCGCCATACACGCCGCGCGCGCACGGCTCCAGCGCCTCGATGATCTCGCACGCGCGGATCTTGGGCGCGCCGGACAGCGTTCCGGCGGGCAGGAGGGTGGAAATGGCGTCAAATGCGTCAAATTCCGGCTTGATGTCGCCCTCCACCACCGAGGTGATGTGCATGATGCGCGAATAGCGGTGGATCATCTGGTAATCCGTGACCGCCACCGAGCCGAATTCGGACAGGCGGCCGATGTCGTTTCTGCCGAGATCGACGAGCATGTTGTGCTCGGCGAGCTCCTTTTCGTCGGACAGCAGGTCGGCCTCGAGCGCCTGATCTTCCGCCGGCGTCGCGCCGCGCGGGCGGGAGCCGGCCACCGGGAAGGTGGCGAGGCGGCCGTTGCGCAGGCGCACGAGCGTCTCCGGCGAGGTGCTCATCAGCTCGATGTCGTCGCGGTGCAGGTAGACCATGTAGGGCGACGGGTTGGTGGTGCGCAGGACGCGGTAGGCGTCGAGCAGGCTGTCGGTGTACGCCGTCTCAAACCGGCGCGACAGCACCGCCTGAAAGATGTCGCCGTCCACAATATACTGCTTGGTGCGGTTTACGATGTCGCAGTACTGTTCCCTGGTCACGTTGCAGGTGAAGTTCGGCTTGCAGCGGCTGCGCGTGACGGGCAGCGCCATCGGCTCGCGGATCAGGCGGATCATCTTTTCGATTTCCGCGCGCGCGGTGCCGTAGTTTTCCAGCATGTTGTCCGTGCGCATGTTGACAATGACGTCGATCTTCTGCGACAGATGGTCGTAGGCGATGACCTTGTCGAACAGCATCAGGTCGAAGTCGTCCACGTCGCTCGAGCGGAGCCGGAGCGTCGGCTCGGCGTAGGCGATCATGCGGTAGGCGTAATAGCCGACCAGACCGCCGGTGAACGGCGGGAAGCCCTCGATGCGGGGCGCCCGGTACTGCGCCATCAGCGCGCGCAGCACCTCATTCGGGTTGTCGGTGGTGACGGTCTCCGCGGGGCGCCCGTCGGCGTATTCCGTCGTAACGACGTGATCCTTGCACGTCACATGCACGATCGGGTCAAAGCCGAGGAAGGAGTAGCGCCCCCAGCGCTCGCCGCCCTCGACGCTCTCCAGCAGGAAGTAGCGGTCGGAGACCTGCGCGATTTTGCGCAGCAGGGCGATCGGCGTCGTGATGTCCGCGTAGATTTCGCGGCACAGCGGGATGGTGGAGTAGTCGGCCGCGTAGGCCTGGATTTCCGAAGCAGCCGGTTTCAGCATACCAGTGATCTTCCTTTCTCGATGACTGCGGCGGGAGGAGGGAGGCAATAAAAAAAGCCCTTGTCCTGAGTTTGCTTCAAACTCAAGGGACAAAAGCCTCAAAACTTCTGCGGTGCCACCCTGTATTGCCGATCCGATAAAGGAATCGACCACTCGCCGCACACTATCATGTGCGTTCCGATGTAACGGTCGGAGTCCGTCAGCGCCTACTTGCCGGAGCGTTCAGGCTGCCCTCGCGAGTCCATTCCGCAATCTGTGCGCCGCCGCAATCCCACCACCTGCGGCTCTCTGCATGCGTATCTTGAAAGCGTACTTCTCTCGTTCAACGGTTTTGCTTTGTTGTGTTAAACAATAGCACACAACGGCGGCGTTGTCAACAGCGGAAAACGGAAAAAAGCCGTTACCAGAAAAAACTTTGCGGGCGCGGGAAGCGGAGGATATGCAGAAACCGCAATTTCCTGACGAGAAAATATGACGAAAATCTGCGAAAATATGTTGATGATTTTAGCAATGCGTGATAAAATGGGGTTTGTTGACCAGGTTTTTGTTGAAAACATTTCAATTCATGGTATAATAATGATATTTCAGATAGGGTCTTGTCTGGAAGGGGAAATGAGAGAACTGCAAAACGGCGGCGCAGGCCGCGCGAACGCCCCCGGCAGAGCCTATTGCTTACGATCAGAAAGGTGGTATATTCACACAATGAATTGCTCAAAACTCATGGACAACATGGAGGTCTACCTGCGAAGCGACCTTCGCAAGGATCTCGATGAGGCCAATGCGCAGGATCTGCACCATGCGCTGTCCAAGGCGATCATGGCAGAGATTGCAGAGCCGTGGAAGGACAGCCTGAACCTCCACCGTGCAAGCCGCCATGCGTACTATATGTCCGCGGAATTCCTTATCGGCCGCGCGATTTACAACAACCTGCTCTGCCTCGGCATCTACGACGAGGTCGAGGAAAAGTTCAAGGAAAAGGGTCTCGACCTGGCCATGCTGGAAGAGGTTGAGGACGCTTCGCTCGGCAACGGCGGCCTGGGCCGTCTGGCTGCCTGCTTCCTGGACTCCGCGGCGACGCTCGACCTGCCGCTCGACGGCTACGGCATCCGCTACCGCTACGGCCTGTTCAAGCAGTATATCCAGGACGGCTTCCAGAAGGAGACCGCGGACGACTGGACCCGCTTCGGCGATCCGTGGAGCATCCGCTCGGATTCCGAGGCTGTTCTGGTCAAGTTCGCCGACCAGACCGTCCGCGCGGTACCGTATGACATCCCGATCATCGGCTACGGCACCAAGCACATCGGCAACCTGCGCCTGTGGCAGGCGGAGTCCATCTCCTCCTTCGACTTCAACGAGTTCAACGCGCAGCACTACGATGCCTCCGTCCGCGAGAAGAACCGCGCAGAGGACATTTCCCGCGTGCTGTATCCGAACGACTCCACCGACGAGGGCAAGAAGCTGCGCCTGAAGCAGCAGTACTTCTTCTGCTCGGCGTCCCTGCAGGATATCATCAAGAAGTACAAGGCCAACCACGGCAGCGACTTCACCCGCTTTGCCGAGTTCAACGCCATCCAGCTGAACGACACCCATCCGGTTATCTCCATTCCGGAGCTCGTCCGCCTGCTGACCACCTACGAGGGCGTGGAATTCCGTCAGGCCGTCGAAATCGCGAAGAAGACGTTTGCGTACACCAACCACACCATCCTGCCGGAGGCGCTGGAGAAGTGGAACAAGCACCTGCTCGTCGCGGTCGTGCCGGAAATTTACGACATCATCGAAAAGATCAACAATATGTTCATCGATGAGCTGTACAAGCAGCAGCGCAACCCGGACTTCATCCAGGACGTACAGATCATCAAGCACGACATGGTGCACATGGCCAACCTCGCCATGTACGGCTCCAGCTATGTCAACGGCGTCGCCGCCATCCACACTGAGATTCTGAAGAAGAACACGCTGCATTCGTTCTACGAGCTGTGGCCGGAGCGCTTCCAGAACAAGACCAACGGCATCACGCAGCGCCGCTGGCTGGCGATGAACAACCGTGAGCTGTCCGCGCTCATCACCCGCCTGCTCGGCTCGGATGCGTGGGTCACCGACCTGACGCAGCTCAAGAAGCTGGAGAAGTACGCGCACGACGAGGCGGTGCTCGACGAGTTCTGGAAGATCAAGCACCAGAAGAAGCGCCAGCTCGGCATGTTCATGCTCAAGCACGACGGCACTGCGCCGATCAAGGGCTCCATCTACGACATCCAGATCAAGCGCCTGCACGAGTACAAGCGCCAGTTCCTCAATGCGCTGTCCATCCTGTATATCTACTACGGCATCAAGGACGGCTCCATTCAGGATTTCCATCCGACGACGTTCATCTTTGGCGCGAAGGCTGCGCCGGGCTATGACCGCGCGAAGGGCATCATCAAGCTGATCAACGAGATCGCACACCTGATCGAGAACGACGGCCAGGTACGCGACAAGATCCGCGTGGTCTTCGTCTCCAACTACAACGTATCCTACGCGGAGAAGCTGGTCGCGGCTGCCAACGTATCCGAGCAGATTTCCACCGCGGGCACCGAGGCCTCCGGCACGGGCAACATGAAGCTGATGCTCAACGGCGCGGTTACGCTGGGCACGATGGACGGCGCGAACGTCGAGATCGTCGAAGAGGCCGGCATCGAGAACGAGTATATCTTCGGCGGCACGGTCGAGGAGATCGAGCGCGAGGAGCACAACAACTATATCCCCTACAACATCTACAACGGCGATCCGAAGATCAAGCGCGTCATGGAAGCGCTGGTCAACGGCACGCTCAACGACGGCGGCACGGGCATCTTCCGCGAGCTGTATGATTCCATCATCCACAAGGTGGACTGGGGTCAGAGCCATCCGGATAAGTACTTCCTCATGTACGACTTCCAGAGCTACGTGGACACCAAGCTGCGCCTGAACCGCGATTACCGCGACAAGTATGCATTTGCATCCAAGTGCTGGATGAACATCTGCAACGCGGGCAAGTTCAGCTCGGACCGCACCATCAAGGACTATGCGGCCAATATCTGGCACATCGATCCGGTAGAGTTTGACTGAGTTCCGACTGCCATGCCGGCGCTGTCTTCGGACGGCGCCGGCATTTTTGCACCTTTTTACGTGATAAAAGAAAACATTGTCAATCTTTTTGTTGTTTTGCAGTTAAAAATGTGAAAACAGACCAAAGGCTATCGTAATTTGCGCGCGGTTGCGGTATAATGGAACTGACCGCACGGAAACGGGGCGGGAACAAAGGAATTACAGAGCAGAAGGAGGGGCGGCTGTATGCTACCCAGGGAATTGCTGGTCAACCGCGAGTTGAGCTGGCTGGAATTTAACAAACGGGTGCTTTCGGAGGCACTGCGCGCGGATGTGCCGCTGTTCGAGCGGCTGAAATTTGCCGCGATTTATTTTTCCAATCTGGATGAATTTTTCATGGTGCGCGTCGGCTCGCTGAGCGACCAGCACATCATGACGCCGGACAAGCTGGACGACAAGACCGGCTGGAACGCGCAGGAGCAGATTGCGCACATGCTCGAAAAAATCCATTCCTTCGAGCCGATGACGGAGGAGATGTTCACCTCGCTGGTCGCCGAGCTCAAGCAGTACAACATCGACTTTGTCAGCTTCGACAAGATCAACAAGATGGACGAGATGATCGCGCAGAAATACTTTTCGGAGGAGATCAAGCCGCTGCTTTCGCCGCAGATCGTCGACCGGCACCATCCGTTTCCGTTTTTGCGCAACAAGGAAAAGTATGTCGTCACCTGCCACACCAACAAAAACGACAACGAGCGCTTCGGCGTCATCCCGATCGGGCACCTGCCGGATTATTTCGTCGTCAGCTTTGACGGGCGCAAAAAAGTGCTGTTCACCTGCGACATCGTGGAGCACTTTGTCGACCACCTGTTCACCAAGCAGAAGATCGTGGAGACCGCGACCATCCGCGTCACGCGCAATGCGGACATCACGGTGGACGAGGCGCTGCTCGATTACGACATCGATTTTCGCGGCGTGATGCGGGAGCTGCTCAAAAAGCGCCGCCGCCTGTTCGCCGTCCGGCTTCAGATGTCGTGCAAGTCGGAAAAAATTCAAAAATGCCTGTGCCGCCATCTGGAGGTCACGCCGGCCGAGGTGTTTGTCCAGAAAATTCCGCTGGACTTCGGCTTCGGTTTTTCGCTCCCCGGCAAGGTGAAGGCGACGGACAATTCGCTGTTCTATCCCGAGCGCAAGCCGCAGATCCCCGCCGTCTATCACCAGAAAATCCCGATTCGCAAGCTCGCGGACAGCGAGATTCTGCTGGCCTATCCGTTCCACAGCTACAATCCGTTCCTCAACATGCTGTATGAGGCGGCGGACGACCCGGAGGTCGTCTCCATCAAGATCACGCTGTACCGCCTGGCCGGACACAGCAAGGTGGTCTCCGCGCTGTGCTATGCGGCGGACCGCGGCAAGGACGTCCTGTGCATGCTGGAGCTGCGCGCGCGCTTTGACGAGCAGAGCAACATCGACTATTCCGCGATTTTAGAGGAGGCGGGCTGCCGCGTCATCTACGGTCTGAGCGACTACAAGGTGCACGCCAAGCTGTGCCTGATCACGCGCAAGGACGCGGACGGCAACGTCAGCTACACCACGCAGGTGGGCACGGGCAATTACAACGAAAATACGTCCGAGCAGTACACTGACCTGTGCTTCATTACCAACGAGAGCACCATCGGGCGCGACGCCGCCGAGGTGTTCAACAATCTGTCCATCGGCGAGACGACCGAGCACACCGAAGCGCTCTGGGTCGCCCCGCACTGCTACCGCACGCATGTGCTCGAGCTGCTCGACCGCGAGATCGACATCCAGCAGCACGGCGGACACGGCTATGTGGCGATGAAGGTCAACTCGTTCAACGACGTCGGCATTATGGAAAAGATGATCGAGGCGTCGCAGGCCGGTGTGGAGATCCACCTCTACATCCGCGGCATCTGCTGCCTGCGCCCCGGTATCGTGGGCAGCACGGAGAACATCACCATCCGCGCGATCATCGGGCGCTATCTGGAGCACTCGCGTATCTTCGTGTTCGGCGAGGGCGACCGCCAGCGCATCTACATCGGCTCCGGCGACCTGCTCAACCGCAACACGCAGCGCCGCGTGGAGATTTTTGCCGAGCCGAAGTCGGAGCGCATCCGCAAGCAGCTGCTGTATATCATGAAGACGCTCGAGCTGGACAACAGCCAGTCGTGGATCATGCGCTCCAACGGCTCGTATGAGCGCGTGGCCTGCCAGGAAGGGGAGCGGCCGTTCAACAACCAGATGCGGCTGTACGACTACTTCGGCCGCGACGCCGAGGAGACGCCCGCGCCCGCTCAGGAGCCGGTGGCCGCCGCGCCGGAAGCCGCGCCGCAGCCCGGATGGTTCCGCCGTCTGCTCAACCGCCTGTTTGGCGCGAGCTGAACAATCCCATAAAACAAACCGCGCGCCGTCCCGTTCGGACGGCGCACCGGAAAGCAGAACTCCTTCGCATGGCGCTTGTGCGAAGGAGTTCGTTTTTTTTGACAGGATGGAATTTTGAAAAAACAATCGATTGTAGCTCCGCTCATTTGGTCAGCTTGCGGGACATGAAGCGGGGATTGATGTACAGGAGATAGACGATGGCAACGGCGGCGATCAGGGCGCCGCCCACAAGCCCCAGGCCAAAGCGCACGGTCAACAGACCCACGAAAAGCTGGACACAGCAATAGGCGAACTCGATCCAGACGTTTTTCCGGCGCTGGTGCAGATCGGATTCATAGCGGTGGTTGGACGCCATCCACAGCGAGCAGAGCGCCAGCTGGATCAGCAAAACGATCAGTGCCCCGCGGTACAGGTCTTTGTCCGGAAACGCCGGAGAGCGAAGCTGGTACAGAGTCGAGGTGCACCGGAACAGGACGAATGCCTGCATGATGACGGCGAGCTTGATGAGATTGGCGCGCAGAATCAGGTTGGGCGCTTTCTTTGGCCGCTCCGGCTCTGTGGGTTTCTGGTCCGTGCGAGTTTCCTCCGCATCGACCAGCTCGGACAGGCTGATTTCGAGGATTTCTGCCAGCTGGATCAGATTGCCTGCCGTCGGCTCAGATTGCCCGGTCTCCCACTTGGATACGGCCTGTCTGCTCACGCCGAGCTGTTCCGCGACGCATTCCTGCGACAGCTTGCGTTCCTTGCGCCGTTTTCGGATGTTTTCTCCCAAAGACATATGCAGCACCTCCCTGCCGTTCTGTTGTACTTGTATGGTATCCGAAATTTCGGTTGCAGTCAACCAACTGCCTGTCAACCAGCAGTTGCAGCGGCGGATTTGCGCGGATTTTTCCGGAAGGCGCGCGGTTTTTTTTTCTGGATGCTCCGCCGGACAGGCCGGCTGTGCGAATTTTGTCTTTTTGGGAAAATGTTTACAAAACAGACCTTGACAGCGCGATTGTATGCGCATAGAATGATAAAATAGTATGGAATCTATCATCAAATCGAGATAAACAGGAGTGATATTATGAAAAAGCGGGCGGTGGGTCGAGCTATCGGCATGGCGCTTGTCTCCGCGCTGCTGTGCGCGGCTGTCGCAGCGCTGCCGCAGCCGCCGCAGGAGACGGAGGCCGAAGAAGCGCCGGTGCCGGTGCTTCAGCCCGACGTGGAGGACATCCGGTACGACGCGCAGGAGCCGGTCGGCATTGCGCGCGTCACCGGCGTGCAGGACACGCTGGTTCCCGCCTCGGATTACGGCCAGCTGCTCCCCTATGCCGCGCAGATTGCCGGCTGGGAGCAGGACGGCACGCCGGTTTACCGCTATGCGTTCGCGGATTCCGCCGGGGAACTGGTCACCAATCCGGTGTACACGTCGGTGGAGCGCATGTCCTGCCAGAAGCAGCTGATCTGGCTGATGACGCGCGAGACGGAGGACGGCACGCGCGTCTCGTGCGCGGCGCACGACGGCAGCTGGATTCTCGGCCCGTTTGACGGCAGCATCGTGGTGAACGAGAGCTGCATCTTTGTCAAGCGCGCGGACAGCTCGGTGACGACGGTGTACGGCGGCGACGGAAAAATCATCGGACAGGTGCGCGGCACGGTCTCGTCGTGCGCGGACGGCGTGATTGTCAGCCGCGAGGACACGGAGAACGGGACGGTCTGGCATCTGAGCGACGCGGAGACCACCGACAGCCTGGCGATGCTTGCGGCCGCGCAGGTCGGCGCATTTTCCGGCGGCGCGGCGACGGTGCAGCTCACGGAGACGGCGTGGGGCTTTGTCGACGAGCGCGGCGAGGTGACGCCGGTCGACGCGGTCTGGCTGGACGAATGCTGTGACGGCTACGCGCTGGCGCAGGACGCCGCGGGACAATACGGCGTGCTCAGCGCGTCCGGCGGCGAGGCCGCTCCGTTCGCGTACAGCAGCGGCACGCACTGCGGCGACGAGCTGCCGTTGTATCAGCTGTGGGAGAGCGAGGAGGACTGCATCGTTCTCAGCGCGGCGACCGGGCAGAAGCTGATGCTGCCGAAGGATTTGAACGGCGGGCGGGTGACCGCGCTGCCGGAGAGCTATTTTGCCTATGTGGACGAGGACGGCAACGCGGTCGTGTTTGACGACCTGGAGCGCTTTTCGTTCGAGGGCGAGGCGTCGTTCTACCGCCAGGGCGGCGAGTGGATGATCGTCTGTCTGGAGGACGGATACCAGATTTTCGACCTGGACGAAGCGGAGGCCGGCAAGCTGCAGCCCTATGCGTACACCGCGCCGCCGCAGCAGGCGGCGTATGCGGACACCGTGTTCACCGTCACCGACCCGGAGACCGGCTTGCAGGGCATCGGCAACACGAGAGGGCGCATCGTGCTGGCGCCGCAGTACGACAGCATTTTTAGCGTGGACGGCTCGTATTTTGCGGCGGTTTCCGGCTGCTGGTCGGGCATTGTGGACGCCAACGGCGAATGGATTGTCCGCACCCTGCTCACGGGCGCACATTGAGGAGGTGAACGGCGATGAAAAACGGAAAACGATGGATGGCAGCCGTGCTGTGCGCCGTTCTGCTGACGGGATGCCGCGCGTTCTCCCAACCGGCGGGCAGCGCGGAGGGCTCGGCGCAGACAGAACAGCCGGAGACGGTGACGCGCATTCCCGCGGACGAGCTGACGTTCGGCGGCTGTGAATCGCTCAGCCTGATCGGCAATCTGGCGGCCGCGGCGGCGACCGGCAGCACCGTCGAACAGGCCGGTGCGGCGACGTCGTTCTACGGCACGAGCGGGGAGGCGTGGCAGCGCCTGCTCGACGGCGAGCTGGATGTCGTACTGGCCTACGCGCCGGACAGCGAGACGCAGGCCGCGCTTGAGGCGCAGGGCATTGCCGTGCAGGCCGTCGGCCGGGACGCGCTGGTGTTTCTGGCGGGCGGCGCGCAGCAGGACGTGACGCTGACGAAGGCGGAGCTCGCGGCGGCGTATCAGGACGGCGCGGGCACATGGACAGGCTACGCTGCGGCGCCGGGCTCGGACAGCCGCGCGCTGTTTGCCGATATCTTCGGCGAGGACCGCGCGGGCGTGCAGCTCGGCACGGGCGAGGACGCGCTGACGGCGGCCTGCCCACACACCGAACAGACGCTTTGCTACACGACGTATCTGGAGATGCAGGAGAACGGCGTGCCGCAGGGCACGGCGGTCGTGGCGGTGGACGGCGTTCTGCCCACGGCGCAGACGCTGACCGGAGCGGAGGGAGGCTATCCGCTGTGCGCGTCGTACTATATTGCCGTGCGCGCCGGTCTGGACGAGCGCGAACCGGCCATGCTGTTTTACCGCTGGGTGACGTCCGAGCGCGGCCGGCAGTGGCTCGCGGAGGCGGCCGACAGCGCGAAAAACGATGCGCATGCGGATGACACGCAAAGCGCAGATCACACGGGTTCCGGGGAAGGTTGATACTTATTCAGAATTATTTTTCGTTCCTGCTTGACAGCGTGCGGACAGCATGATATCATATTTCTGTAAAACAAAGGCGTTTTGCGGTTCGTACCGTGGAGCGCCTTCTTTTTTTATGGTGGAGGCGACAAATTTGCATATACAGGAAGCGAATGATTGGGTAATTTTCAACAACATCACGTACCAGATCCATCAGATCAGCGATTTTGGCGAGATGTGCCGGAATTTTCTGGAGCAGATGCACCTGCTGATGGACTTCGACGGCGCGGTCTTTTACTATTCCTCCGAACAGGATTTGCCGCAGCTGAGCCATGCCGTGTGCAACTGCTACGCGGAGCGCGTCGCGCAGGACTATCTGGACAACTATCAGAAGCTGGACTTCAGCCGGGGGCTGCTGATGGGCGGCAAGAGCATGGTGTACCGCGAGAGCGACGTCTTTTCCGAAGACGAGCGCACGGAGACTGAGTGCTATCAGCGCTTTTCCCGGGCGGAGGGCTTTCATCACAGCGTCCACATTCTGCCTGCGTTTGAAGGCAGGGTGCTCGCCAAAATCTCGTTCTACCGCCGGCGCGGCCAGCCGGATTTTCTGTACGACGACGTGTTCCTGCTCGACATGTTCAAGGAGCATCTGGCGCTGCGCACCGCGCGCTATTACGAGGACCGCGCGCGCCAGCACGAGAAGCTGAGCATCCGCGAATGTGAGGAGAAGTTCCATCTGACCGCGCGGGAGACCACCATCCTCGGGCTGCTGATGCAGGGACTGCCCAACGAGGTCATCTGCGAGCAGCTGACCATCACCAACAACACGCTCAAGAAGCATATTCTCAACATCTACAAAAAGCTGAGCATTCGCAACCGCACGCAGCTGTTCAAAATGGTGCGCGAATACTCCGACTGAGCGCGGGGCGCGCGGTCGGGCGGATGTCTGGGAAATCGGAACAAAAAAGAAAAGTTGCCGAGCATCGCGAAATCTGCGCGGTTCAGCAACTTTTTTGTTTTTGTACCGGCCGGTTTTCTCACAACCGGCAGCCCTGCACGCTGCCGCGGCGCCGGAGCTCGCGGTCGATGGCGGCGAGTACGGCGCGCTTGTTCCGGCTCCAGTCAGGGGCGAGCAGGTCTTCCCCCTTGCCGTCTCCGGTCAGGCGCTGGATGACCACCTGCGGCGGCAGGACCTCCAGCTGGTCGCAGACGACGGAGACGTACTGCTCCATGGTCAGGCACACATGATCCGTCCGCGCGAGCGGCGTGCCGCGCAGAAGGTGCAGGGCGTGCAGCTTGACCGCGTCCACCCCCATGCTGCCGACCAGCCGGGCGGACTGCACCATCTGCTCCGGCGTCTCGCCGGGCAGTCCGTCGATGAGGTGGACGCAGACGGACACCGGTATGCGGCGCAGGCGTTCGAGCGCCTGCGCGAAATCCGCAAAGGTGTGGCACAGGTTGCAGCGCGCGGCGGTGTCGTCAAACACGGTCTGCACGCCCAGCTCGACGGTCAGATCGGTCTGCTGCGCGACCTGTGCGAGCAGCGCGCAGACCTCCTCGCCCACACAGTCCGGGCGGGTCGCGATGGACAGCCCGACCGCGCCCGGCAGCGCCAGCGCCTCGCTGTACAGCGCGCGCAGGCGGGAGACCGGCGCATAGGTGCCGGTGAACGACTGGAAATAGGGGATATAGCCGATGGGCTGCCATTTTTGGAGCATCTGCGTGCGGTAGCGGTCGAACTGCGCGCGCAGCGGCGCCTGCGGCTGCGCGATGAAGTCCCCGCTCCCGGCGGCGGAGCAGTAGCAGCACCCGCCGACGCCCTTGGCGCCGTCGCGGTTGGGGCAGGTGAAGCCGCCGTCCAGCGGAACCTTGGCGACGCGGCCGCCGTATTTTGTTTTCAGATACCAGAAGTACGGGTAAAACCGTTTGCCCGAGCCGTCAAAGGGCAGCGCCATCTGTCAAAAACCCCCTGTTGCAATACATTTGGACAGAAAAGCGCCGGCGCAGTCTCGTTTGCGCGAGCCGCGCCGGCGTTCTGTGTGCTCTGTGCCGGACGGATGTGCCGTCTCGCCGTCAGTAGGTGCTCTTGGTCGTGTAATTTACCTTGCCGTCCACCGAGCGCTTGAGCGTATAGGTGCTGCCCGACTTGGTGACCGTGAGGGTGACGGCGGGCGGCTTGACCTGCTCGGTCGTGAGCAGCTGCACGGTCAGCGTGCCGCCGGAAATCCACGACTTGATCTTGATGTTGTAGTTCGTGTTGTTCTTGAACTGGAAGTCCTTGGAGCCGTAGTAGATGCCTGCGTCGCGTCCGACCGGGCAGTACGAAACCTTCTGCGAATGCTGATGGCGCTCCACGATGGTGTTGTTCGCCAGCAGCGCGGCGTTGAACAGCGTGGAGGCGACCTGGCAGATGCCGCCGCCGAGCTCCTGCGCCGTTCCGGTGCTGCCGGTGAAGATGGTGGCGGGCTTGTAGCCCTTGTCGGCCGAGCGGACGCCGAGCGTCTTGTTGAACGAGAAGGTCTGTCCCGGCTTGAGCACCGTGCCGTTCATCGTCTTGCAGGCGACATTGAGGTTGGTTGTGCGGTTGGCCTGCGAGGCGTTGTAGCTGGTGCTGTATGTAGCGTAGACATTGCTGTACGGCGCGGCGGTCGGCGTGCCGCTGATGCCGTTGGGATCGTGGGGACCCTTGACGATGGTGCCATCGGACAGGATGCAGATGGCAGCCACGGTGTAATAGTAGCGCTGGCCGGTCGTCAGGCCGGTGTTGGTGTAGCTGGAGCGGGTCGCGCCGGTGAGATCGCCGATGCAGACCCACGCCTCCGAGGTGCTCGTCCGGCGGTACATGCGGTAGCCGCTCGCGCCGTCCACCGTGCCCCAGGAGAGCGTGATGCTGGTCGCGCTGGCGGAAACCGCGCTCTTGAGCACCGGTGCGGCGGGCAGCGCCGTGCCGCTGAGACCGGTCTGGTTGTAGGCGCTGTAATATGCCGTGCCGTTCACTGTGTTGTATGCGGCGACGGTGTAAGAATAGGTCTGGCCGCAGGTCACGGAGGTGTCGGTATAGCTGGTGACTGCGCCGCCGGTCACGGTTGCGAGCTGTGTCCACGCCGTCTCTTCGCCGGTGCGGCGGTAGATGACGTAGCCCTCTGCCTTGCGCACCTCGTACCAGGAGACCGTCAGGCGGTCATAGGCGCTCGAGGTGACCCGGTTGAGGTTGGGGATGGGGAGCGTGGCGGTCGTCGCGGAGACGCCGGTCTCGTCGAAATCGCTGAGCAGAATCTGCCGTCCGCTGCGGCTGAACGCCCGCACCGTATAGGTATACGACGTGCCGGGCTCGACCGCCGCGTCGGTGTAGCTGGTCGTGGACGGGTTCTTGATGATGCGCAGCAGCTGCCAGCGCTCGCCGCCCTGGCGGTAGACGCGGTAGCCGCTTGCGCCGGACACCGCATTCCAGGTGATGCGGATGCTGCCGGAGTCGAGCGCCTCGGCGGAGCCCAGCACGGGAGCCGCCGGTTTGACGGGCGCGGTCACTTCGGGCGCCGGCTCAAACACGGGAACCTGCGCGCTGGTGTACGCGCTCCAGAGGGTTTCCGCGTCGTCGGTCTGGCTGTCGCGCAGCTTGTAGGCGCGCACCGCGTACTGCCAGCCGCTCTGCGCCGTCATGGTGGTGTCCGTCCAGCTCGTGCCGGTCAGCGTTTCAACGTCCTGCCAGTCGTCGGTTTCCGCCGCGCGGCGCGAAATGCGGTAGCCGTCGCAGCCGGTCACGGCATCCCAGGACAGGGCGGCATACTGCCGGTCATCGACGACGATGCTCAGCTGCTGCGGTGCGGACAGGCCGACATGGACGGTGCAGACGGCGGAGATATCGCCCGCCTGCGCGGTCACCGTCGCCGAGCCATCCCCGGCGGCTGTCACCGTTCCGTCCGCACTGACGGAGCAGACGGCCGCGTTGTCGCTCGACCAGGAGACGGCATCCGTGGCGTCCTCCGGCAGAACGGAGGCCGTGAGCTGCGACTGTTCGCCCGCGCGCATCCAGAGCTCGCCGGGATAGATGGAGATGCTCTGCGCCGGGACGGCGATCTCTTCTTCTTGCGCCGCCGGCTCGTCGTCCACCGCGCGCGCGGAGAAGAGCGGCGTGCCGCCCGCCTGGAGCAGCAGCGCGCCGGCGAGCAGAATGGATAGAATTTTCCGTTTCATATGGGTGTTCCCCCTTTTTATATCAGTAAAATTGCCCAATCACTCTTTCTCATATTATAGCTCATATGGGGAAAGATCACAACAACAATTCGCTGACAGTTTCCTTTCAGCACGGTATCAAAACAGCCGCCGGGGCCCGCCGCCGTGTAAAGTTTTCCGGCGCGTCCGGGCGGGGATGCAAACGGAAGGCAAGTTCTTTGTATCCGTCCGGTAAAGTTTGGAAAATCCGGTTGACTTTTGCCCGGCCGGTATTGTACAGTCATACCGGACATACAGAGAGACAGAATGGGAATGCAAAAAAGGAGGTGAGCAGTATGATTCAGATTCACGATTACTACCACGCGGATCCCAGGCGTCCGGACATCGACGACATGATTTTTGGCGACGAGCATCCGCACAGCGACAAGTGAGCGCGCGGCAGAACTTTACAAATTTCATACATTTTCTTTATATAAATCATTCATTTTCCCGAAAATGAATGATTTTTTGCATTTACAAACATTTTACGAAAAGCGGGTAGATGACTTTACAAGCCGGGGGTAGAATGGACACTGTTGGTAGCAAACATCCAAGAAGACACGAAAGGAAATCAACATGAGAGTTACAACGAAAATGAAAAAGTTCGGCGCGATGACGCTGACGGGTATGATGCTGCTGGGCGCGCTCGCGGGCTGCGGCGGCTCGTCGGATACAGAAAGCACGGCGGGGCAGGGCTCCGGCTCCTCCGCCGGGACTTCGTCCATGAGCGGCACCATCGACGTCGTATCCCGTGAGGACGGCTCCGGCACGCGCGGCGCGTTCGTCGAGCTGTTTGGGATTCTGACGGAAAACGGCGAGGAGAAGATTGACAACACCACGATCGACGCGATCATCGCCAACCAGACGGAGGTCATGATGCAGAACGTGGCGGGCGACGAATACGCCATCGGCTATGCGTCTCTGGGCTCGGTCAACGACTCCATCAAGGTGCTCGACATCGACGGCGCGGAAGCGACGACGGAAAATGTCCTCAACGGCAGCTACAAGGTAGCCCGTCCGTTCAACATCGCCACCAACGGCGAGGCCACCGGCGCGGCGAGAGATTTTATCAACTTCATCCTGTCGGCGGAAGGCCAGCAGGTCGTCAATGACAGCGGCTACATCCAGGTCGACGGGGAGGCCGAGGCGTTCACCTCCGACGGCTCCGCGGGCGAGCTCACGGTTGCCGGTTCCTCCTCCGTCACTCCGGTCATGGAGAAGCTGAAGGAGGCCTATGAGCAAGTCAACCCGAACGTGCAGATCACGATTCAGGAATCCGACTCCACCACCGGCATGAACAACGCCATTGAGGGCGTGTGCGACATCGGCATGGCGTCCCGCGAGCTGAGCGACGAGGAGCTGGCGACGCTGACGCCGATCCAGATCGCGCTGGACGGCATTGCGGTCATCGTCAACCCGGAAAACCCGACGGAGGGTCTGACCAGCGAGCAGGTGCGCGCGGTCTTCACCGGTGAGATCACCGACTGGAGCGAAATCGGCTGAATGTGACACGCATTCCCTCCGACGGACCGTGTGTCCGGAGGAGGGAATCGCCGCATCTGCCTGGAGTTTGAGGTTGGAATGATATGAAACGACAAAAAATTATGGAAACCGGCATGAAATGGCTGTTTGCGCTGTGCGCGTGCATGTCCATTGTCGCGGTCGTCCTGATCTGCATCTTCCTGTTTGCCAACGGCATTCCGGCGATGCAGGAAATCGGATTTTTGGATTTTTTGACCGGGACGCAGTGGGCGCCGAAAAATGAACCGGCGTCCTACGGCATTCTCCCGATGATCGTGGGCAGCCTGTGCGTCACGCTGGGCGCGGTCGTCATCGGCGTGCCGATCGGCGTGCTGACGGCGGTCTATCTGTCCCGCTTCTGTCCCAAAAAGCTGCACGGCGTGCTGGAGCCGCTGGTGCGCCTGATGGCGGGCATCCCGTCCATCATCTACGGCTTTTTCGGCCTGGTCGTCATGGTGCCGCTCGCGCGTCTGATTCCAAGATGCACCGGCGTCAGCATGTTCACGGCGGCCGTGCTGCTGGGCATTATGATTTTGCCCACGGTCATCAACCTGAGCGAATCCGCCATCCGCGCCGTGCCGCAGAGCTATTATGAGGGCGCGCTGGCGCTCGGCGCGACGCACGAGCGCGCGGTGTTCTTCGCCGTCCTTCCGGCGGCAAAGTCCGGCCTGCTGGCGGCGGTCGTGCTCGGCATCGGCCGCGCCATCGGCGAGACCATGGCGGTCATCATGGTCGCCGGCAACCAGCCCGCCATGCCGCGCGGCATCTTTAAGGGAATCCGCACGATGACCGCGAACATTGTCATGGAGATGGGCTACGCGACCGGCCTGCACCGCGAAGCGCTGATTGCAACCGGCGTCGTGCTGTTCATCTTTATCCTGCTGATCAACTTTGCGTTCGCAATGATTAAAAAAAGAGGTGAGAAGGTATGAGCAATTCTGCAAACGGCGCCATGACCCTGCGGGGCACATCCGTGCGCGCGGGGCGGCGGGACAATCAGCCGGGCTCGACGCAGGGACTCCAGTCGCTGCTGCTGCGCGCGCTCGTCTACGGCTCCGCCTTCTTCACGTTCGCCGTGCTGATGTTCCTCATCGGCTACATCCTGATTCGGGGCATTCCGTACCTGACGCCCGAGCTGTTTTCGCTGGAATACACGTCGGAAAACTGCTCCATGCTGCCCTCGATCATCACGACGGTGGAAATGACGCTGCTCTCGCTGCTGATCGCCATTCCGATCAGCGTCTTTACCGCTGTGTATCTGGTGGAATACGCGAAAAAGGGCAATAAGCTGGTCGGGCTGATGCGGCTGACGGCCGAGACGCTGTCCGGCATCCCGTCGATTGTCTACGGTCTGTTCGGCATGCTGTTCTTCGTCACGCAGATCGGCTGGAAGATGTCGCTGCTGTCCGGCGCGCTGACGCTGTCCATCATGATTCTGCCGCTCATCATGCGCAGCACGGAGGAGGCGCTGCTCGCGGTTCCGGACATGTACCGCGAGGCGAGCTTCGGTCTGGGCGCGGGCAAGCTGCGCACAGTGTTCCGCATCGTGCTGCCGTCCGCCATGCCGGGCATTCTGGCGGGCATCATTCTGGCGGTCGGCCGCGTGGTCGGAGAAACCGCCGCGCTCATCTACACGGCGGGCACGGCGACGGAGATCCCGCTCAACCTGCTCGATTCCGGGCGCACGCTGGCCGTGCACATGTACTGCCTGTCCAGCGAGGGCCTGCACACCAACCAGGCCTATGCGACTGCGGTTGTGCTGCTGCTCATTGTACTGGTGATGAACACGGTTTCCGCCCTGATTGCGCGGAAGCTGACAAAAAAGTAAGAGGAGTCCGTTATGGCTGTTAATACAAAATATTCGATTCAAAATCTCGACCTGCATTACGGCGAGTTCCATGCGCTCAAGAATATCAATTTAGAGCTGCCGGAAAAGGAGATCACCGCGTTCATCGGCCCGTCCGGCTGCGGCAAATCCACGCTGCTCAAGACGCTCAACCGCATGAACGATCTGGTGGAGGGCTGCCGCATCGACGGCACGGTGCTGCTCGACGGCGAGGACATCTTTGACCGCATGGACGTCAACCTGCTGCGCCGCCGCGTCGGCATGGTGTTCCAGAAGCCGAACCCGTTCCCGATGAGCATCTATGACAACATCGCGTTCGGCCCGCGCACACACGGCATCCGCGGCAAGGCGAAGCTGGACGAAATTGTGGAGAAGAGCCTGCGCGACGCGGCGATCTGGGACGAGGTCAAGGACCGCCTGCACAAGAGCGCGCTCGGCATGTCCGGCGGACAGCAGCAGCGCCTGTGCATTGCGCGCGCGCTCGCCATTCAGCCGGAGGTTCTGCTGATGGAC
>DXIG01000132.1 GCA_019112985.1 Candidatus Butyricicoccus stercorigallinarum | reverse complement strand
GACGTCGCCCTGCACCATGTCGAGCTGGTCGTCACCGACCTGCGCGGCCAGGTGCGCGCGCAGCAGCGCCTGCCGCTGCCGTTTGAGGATGTGCCGGGCTGGTATCAGGCGCTGAGCGACGCGCTGGCGCGCTTTTTGCAGGCCAACCGCATCGACGCGCAGTCCGTGCTCAGCGCCGGTGTGTCGTTCCCCGGCATCGTGGACGAGCAGGCCGGGCTGCTGCTGCATTCGCACCTCTTCGGGCTGGAGCACGTCCGGCTGGATCGCTTTCACCGCTGCATCCCCGTTCCGGTCGTCGTGGCCAACGACGCCAACTGCGCGGGCTTTGCCGAGCTGCGCCCGGACAGGCCGACGTATCTGTACCTTTCGCTCAACGAATCGGTCGGCGGCGCGTTCCTGCTCGGCGGCAGTCTGTATCTGGGCGATGCATGGCAGGCGGGAGAGATCGGGCACATGCTGCTCCTCCCGGAGGGGCGGCCCTGCTACTGCGGCAAGCACGGCTGTGCGGACGCCTACCTCTCCCCCAACGTCCTGCGTGCGAAGGGCGAGCCGCTCTCCGCCTTTTTCCGCAGCGTGGAGCGGCGCGACCCGGCGGCCTGCGCGAAATGGGACGCCTATCTCGTGCACCTGGCCATGCTGCTGACCAATCTGCGCATGCTGCTGAACACCGATCTGATCGTCGGCGGCGAGGTCGGCGCGCACATCTCCCCCTATCTGGACGAGCTGTGCGCCAAAGCCGCCAAATATGACCGGTTCGCCCGCGATATCGATTACATTTTCCCGTGCACCTGCACCAAGCACGCCTGTTCTGCGGGCGCGTCCATGCTGGCGCTGGAGCGGCACAGCGACCGCCTGCTGGCGCGTCTGCACGCGATTGACAAGGAGGAAAGCGATGAAACACGCCGCAATCTTTGATATGGACGGCACGCTGCTCGACACCGAGCGGCTGTATCAGGACACCTGGATTCAGCTGGCGGCCGAGTTCGGCCAGACACCCGACCCGGATTTCCCGCGCGCGGTCTGCGGCTCCAGCGGCGAACACATGCTGGAAATCATCCGCGCGCATTACCCCGCGGTCGACGCTCAGCGGTTCATGGAGAGCTGCTATGCGCGCGTGGCGCAGGCGGTGGAGACCGCCGTGCCCGTCAAGCCGGGTTCGGAGGAGCTGCTGGCCTATCTGCGCGGTCAGGGCGTCAAGCTCGCCGTCGCCAGCAGCAACACACACGCGCAAATCGAAAAGAATCTGCGCCTGGCGGGCTTCCTGCACTACTTCGACGCCATCGCCGGCGGAGACGAGGTGCAGAACAGCAAGCCCGCGCCGGATATCTTTCTGCTCGCCGCGCAGCGGATCGGCTGCGCGCCCGAAGACTGCTATGTGTTTGAGGACGGCGCAAACGGCATTTACGCGGGCGCGGCGGCCGGATGCACGACGGTCATGATCCCCGACCTGACGCCGCCGTCCGACGCGCTGCGCGCCGTCTGCGCGGCGGTGTACGCGAACTTCGCGGAAGCGCGCGCCGCCCTGCAGCGCGGCGCGCTGTAAGCGGAAGAAAAAACGAACCTGCCGCGGTGCAAGGCGCACCCAGCAGGTTCGTTTTCGTTTGCGCGCAGGCAATCAGCCCCAGAAATGCGCCAGCCTTCTCGCGCCCTCCAGCTCGGACACCAGCTCCATCTCGTACAGGGTCTCCAGCGCGCCCTCGTACCGGTGAAAATAGGCCTCCGCATCCGCCATGTTGCCCTCCTCCACACACCGCGCGGCGATCTGCTTGTAGAGATTCAGCTGCTCATCCATTGCGTCCAACATTTTCTTGGTCAGTTTCATGTGTCCCTCCGTAGTTCCGTTGTGGTTTCTCGTCTTGACAAACAAAAAAGCCGTGAATCTGAAACGATTCACGGCTTTTGTAACTGGTGGACACTAACGGTCTCGAACCGCTGACCTTCCGCACGTCAAGCGGATGCTCTACCAACTGAGCTAAGTGTCCATCTCTTCGCTGCGAGATTTATTATAGCAGGACTCCCCTGCAATGTCAACAACAAATTAAAAAAATTTTTCAAAAAATATCGGGCCATCCGGGAGCTGCCCCGACGGCCCGATGACATCCTGACAATCAGACTTGCAAGCACTGACGTTGTTCCAATTTTGTTCCATTGCTGTTCCAGTAAATATGGTGTACCGCCGCGCGTCCGACCGCCCGGATGTTGTTTTTGTTCCGGCGCACCCGCCTGAGCGGGCGCGCCGGAGGAATGGAATAGATAAACCTTACACGAGTGGACGGGAACTTACAGGTTCGCCTTCATGAACGCCTCGAGTGCGGCAGCGGCTTCCGCTTCCTGCTCGCCCTCGGTCGTGATGGTGATGGTTTCGCCGCCCTTGATGCCGAGGCCCATCAGGCCGAACATCTTGCGGGCGTCTGCACGCTTATCGCCCTTGATGACCATCGTGGTGCACGGGAACTTCTTCGCTTCCTTGACGAACAGGCCTGCCGGACGCGCGTGGAAACCCTCCGGATCGGTCAGAGTGTAGGTAAAGCTGATCATAACTGTTTCTCCTTTCCTTACTGCGGATCTTGAAGTGAATTAGATCTGGGATGCGACCGTATCGTACGCATTGACAATGCGGCCTATCAATTCGGCATCTGTGATGCCGGTGATCTCCTGGATGGCGGCGAGCAGGCCGAGCTCCTTGAGCTTGCTCTGCATCTCCACGCTCTGTGCGTCCTCCGGATTGTCGTACCGCAGCGCGGCGCCCATGCCGAGAATCAGATGGTCGACCGGCAGGCCGTAGCCATAGGCGGTCATCATCGGCTTGGTGAGGCGGTCGGTCGCGCTCAGCTTGCGCAGCGGCTCGCGTCCGACGCGGGTGACGTCGTCCTTGAGGTACGGGTTCTTGAAGCGCCCGATGATCTTGTCGATGTAGTGGTAGTGCGCCTCTGCGTCGAAGCCGTGCTTGCGGATCAGGCCGTCGCCGCTCTCCGTCATCGCCGCATGGACGATCTCATAGATCTTCGGGTCGGCAATCGCCTCGTCGATCGTGCTGTAGCCCTTGCAGGTGCCCAGGTACGCCGTGATGGCGTGGCCGGTGTTGAGCGTGAACAGCTTGCGCTCGATGTAGGCCATCAGGTTCTCCGCCAGGTTCATGCCCGCGATTTCCGGGATCTCGCCCTTGAAAGAGGCCTTTTCGACGTTCCACTCGTAGTAGTTTTCTACCACGACATCGATGAAGTTTTCGCTCTTGACCGGCGGAACGATGCGGTCTACCGAGCAGTCCGGGAATCCGACGTACTCGTCCGCATACGCGCGGTCCTCGTCGCTCAGCGCGCCGTAGACGGCTTCCTTGAGCTGCGAGCTGGCGCGGATCGCGTTCTCACAGGCGATGATGTTGAGCGGCTGCGTGCAGCCCTGCGCTCTGCGCTTGGCGATGCCCTGTGCGATCGTCGGCGCGATGCGCGGCAGGATGACCAGACCGACGGCGGTGGTCACGAGATCCGACTCCGCCAGCGCGTCAACCATCTCCGGCGTGGTCGAATTGATGCCGCTGATATCGGTGATCGGGATATCCTCACACGCGACGTCCATGACATGTACGGTGTACTTGCCGTCCGCATTGATCTTGTCAATGACAGCCTGGTTGACGTCTGCGTAGACAACATGGTAACCGGCCTGCGAGAGCAGCGCGCCGATGAATCCACGGCCGATATTGCCTGCGCCAAATTGAATCGCTTTTTTCATGATAGATTCGCTCCTTTTATCTCAGCTGAACGTCTTCAAAATCAGATCGACATCGTTGGTCGTCTTGAGCGTTTCGAGCAGATCCTCGTCCTCCAGCGCATTGGAGATGTTGGCGAGCAGATCCAGATGCTCATCGCCGACGCCGGCAATGCCGAATACGAGCTGCGCCTTTTCATCGCCGAACGGCACGCCGTCCGGGTACTGGAGCAGGACGATGCCGGACTTCTGTACCACGCCCTTGGCCTGCGAGGTGCCGTGCGGGATGGCGACGCCGAGACCCATGTAGGTGGTGACCAGCTTTTCGCGCTCCAGCATGGCGTCGACATACGACGCGCCGACACAGCCGATTTCCTGTAACAGCTCGCCCGCCGCGCGGATGGCCTCTTCCTTGGATACGCTCTTCAGACCGAGCTTGACGCCCTCGCGCAGCATGACGGTCTTGTTGCCGGACGCCGCTTCTTCCTTCTGCTCCGGTTCCGCAACGGCGGTCGCGGTGCCGCTGCCCATGTTGGCGATGGAATTATACAGGTTGTCCAGCTGCGGGTCGGCGAGGAAGTTGCCGATGGTCACAAGCTGTGCCTGCGGTGCGCTCTTTCTCGCGCGCTCCTGTAACGTAACCTGGCAGACGACGATGTCGCAGTCGGCCGGCACGTTGTCAACCGACGTGTTGGTGACCGTAATGCCCGTGTTGAGCGGCTTGATGCGGTTGCGGAACTTGGTCGCGCCCATGGCGGACGATCCCATGCCCGCGTCACACGCGAACACGATCTTCTTGACCGCGCCGGTGGAGATGGCAGCCGCGGAGGCCGGCGCCGCCGTGCCCTTTGCCTCGGCCTTCATCGAAGCCATCTGGTCCTGCGACTCCTGCAGGTTCTTCGCGCCCGACATCTTGACGATCGGGGACGCAACCAGGAAGGAGACTGCGGTCGCGATGCACACACCGAGGATGCTGATGAGCCAGCCGCCCTTCGGCGTCATCGCCATGAACGAAATGATGGAACCCGGTGCCGGAGGTCCTACCAGACCTGCGCCAGCGATGTTGAAGAACAGAATCGCACAGACATTGCCCAGGATCGGAGCAACGATGACGAACGGATTCATCAGGATGTACGGGAAATAGATCTCATGAATGCCGCCGAACAGGTGGATGATGATTGCGCCGGGAGCAGAAGACTTGGTCGCCTTGTCCTTGGAGAAGAGACAGTAGGCGAGCAGGACGCCGAGACCGGGACCGGGGTTGGTCTCCAGCATATACATGATGGACTTTCCGGCGGACGCCGCCTGCTCCAGACCGATCGGGGTAAAGATACCGTGGTTGATCGCGTTGTTCAGGAACAGCACCTTTGCCGGCTCGATGAAGATGGCAACCAGCGGCAGCAGGCCGTGATTGACCAGAATTTCAACGCCCTTGGACAGGATGACCAGAATGACGCTCATGAACGGGCCGATGGCGTAGTAGCCGAGAATCGCCAGAACCATGCCGAGGATACCGATCGAGAAATTGTTGATCAGCATCTCGAAGCCGGCCGGCATACGGCCGTCCATCGCACGGTCGAACATCTTGATGACCCAGCCTGCAAACGGACCCATGACCATGGCGCCCATCAGCATCGGGTATTCCGGTGCGCCGACGATAACACCGATGACGGCAATGCCGCCGATGACGCCGCCGCGGTCGCCGCCGACCATCTTGCCGCCCGTGTAGGCGATCAGAATCGGCAGCAGGTAATTGAGCATCGGGCCGTTGAGCGTCGCCAGATCCGCATTCGGAAGCCAGCCGTCCTCGATGAACAGTGCCGTGATGAAGCCCCACGCGATGAATGCGCCGATATTCGGCATAACCATTCCGCTGAGGAACTTACCAAACCTCTGTACTGCTTGTTTCATTTTCCTCCAACTCCTATTCTCTTTCTCAGATATTGTTTATAATACACGCCCAGACCCGCTTCGATCGAAGCCCGGCTCCCGTTCCAGTCCCCGGAACGAAGCTGATCCAGAAGTGTCTTATTCTCTACCAAAAGTGAACTGATCGCGCCGATCAGGTGGTGCGCGACGGTGTCCTCCTCCGCGCGCCCCGGCGCCAGCATGACCAGCGCGCCGAAGATCACGCGCCCCTGCTCGTACAGCGGGGGTTCCAATCGGATGTAGCCGAACCGCGCGTGCGAGACCATGTCCGTCCGGCAGTGCAGCATGAGCGCGTGGAACTGCTTGATATAGGTATCGGAAAGCTGGTCGCGCTCATACAGGCCGGTTTCGATTTCCGCCGCAGCGCGGTCGCTGTCCGCAAACAGCGCGCCCGCCTTCGCGATGAGCTCCGCCCGCGTGCGCGCGGCGTGCAGCACATCGAAGCGCATGTTCTGCACCAGATCGAGCAGCTCGGAGCCGGTATAGACGATCTGGCGAATGTCGTCGCCCGCCATCTGCCGGGACGTCTGCGCCGCCGGGTGGCCGCGCTTTCTGTCCTGCAGGGAGATCATCATCGCCTCCAGCTGGCGGCGGTCCTGCGCCTGCAAAATCGGACTGACGCAAATCCACGGATAATCGGTGGTCAGGTTGACAGTGGAGATAATCAAATCGATCCCCTGCCGGCTCAGCCGGTCGGTGTCGATGTGGAAAGCGGAAATCGTGCCGTGCACGTCGATGTTGGGAAACGCCTTTTTGAGCCCCGCCTCCAAGATGCGCGAGGTGCCGATGCCCGTCGGGCAGACGACAACTGCGGAGATGGTCTGCATCTGCTGCAACTTTTTCTCCAGCGCCGCGCCGAAGTGCATGGCGAGGAACGAGACTTCCGAATCCGGGACGTCGTCCACGCCGATCTCGCGGCACAGGATGTCGCGGCACGCCTCGCGGGTGGCGTCCATGATCTCGGGATATTCCTCCCGGATGGATTCAATCTGCGCGTTTTCGATCTGCACGCCCATGGACAGGCGGCTGATGGTGGGCGCGATGTGGTTGCAGAGATCCTCGATCAGGCTGTCGCTGTCGTGCAGGACTATGCCGATCTTCTGCTCCACCTGCTCGATCAGCTCGGTGGCAAGCTGGTGGAGGTTGATGCTGTCGATGTTCTGTCTGAGCTGCTCCCCGGTCGGCCAGATGCGGGAAGACGACAGGTGCATCGTGATGAAGCCGACCTCTCCGCGCGGAATGCGGATGGAGAACGCCTGCTGCAGGCGGTCACAGATCTCCTCTGCCACGGAAAACTCGGGCAGCATCATCAGCTTTTTCAGCCGTTCCGGCTCCATCTCGATCTTTTCGTTGTTCTGAATGCGCTTGATCGCCAGACCGATGTGGACAATCAGCCCGACATAGGCGCTGTCGGTGTACTGGATGTGCAGCCGGTGCGCCGAATCGGTCAGAATCTGCTCCACCTTGGACGTGGTGTTGTGGTCGAGCAGACCGAATACGCGGTTGTGCACCGTGACGGACAGCTGATTTTCCGCCGGATCGACGCACAGCAGCTGCATGATCTGGCTCTCGCCGATGCTCTCGTACAGCACGTTGGCGATCGCCTGGCGGTAGCTGCCCTCCTCCCCTTCCAGCAGGATGCCCAGACCCGGGCGCCGGATGAGGCGGATGCCGTAGTTTTGCAGCCAGTTGCCGACCTCGTCGAGGTCGCTGGACAGCGTACCCTCCGAAATATGGAACTTGGAGGTAAAATAATAGGATTTCAGCGGCTCCTCTGCGTACAGCAGCTCGCCCAAAATGCGCCGCCGCCGCTCCTCCTTGGTGTAATCTTTGGGGATAACCTCTACTTCCAGCAGCTCGAGAATCAGCTTCTGATTTTCCACGCTCTCGTCGAGAATCAGTCCGACGCCCGGCTTGCGGATGAAATGAAAGTCGTTCTGCGTCATCCACCGCTCGATGTGCGGAATCTCGCGCAGAATGGTGCGGGAACTGACGCCCATCATCTCGGAGATCATCGCGACCGTCACCGGTCGGGAGGCAGTGAACTTTGTCAAAATCTGAATGATCGTCTTCTGGCGCGATGTCAGCTGAACGTGGTCGCTCTGGCCGCTGCGCCTGCGCGGGGATGATGACATTTATGCTGCCCCCTCTCTGTTTTCTGATTCAATTCTATCATTCACCCGCGAACATGGCAACAACTACCTGCTGTATTTTTGTCCGCAACTATTCGTGACACCATTGTCACCTTGTCTAATTTTGGCGCGGCATGGGCGATTTTATTGGCTATGTTCCCGCATAATCCGCCCTCTCCTCCCGTTCCGGACGCGAATTGGTGACAAACGCGCGTTTCTTTTGTCCATTTGTTGGGTACATTCCTTTGCGCAAAAACGGCAGGTTTCATTGGTGACAAAACTGAAAAAGTTTCAAATTTCAGGTAATTTTTGCGGAAACCGTCGTCTATACCTCACGTTTTGATCGGATTATGCAGGATGTACAGAAACCGCAGACGCGCCGCGCGCATTCTGTGCAGAACAGAAAAACGGCGATACCTGCGCGGTATCGCCGTCCAATCACCGGATGACCGGGTGTGATGCAGTTGTATCCAGCCGCTCAGCGGTATGCCTTGTCGAAAATCGCGGCGCACGCCTCGTCGGTCAGCGGCGCGCGGTCCGCCCGGAACAGGCCGCCCATGGTCTCGCGCGCATTCTTCGCCAGCTTCGCGCTCTCGTCCGGCTGGATGCCGTAGTCGGACATCTTCAGGCCGTCCACGCCGCACGCCTTTTGCAGATCGGCGAGCGCGGTGAGGAAGTCCTCCGGCTTGTCGGCGTCCTTCTTGCCGAGCGCCTGCGCCATGCGGATAAAGCGGTCGTCGCAGACGTGCGCGTTGATGAAGTGCTCATAATACGCCAGCGAGATCATAATCAGACCCGCGCCGTGCGGCAGGTTGTGGTGGTAGGCGCTCATCGCGTGCTCCATCGAGTGCTCGCTCGTGCAGGAGCTCAGCGTCATGACCACGCCGGACAGCGTGTTGGCAAACGCGACGTGCTCGCGCGCCTCGATGTCCGCGCCGTCCTGCACCGCCCGCGCCAGATACGCGCCGATGTTCTCAATCGCCGTCAGCGCGTACATGTCGCTCATCAGGTTGGCCGTGGACGCGATATAGCCCTCCGTGCTGTGGAACAGCGCGTCAAAGCCCTGATACGCGGTGAACTTCGGCGGAACCGACGTCATCAGCTCCGGGTCGACAATCGCCGTGCGCGGGAACAGGCGCTCGTCGCCGCCGAACCCGATCTTCTCGTTGGTCTCCTCGTTGGAGATGACGCCGAACGCATCGACCTCGCTGCCCGTGCCCGCGGTCGTCGTGATGGCGATGATGGGCAGCGGGGCGTTGACGAGGCGCTGACCCTTGCCGGTGCCGCCGTAGACGTAATCCCACAGGTCGCCGTCGTTGGTCGCCATGGTCGCAATCGCCTTGGAGGCGTCCATGACGCTGCCGCCGCCGAGCGCGACGATGAAGTCACAGCCGTTTTCCCGCGCGAACGCGCCGCCTTCCATGACGGTCGACTTGAGCGGGTTGGCCATGATCTTGTCGAACACCACCGACGCGACGCCCGCCTTGTCCAGCTCGGCGACCGTGCGGTCGAGCGAGCCGTTCGCCCGCGTCGATTTGCCGTTGGAAATGACGATCATCGCCTTTTTGCCCGGCATCTTCTGGCGGGACAGCTTATTCAGCATTCCTGCGCCGAACAGGATTCTGGTCGGCACACACATACGAAAGCTCATGTTGACATCCTCCTCATTGACAGTACGAAACAAAACTACTCTTCTGTTTCATTATACGATGCAACCGCAACGGGAGGCAAGCCCTGTTTTTACAGTCATTTCTGGTCAACGCACCTCCTGCCGGCGGAACGATGCGTACAGCGCGGGCTGGAGCAGCAGCGTCAGCGCGGTGTACAGGACAAACAGCAGGATGGCCGAGCCCACCACGGTTCCGCCGACGGAATACAGCTTAAACCGGGAGGTCAGGAAGTGCAGCTGCAACAGCTGATCGGGCAGCAGGCCGACGATCTTGTCCATGAGCGGGCGGTCGATCTGGTTGGCCAGAAAGCTCGGAATGAAGACGGCGACAAAGGAAACGAGCGCCGCGAGGACGGTGGAGTGCGTTTTTGCGGACACCAGCATCGCCAGCGACGACAGAAACAGACAGCCCAGATAGCCGCCGAACGCCACCAGCCAGTATTCCTGTCCGATGGTG
Source organism: Candidatus Butyricicoccus stercorigallinarum (assembly GCA_019112985.1). Taxonomy (GTDB): domain Bacteria; phylum Bacillota; class Clostridia; order Oscillospirales; family Butyricicoccaceae; genus Butyricicoccus_A; species Butyricicoccus_A stercorigallinarum. Next base: position 9,091 of record DXIG01000132.1, on the reverse strand, counting down.
ATGTTGTAAAAGCTCCTCCACTCGAGCACCTGGAGCATGCAGTCCGCGCCCATGAAGCCCGTCCAGCCGAGCACCAGCACCGTGTAGACGAGAAACACGACCCAGTACAGGACGGACACGATGCAGAAGCCCGCGAGCAGCTTGGCGCGGATCGCCTTGCCCCTGCCGTGCTGCGCCGCAAAGAACACCGCGTCCGCTTTGGTCTGGATCTCCCCGGAGAAGATGCCGGACACCAGAAAGCCGAGCAGCATGGCGAGGAACATCTGCACGGTGACGACGCCCTGGAAAAATCCGTCCCAGCTTCCCACATAGTCGTAGTTCAGCGGCGTCTCCAGCTCGTTGTATTTTTCCGCAAGGTACTGCTCCTCCGCGTCAGAGAACGTCTTCGTGCTCAGCCATTCCTCCAGACGAACCATGCGGTTGCCATAAAAGTCCGCCGCGTCCGCCGCCGTGAGCGCGTCCGCCGCATAGTAATCGTATTGATAGAACGGGGAAAACGAGCAGTTGATCAGATCGCGAATGCCGGCGATGCCCTGTCCCCAGCCGTAGGCGATGTCGTTCTGCTGGATGTCCTCCGACTGCGCCTGCGGCGAGCGGTTGATGCGCGCATTTTCCTCCAGCACCTCGGCGATGCGCTCCTCCGTGAGCGGCCCCGCCCAGGCGTGCTGCGCCTCCGCCATCTTCTGGATCGCGCCGATGCCATACTCCGACTCGCCCGCGTCGTTGACCCAATAGGTCAGCCGCAGCGCCATGACCGTCGCCGCCGCCAGCACAACGGCCAGCACCACCAGAACCGCCCGGTTGATCGTGCGCGAAAACACTTTTTTGATCTCATAGTACAGCATTGCGTTCCCCTCCGGTCTCTCCGAAATGATACAGAAATACATCCTCCAGCGTCACGTCCTCCTGCACGGCCTGTGCGCAGGGCGGCTGCTCGGACAAAATGCGCAGCTCAGTTCCCGCGGCGGTCATCTTGATGTTGGCAATCCGGTACCGCTTCGCATACGCCGCCTCCTCCTGCTTGGGAACGCGGCAGCGCCACACCCGCACCGGCATGCCGGCGACCAGCTGCCGGGGCGTGCCGCTGCGCACAATGCGCCCGTCCTTCATCAGCAGGATGTCGTTCGCGATCGACTCGACGTCCGAGACGATGTGCGTCGACAGCAGCACCAGCCGCCGGGAGGACAGCTCGCTGATGAGGTTGCGGAAGCGGATGCGCTCGTTGGGGTCGAGCCCGACCGTCGGTTCGTCCAGCACCAGAATTTCCGGATCGTTGAGCATCGCCTGCGCGATGCCGATGCGGCGCTTCATGCCGCCGGAAAACTTTTTCATCTTCTTTTTGCGCACGCGCTCCATGCCGACGGTGTGCAGCAGCTCGTCCACGCGCTGCCGCGCCGCCGCCGGGCGCAGCCCCTTGATGGAGGCGATATACAGCAGATACTCCTCCGCGGTAAAATCGGGATAAAAGCCGAATTCCTGCGGCAGATACCCCAGAACCCGGCGGTATTCCGCGTCCAACTTCCAGATATCGCGCCCGTTCCACGTGATGACGCCGGAGGTCGGCTTCATCAGCGTACAGATCATGCGCATCAGCGTCGTCTTTCCCGCGCCGTTGACGCCGAGCAGGCCGTACACGCCGTTGCGCATGGTGTACGACACCGCGTCGACGGCGGCATTCTGCTCAAAGGTCTTGCTCACCTGCGCCAGGGTCAATTCCATAAATAATCTTCCTCCCAACTGTTGTTCGCGCTTTGCAGCAGCTTCCAGACCGCATAGGCGAGATACGCCGCGGAGCCGGTCAGCAGTGCAAGCCAGATCGGTGTTGAGATCATCGCATAGATGGTCTCGTTCATGACAATCCACATCCAGACGGACGACCAGATGAGCGACAGAATGATGCAGTGGTATTCCGAGCACCTGCGGCAGCAAAGCGTGCGCAGGCAGATGCAGCAGGTCACCTGAAACGGGATCGCGAACTGAATGAGCGCGTCCCAGAGCGTCAGGCTGACCGTCGCCATGGTCACGCCCAAAAACAGCGACAGCAGCAGCAGATCCACCGCAGCGAACAGCGTCAGCCGGGCGGCATAGACCTGCCGCAGCGTGAAATACGACGCGCTCTCGATCTCCGCGGACTGCGCGCGGGCGTTTTTCCAAAGCTCCGGCACCATCAGGATGACAAAGGCCGGAATCAGGACGCTCGAACCGCGCTGGAGAAAATCCTCGTCCTGCACGGTGTACAGCCCGAGCCACAGCGCGCTCAGCACCGCAAACTGCGCCGCCCACCACCGTCTGCGCACAAACCGCGCCTGCAATAGCAGAAAGGACAAATATCCGTTCGGCTGCGCGCGCTCGGCTGCATAAAACGCCCGCCTGGCGCGCGCGGCCGCGCGCGCGATCTGCGCCTCCTTCACCTCCGGAAGGCGCTCCTCGTGTTCGCGGTACTGCCGTATCCGTCTCTCCCATTCTCTCATCGGTATTCCTCCTCCCCTAATTGTTCGCGCATGCACTGCTTCGCCCTGCGCAGCCGGTATTTGACCAGCGGCAGTCCGATTTGCAGTATCTGTGCGATCTCGCTCAGCTTCAAATCCTGAAAATACCGCAGAATCAGCACTTCGCGCAATTCTTCCGGCAGTTTTCTAATCGCTGTAAACAGATCAGCCTTTACATCAACGCGCCCCAAATCGTCTGCGTCGGACGGGATGGATTCGTCCAGAGGTACGGTGGATGCCGCGCCGTACCGGCTCTTGCAGGCATTGCGCGCGATGACGTACAGGTAATTTTTGGCCTTGCCGTAGTGCCGGTAGTCGCGCAGGCGGCGAAAAAAGCGCTCGAAGGTCTCCTGCGCCGCGTCCTCCGCCTCGCCGCTGTCGTACAGATGGCGGCAGCAGTAGTGCAGGATGTCCGCGTAATATTTGCGCACAAAGGCGTCCATCGCCGCTTCGTCTCCCCACTTCATCCGCTGAATCAGCAGAAAATCCTCATCCATGCCGCACCTCCTTCCTGTCTTGTTGAAACGCGCTTCTGTCCTGTATAACCGGCGCGCGCGCCAGAAGGATAGCGCCCGCCGAAATTTTTTTGTGCGCGCAAAAGGCGGACGCCGCGCGGCGTCCGCCTGAATTGCCAAAAACAGCTATTGTTTTGCCCCGAAGGCCGCGCCGATGGCCTGCGCGATGTTGCCGGTCTGGACGATGCGAAAGCTGTCGGGAACAGCCATGCGCCCGATGTCCTGCTTCGGCATGATGCACGTCGTAAACCCCAGGCGAATCGCCTCGTGGATGCGCTGCGCCGCCGCCGTCACGGCGCGCAGCTCGCCGGTCAGACCGACTTCGCCGAACGCCATCACGCCCTCCGGCAGCGGCTGGTCGCGGTAGCTGGAGGCGACCGCCAGCGCGACCGGCAGATCGATGGCCGGCTCGTCCAGCCGCATGCCGCCGACGACGTTGATGTACGTGTCGCTCGCCGACAGATACAGTCCCACGCGCTTTTCCAGAATGGCCAGCAGCAGCACCATGCGGTTGTAATCGACGCCCGCTGCCATGCGCCGCGGCGTGCCGTAGGCGGTCTTGGTGACCAGCGCCTGGATTTCCGCCAGAATAGGGCGGCTGCCCTCGATGGTGCACGCGATGCAGTTGCCGGACGCATCCGCCGGATGCCCGGACAGCATGGCGGCGGAGGGGTTGGGCACTTCGATCAGCCCGCAGTCGCTCATTTCAAACACGCCGATCTCGTTCGTCGAGCCGAAGCGGTTTTTCGCGGCGCGCAGGCAGCGGAAGGAAATCTGCTTCTCCCCTTCAAAATACAGCACGCAGTCGACCATGTGCTCCAAAATCTTGGGGCCGGCCAGCGTGCCTTCCTTGTTGACGTGGCCGACGATGAAAATGGTCACGCCGCGCCGCTTTGCGTACTGCATAAGCGTCATGGCGCACTCCTTGATCTGCGTCGTGTTGCCCGGCGCGCTGTTCAGATCGGCCTTGTACACCGTCTGGATGGAATCGACGATGAGGACGTCCGGTTCGAGCAGATCACTCTCCTCGATGATCTCGTCCAGATCGGTCTCCGCGAGCACAAACAGCTGTGGGGACGAGATGTGCAGGCGGTCGGCGCGCAGGCGGATCTGCCGCAGCGATTCCTCGCCGGAGACGTACAGCACCTTCGCCTGTCTGCACATCTCCTGACACATTTGCAGCAGCAGCGTGGACTTGCCGATGCCCGGCTCGCCGCCGACCAGCACAAAGCTGCCCTTGACCGCGCCGCCGCCCAGCACGCGGTCGAGCTCCGAAATGCCCGTGTGAAAGCGCAGCTCCTCCTGCGTCTCGATCGCGCCGATGGCGAGCGGCCGGTTGGGCCGCCGGTCGGATTTCGCCAGCGTGCCGCGCGGCGCGGCCTGTTTGGCCTCGCGAAATTCCTCCATGCTGTTCCACGCGCCGCAGGACGGGCACTTGCCGTACCACTTCGCGCTCTCGTAACCGCATTCCGAACATAAAAATGATGCTTTCTGTTTCATGGGCGTCCTTTCCGATCGTTTCCGAAATTCTAACACGTCTGTATTATAGCTCACCTGTATGCCTTCGGCAAGCGGGGATTTGCGCGCTCACGACTGCTCGGCATATTGCAGGTAGCCGCCGACGATGCACAGCGCCAGCGCCTTCTGGTAGCCATCCTGCGCCAGCCGGCGCGCTTCCGCCGCGTTGGACAAAAAACCGCACTCCACAATGACAGCCGGACAGAGCAGCGTTTTCATCAGATAGATGCTGTCCTCCGCCCGTTTGGCCTGCCGTTCCCGCGCGGGACGCAGGCCGCGGGTCAGCGCCGCCTGTAATTGCTGCGCCAGCAACTCCCCTTCCGGGTTGTTTTTCGACCAGAACACCTGTGCGCCGGAATACGACGAATCGGAAAACTTGTTGAGGTGAATGGACAGAAAGATCGGGTTGGGCACGCCGTTTGTGATGCGCACGCGCCCGTGGATGTCCGCGATTTTGTTCTCGCGTATGCTCTTCTCCGGGTCATAGTCGATGGAGCCGCTGTCCTGCCGCGTCAGCAGCGTGCGCAGGCCGAACAGCCCCGCATAATCCCTGCACTTCTGTGCAATCGACAGATTGATCTCCTGCTCCATCGTCCCGTCCTCCGCCACCGCGCCGCCGTCCATCCCGCCGTGGCCCGCGTCCAAAACCAAAATGTTCTGGTAGTTGTGCGGCGCAAACGCGCCGATCACCTGAAAAATATCGCGGTACGACAGCGTCGCCGCCAGCACGGCGATGACGGCCAGCGCGCACAGCACCGCGCGTTTGCGCTTCCACAGATTGCGTTCCACACCATCCCCTCCCCCGCAAAAGATATGATGCGCTCGCATTTGATATGTGTTATACTGTACGTACCATCCCCCGTATCAGAAAGAAGTGATATGAACCAATGCGACAGAGACAGTTGCTTTTTCTCAGTATCAACCGGATTTTCCTGCTGCTGTACGCCCCGCTCAGCGTGGCGCTCGGCGTCTATTATCTGTTTACAGGAAATCTGCTGCACGCCTTTCTTTCCGTCTGCACGTTATTCTGGATTTTTATCCCCTATCTGCTGCGACAGGCCGCGCACATGCGAATCGGACAGCTTTTGCTCTTTTTTTACTATGTCTTCGTTCTGTTCAGCTATTCCGGCGGCATTGTGCTGTCCTTCTGCGCCCGCATCCCCCTGTATGACAAGCTGATCTATCTGCTGAGCGGCTTTCTGCTGTGCATTTTCGCTTCCCTCGCGTTCTGCTTTTTTATGAACCAGCGACCCAAAAAGAAAAACCTGTGGTTTGCCAATCTGTTCTGCTTCTGCTTTTCCATCGCGGCGGTCGCCGTCTGGAAGCTGTTTCAAGCTGCCGTCCTCTTTCTGGTGCTGCACACCTCCCCCGAGCCGTTCGGCATCGTCTGCGATCTGCTCGCCTGCCTGCTGGGCGCGGTGGGGTACTGCTGCCTGACGGCGCTGTATGTATACAAAGACATCCATGCGTATCCGCTGTACGCCGGCGAGGATTTCGCCGCGCTGAACATCAAATCCACCGTAGAAGTGTTGGATTCTGCCAACCTGTGAGCGAACGCATGTGTATCTCAATGTTCCGGAGGAATCTATGAAGAAAAATCAGGTATATCGAGCCGAAATCGTCGGGTATTCCAGCGACGGCTCCTCCATTGCCAGAATCCGCGATATGGTCGTCTTCGTTCCGGGAGGCGCCGTCGGCGATCAATGCGACATCCGCATTGTCAAGGTAACCAAAAATTATGCGTTTGGGCGCATCGAATCCATTGTTCTCTCTTCCAAAAACCGCATCGAGCCGGAATGTCCCTATGCCGCCAAATGCGGCGGATGCTGCTACTGGCACCTGACCTATGCGGAAGAGCTGCGCGCCAAAGCGGAAAAGGTGCGGAACGCCTTGCAGCGCATCGGCGGCGTCGCGCTGGAGCCGGAGGCCGTCTGCGGTTCCGACCGCATTCACCACTACCGCAACAAGGCGCAGTATCCCGTCGGGCGCGATGATTCCGGCATCATCACCGGGTTCTACCGCGCCCGCAGCCACGACATCATCCCGCTGAGCCGTTGTCTCATTCAGACCGAGGCGGCGGATGTGCTCGCCCGCTGCGTCCGCGACTGGATGACGGCGCACCGCATCGCGCCATACAACGAAAAAACGCACAACGGACTGATCCGGCACATCTACGTGCGCACCGGCTTTGCAACCGGACAGGTTCTGCTGTGTCTGGTGACCAAAAGCGCCCAGCTCCCCGCCTTAGACGCGCTCGTTGCCTCCGCCAGAGCGGCCGTCCCGGGGCTGGTCGGCGTTGTGCTCAACATCAACAAAAAGGTCGGAAACGCGATATTGGGCGATACCTACATCACCGTCTGGGGCAGCGACACACTGGAGGACATCCTGTGCGGCAACCGCTTCCACCTCTCCCCCGCCTCGTTTTATCAGGTCAACCGCGCGCAGGCCGAGCGCCTGTACGAAGCGGCGCTGGAATATGCCGCGCTCGACCGGACGCAGACGGCGCTCGATCTCTACTGCGGCGCCGGCACCATCACGCTGGCGCTGGCGCGCGACGCCAAGTCCGTTATCGGCGCGGAAATCGTCCCGCAGGCCATCAAAAACGCCAAACACAACGCCGCGCTGAACGGCATCACAAACGTCAAATTCCTCTGCGCAGACGCCGGACAGGCCGCCATCATGCTGGCGCACGAGGGCACCCGGCCGGACGTGATTGTGGTCGACCCGCCGCGCAAAGGCATCGACAGGACGACCATTGACGCCATTGGCGAAATGCAGCCGAAGCGGCTGGTTTACGTCTCCTGCGACCCGGCGACACTCGCGCGGGACGTCAAGCTGCTGCGGGAGGAGGGGTATCAGGTCAGGAAGTACCGGGTGTTTGATCTGTTCCCGCGAACGGCGCATGTGGAGACAATAGTGTTGCTACAAAGAGAAACCTTGTAGAAATCCTTAGATTTAGGCACTTTTCCCGCCATGTGGTATTTGACGCAGAGGGCGATAAATTCCGCAATAAGCGTATTGAGGACTATATCACGGTTTCGGTAGTTATTGATATGGAGTGTGGGAACACAAAAAACTAAATAGTTGACTGAAAAGGACATCGTGCAAGCGGTGTCCTTTTCTTTTAGGCGAAACCGCAGATTTTGAAACAGTCTGCGGCTTTTTTATGCCCTCATGTTACGCAGTAGGGGCAGAAAAAGCCTTGATACAAGCGGCTTTGCGGGCGTGTTTCTCACGCGGTAAGGGCTTTATCCCTAAACCCTCAAAATTGCCGTCCTACTGCGTAACAAATCCACAGCAAAGGAGTGATGAAGCTATGGCAGTTTTCCGCGTGGAGAAAAGCAGGGGCTACACCGTAATGAGCAACCACCACCTACGCAACAAGGAGCTTTCCTTAAAGGCAAAGGGGCTTTTGTCGCAGATGTTGTCCTTGCCGGAAGATTGGGACTACACCCTTGCGGGGCTGTCCCATATCAACCGGGAAAGTATCGACGCGATCCGCACCGCCGTATGGGAGCTTGAAAAAGCCGGATATATCACAAGGCGGCAGGGACGCGACGAAAAGGGCAAAATGGCGGCAATCGAGTACACCATCTACGAGCAGCCGCAGCCCCTGTCATTGGGAAACCCGATGTTGGAAAATCCAACATCGGATAAGCCGGTATTGGAAAATCCGACAACGGAAAACCCGACGTCGGATAATCCAACGCAAATAAATAAAGAAGAACAAAGAACTGACTTATCAAAAAAAGAAAAATCAAATACGGATTTACTAAATACCCATTCCATTCCTATCCTTTCCCCTAACCCCTCTCCTTTGGGGGACGACGCGGCAGAGCCGCAGGAACGGAAGCGAAAGGAAGCGGCAGCACAGAGCGCATTTGAGATTTACGAGGAAATCATCAAGGACAATATCGAGTACGACATTCTCAAACAGAATATGCCCTACGACTATGACAGGTTAGATGAAATCGTCGATCTCATGCTGGAAACGGTCTGCACCCGGAGAAAGACAATCCGTATTGCTGGGGACGACTACCCGGCGGAGCTTGTCAAGGCAAAGTTTATGAAGCTGGACAGCGAGCATATCCGTTTTGTCCTTGACTGTATGCGGGAGAACACAACCAAAATCCGCAACATCAAGCAGTATTTACGGGCGGTGCTGTTCAATGCCCCGTCCACTATCGGCAACTATTACACTTCCCTTGTCGCTCACGATATGGCGAGCGGCGCACTTGCGCCGAGAAAGCCGAAGTTTGGCGACCCGGACTATTACTCATGCAACGAGGGCGAAAGCCTGTAAATCCAAAGGAGGACGCTTTATGAAACAGGGAGCTTTGATTTTTGACGAAACCGCCGACCGTTACGACATTCGCTTTGACCTTGCCGACTACTACGGCGGCTTGCATTGCGGCGAGTGCATGGAGGTGTTCGCGGGCGGCAAATGGAAGCCGACCCGCATTGAGTACGGGGAGAATTGGTATCTTGTGGGGGTCCGCGCCGAGGACTTGAACGGTCTGCGGGTGCGGATTTAAGCGGGGCAACGTGAAGAACGGACGCCCTGTTTTT
>DXIG01000131.1 GCA_019112985.1 Candidatus Butyricicoccus stercorigallinarum | reverse complement strand
AATTGCGGTAAAGCCGAAGCGAACCTCGTATCGCGTATAACTTCCGGGGTGTTTATAGCGGGAAAACTTAACCGTCTGATAATTGGAGGCTCTTCCGTTGGAGTTAAGTCCCCATTTGCTGAAAAGCTGCTGTGTTTTTTGTTCAGCTTCTTCGGAAGTCATTCCCATTTCATCAATCATCACCTGCTTGTAAGAGTCAGCATTTAAAACCGTACACTCCCAATCATCGGATGTCGGAGTTACCGTTTCGCTGATGGTCGCACTGGTTGGCATAATGTTGATCGCTTCCATTGGCATAGATACCGATGAAATCTCCTTCGCTTGGCTTTCTCCACCGCTAACGGTGATCATCGATTCTTCCACAGCGTCAGCTCCGAATGACACGGCGGACATTGCCATGCATCCGATCAGCAGACAGCTCAAAAACGTGTCGCTTTACTCATCATGTCGAGCTCCTTCCATAGTGGTGGGTTGATAGATGTACATTTTACTGATTACTGCACCGGAATCCCCTCATTTCTCTTGCCGGAAGATGGTTAAGCCGTTTTTGCGGCTGAATAGACGGTTTTGCTTTCTGTCTTTGTTCCGCTCCAGACGGTGAACGTAGCGGTCGCGCGATACGTTTTTCCTTTGGTGACAGTCTTTGTTTTGGACAAAGTCATGTATGAACCGGTTTTGGAATCAGTCCAGCTTTGGATGGTTTTCCAACTTGATCCAGTTTTTTGCTGGAGCTTCAGGATGATCTGACATTTAGTTGTTGAAGAAACAGACCGCACGGAAGCGTTGATATATGCTGTGCTATTGTTGATAGAAAGAGTACATCCAGAAGAAAGTATGTACTCCATACATGGAGCAATAATCACGTCTCCACCAAGAGGTGGTTCCGCAGCATATGCCACGGGGAGCGGCGTTGTACAAATACATCCTGTTAGATACAGGACAAATACAATGAGAGTTTTTTTCAAAGCCATAAAAAATTACCTCCTGTTTCGTTCTATTTATAGTAACGAATCAGGAGGCAATTTAGGGACACTGAATTGGAAAAAATTTTATAAATTTTTTAGCCCGGGCGGTACTCGATGCCGCGCGCGATTTTTTGCGTTTCTTCCGGTGAGATGTTGTACGCAATCAGGGTGTACGCGACATCCTGATGCGTCCATGTGATGATTACGTTTTCGCCCTTCGCCGACAGCAGCGCCTGCTCGCCCTGTATGGTGAGCGATTGGACGTCTGCGTCCTCGGTGTCGATGATCTGCTGATAATCTCCGTCTTCGGTGACCAGCACCGCGTCTAAAATCAGATACGCGCCGTCCGCGCCTTCCCAATGCGTCGTGTGGAAGTATTCCGTCCGCAGCCGTTCGTCCTCCACCTCCGTCATGCCCTCCGGCAGGTAGCCGAAGGACGCCTCCGGAAACGCGGCGGCGGTGATGCTGACGTCCGAGGTATAGTGGTACGCGGTGTACTCCCGGAATTTCTGAACGACGACGTCGATCACACCGGCGCGGAAGGCGTAGACCGTTCCCGATATGCCGAGCAGGACGAGCAGAACGGCCACCGCCCGTCGGAGGTGGCGGAGCGTGCGGTTGGCGCGCGGCGTGCGGCGCTGCTCTGCGCAGAGCCGTCTCATGCGCCGCTCAAACCGGCGGGAAAAGCGGTGCACCGGCACCTCGTCCCGCCGCTGCGGCAGGGCGGACAGGCGCAGGTCGCGCGCGGCGGGGGCGTGCTGCGTGAGCAGCGCGTCCAGCCTCTCGTCGGATTCTCTCATACGTCCACCCCTTCCTCGTGCAGCGCGGCGCGCAGCTTGGCCTTGGCGCGCAGGATGGTCTTTTTGACGTTCGCCTCGGACAAATCCAGAATCTGCGCGATTTCGCGCTCGGAATAGCCGTTGTCGTATTTGAGCAGCAGCAGGTCGCAGTAGTGCGGCGGCAGTGCGGCGATGGCCTGCGCGATGGCGTCGCGCTCCACGGCGGCGTCGGGCGGCGGCGCGGCGGTGCGCAGCGCGGCCTCCTCCAGCGGCAGGACGGCCTTGCGGCGGCGCGCGCGGTATACGTCGATCGCCTTGCGCTCCGTGATCGTGACGACGAGCGAGCGCGTCTGCGGGCACACCGCCACCGGAATGCGGTCGAGCATTTCCAGCAGCTTCAGGAAGGACTGGTGCACCACGTCCTCCGCGTCGCGCGCGTCGCCCAAAATGCGGTGCGCGGCGAAATACATCAGGCCGCGGTACTGCGTGTAGATGCGCTCAAATTTTGACTTGTCTTCGTCCGTCTCGATGCAGGACAGATAAACCGGCAGCATGTCCTCTCCCCCCCTGGTGGTTCTGTGTACCTTCTCCCCAGAGCATAGCACGCAGAAGGGTAAAAAACAACCCCCGACCGGCGGAGTCGGGGGTTGGTCTCTGTGCGGTTTTATACCCTGCGGTTGCGCTTCTGCCACTCGCGCGGCGGAATGCCGAACACCTTGTGGAAGGCGCGCGAGAAGTGGAGCTGGTTCGGATAGCCGACCGAGCGCGCGATGGTCGCGATCGGCGCGGCGGCGCGCTCCAGATAGCTGCACGCCACGCTCATGCGGTGGCGGATGAGGTATTCCTGCGTGGTCATGCCGGTCGCGTCGCGGAACAGCTTGCCCAGATAGCTGCGGTTCAGGCCGCAGTACTCCGCGACATCCTCCACGGAGATATCCTGCGGATATTTCGTCTTGATGAAGCGGATGGATTTATCGACATAATAGCGCTGCAAATTGGCGATCTTGGGCTGGCAGGGGCGCGGGGTCTCGCGCAGCAGGCAGTCGAGCACCTCCATCGCCAGGCCGGTGGCGCGCAGCGGGCCGTACTGCGCCTCCGGGTCGGTCAGCTTGGCAAACGCCGCGACCATCTCGGATTCGCCCTCCGGGACGGCGGGGAACAGCAGCGGCTTCTGCGGGGTCAGTCCGGCGCGCATGAGCACGGTGGGCAGCGCCTCGCCGTCCAGCTCCATCCACATGGCGTCGATCTTGGCGCCCGCCATGGCCGTGGCGTTGATGCACACGCCGGGGAACAGGACGATGACCATGCCCGGCTCGATGCTGTAAATCGTGTTGCCCAGCTTGAGCGTGCCCGGCTCGCCGGTGAAGTACGAGACGACCGTCCGTTCGTTGAGGAAGGGCAGCGGGGGCTTCTCGGCATCGCCGAGGTAGCGGCCATACTGACTTAGGGTGATTTCTGCGGAACCGGTGGATTCGCAAAACTGGTTTGTAAGTTCAGCCATAAAAATCTCTCCTTGTTTTGTCGTATCGGCGGTGAGGGGGATCGTGCCGATATATGCAGTTATTCGATCATAATTCTCTCAATTGCTTTCATTATACGGAAAAATAGTGTATATTTCAAGAGGAAATGTGTAAATTTAT
>DXIG01000130.1 GCA_019112985.1 Candidatus Butyricicoccus stercorigallinarum | reverse complement strand
CGAGGAATTCTATGCTTGCCATACCTTCTATTCATTCGATGACTTTGCCAAACAGCTTGCTGTCAGGCAGAGACGCTATAACGCTTTCCCCATGAGACCTCTCAACTGGATGTCTCCCAAAGATGTTCTTTATTCTTTTCCTGATGTGTAACTCATCATTGACAAACCTACACCGTACCGCTCCGGCGGCGCGGGTCTTTCGCTTGTAATTGGACAGACCGCGTATTATAATAACTCTGACTGAGCAAATGCGGGGGAGTACAGCCGCGCGCTTGGCACAGGGGAGCTTCGGGCGCTGCGCGCCGGCGCGCGTTCCGTCTGCCCGTCTGACAAAAACGCGAACAGATCATCCACTGGAGGTTTTGCAATGAAGAAAATATGGCTTGGCATCGCCGCGGCCGCCGCGCTTTTAGCGGCGGCGCTGACGGGGTGCGGGCAGAGCAAAGAGGTGTCGCAGGATTTTTACGCCATGGACACCGCGATGAATATCCGCGCCTACGGCGCGCGCGCGCAGGAGGCGGTCAACCAGTGCGTGCAGGCGATCAACGAGCTGGAGCAGCACATTTCCCGCACGCGGGAGAGCAGCGAGCTGTACGCGCTCAACCGGGCGGAAGGGCAGCCGGTCGCGCTCTCCGAACAGACGGCGGATGTGCTGGAGCAGGCGCTGCGGCTGGCGGAGCAGACGGAGGGCTGCTTTGACCCGACCATCGCGCCGGTCACCGACCTCTGGGGCATCGGTACGGAGAACGCCGCCGTGCCCGCGCAGGCGGACATCGACGCGGCGCTGGCGCACGTCAATTACGCGGACGTGCAGCTCGACGGCACGACGGCGGCGCTGCCGGCGGGCACGTGCATCGATCTCGGCGGCATCGGCAAGGGCTATGCCGCCGACCTGACCGCGCAGCTTTTGCGCGAGGCGGGCGTGCAGCGGGCGGTCGTCACGCTCGGCGGAAACGTCTACGTCCTCGGGGAGAAGGCGGACGGCGAGCCGTGGGTCGTGGGCATCAGCGATCCGGACAACCCGGGCGATTATTTTGCGACGCTGCGCGTCAGCGACACCAGCGTGGTGACCAGCGGCGACTATGAGCGCTATTTTGAGCAGGACGGCGTGCGCTACTGCCATATTTTCGACCCGGAAACCGGCTGGCCGGCGCAGACCGACCTGCGCAGCGTGACGGTGGTCTCGGCCAGTTCGACCGAGGCGGACGCCTACACGACGGCGCTGTTCGTGATGGGCTATGAGCGGGCGCGCGCGTTCTGCGAGGCGCACGGCATCCCGGCGGTGTTCGTCAAAGACGACCACACGGTTGCTGTCACGGACGACCTTCGAGACAGCTTCTCGCTGACCAGCACGGAGTACACCTATGAAGCGTAACTGGCCGCTCAAAGCGGGGGATTTTCTCATCTTTGCCGCCATTCTGGCGCTCGCGTGCGGCATCTGGCTCCGGCTGGCGCTGATGCAGAGCGAGCAGACCTATGGGGAAATTCTGGTGGACGGCGAGCTGTACCGGCAGGTCAGGTTCGGCGGCGCGGCGCAGGAGACCATCTCGTTCAAGGGGCGCACCGGCGAGGTCACGATTGAGATCGACGGCGACCGCATGCGCTTTGTCTCGTCCAGCTGTCCGGATCACACGTGCGAGCGCACCGGCTGGATCTCCCGCGCCGGGCAGTCGGCGGTGTGCCTGCCCAACCGCGTCATGCTGCGCATCACGGGCGGCGACAGCGGCGGCGTGGACGCCATTGCGCAGTGACAGGAGGAAGCGATGAACAAGACCAAACGCATCGCGCTTTGCGGTATGCTGACGGCGCTCGCGCTGGCGCTGTCGCTCGCGGAGCGCATGATTCCGCTGGAATGGCTCATTCCGATCCCCGGCGTCAAGCTGGGGCTGGCCAACGTCGTGACCATGTTCGCCCTGCTGTTTTTGACGCCCGGGCAGGCGTATGCCATTTTGTTCTGCCGCGTCGTGCTGGCGGCGCTGTTCGCGGGCAGCGTCACGCAGATGCTCTTCGGGCTCACGGGCGGCGCGCTCGCGCTGACCACCACCTGGGTGCTGCTGCGCGGGCGGGGGCGCTGGTTTTCGTTTTACGGCATCAGCGCGGCCTCGGCGGCGATGCACAACGTCGGGCAGGTGCTCGCGGCGATGCTCGTCATGCAGTCGGTGGATGTGATCGCCTATCTGCCGCTGCTGCTTGTGTCGGCCATCCCGATGGGCTTTGTGACCGGCGCGATTTTGGACACGCTGCAAAAGCAGATGCGGCATCTGCATCTTTTCGATCTGACGAAGTGAGAGGAAAACATGGACATTCTTGATTTGATGAAAACAGAGGAGGCGTACTGCGTGTCCAATTTCGACATGCCATCCGCCCTGCAAAAAAAGGCAAAGCGCCTGTGCTGGCAGTACAACCGGAGTGACCCGGACGAGGAGGAAGCGCGGGCGGCGCTGCTGCGCGAGCTGTTCGGCACCTGCCACCCGCTGACCTTCATTCAGCCGGACTTTTGGTGCGACTACGGCTTCAACATCCACACGCACGGCCTGACGGTCATCAACCACAATGTGGTTATTCTGGACACCTCGCCGGTGCACATCGGCGCGAATGCGTTTCTCGCGCCGGGCGTCTGCCTCTCCTGCGCCGGGCATGCGATTGACGCGGCGCAGCGCGCGCAGGGAATTCTGACCTCCGCGCCGATCACGCTGGAGGACGACGTCTGGCTCGGCGCCAACGTGACGGTGTGCGGCGGCGTGACCATCGGCGCGGGCAGCGTCATCGGCGCGGGCAGCGTGGTGACGCGCGACATTCCGGCGGGCGTCGTCGCGGCGGGAACGCCGTGCCGGGTTCTCCGCCCCGTGACGGAGCGCGACCGCGCCGCGTTGACGGCGCTCTGACCGGCGCGCGCTTTCCGTCGCCGCCTGCATAATTTTTTGCGCATGCCGGAAAACTAAAGGCAAATTTCAGCCTTTGGAGGTAATA
>DXIG01000129.1 GCA_019112985.1 Candidatus Butyricicoccus stercorigallinarum | reverse complement strand
TGACGAAGCGTCCGGTCGGGTTGACCAGAATGCGGGTGTTCTCGTCGAACAGCTCGGCCGGGAGCGTCGGCTTGATGACGTGCTCGATCATGTCGCTGCGGATCTGCTCGAGCGAGACCTCCGGGCCGTGCTGCGTGGACAGCACGACCGTGTCGATGTGCACCGGCTTGTTGTTCCGGTCGTATTCCACCGTGACCTGCGTCTTGCCGTCCGGGCGCAGGTAGTCCACCACGCCGGTCTTGCGCACCTCGGTCAGCTTCTTGGCCATGCGGTGCGCCAGCGAAATCGGCAGCGGCATCAGCTCCGGCGTCTCGTTGCAGGCGTAGCCGAACATCATGCCCTGGTCGCCCGCGCCGCCGGTGAGGTCGGCGGAGGCGTCCTGCTTGCTCTCCAGCGCCTTGTCCACGCCCATCGCGATGTCGGAGGACTGCTCGTCCAGCGTCGTGATGACCGCGCAGGTGTCGCAGTCAAAGCCGTATTTGGCGCGGTCGTAGCCGATGTCGCGCACGACGCCGCGCGCGATCTTCGGGATGTCCACATAGCAGTGGGTGGAAATCTCGCCCATGATGGAGACCAGACCGGTGGTCACCGTGGTCTCGCAGGCGACGCGCGCCTGCGGATCCTGTTCCAGAATCGCGTCGAGCACGGCGTCGGAAATCTGGTCGCAGATTTTATCCGGATGACCCTCGGTCACCGATTCGGATGTAAACAGATATTTGCCCATAGCGAAAAGCCTCTCTTTCGTTGTCTCGTTGGTAAATAAGCGGAAAATAAAAAACGCGCTGCGCAAGCAGAGCGTGGAAGAACTACCTCATCTCTCGATCTGAATACGCCGTCGGACTTGGCACCTTGCGCGCGCGCAGGTTGCCGGGCTTCATAGGGCCGATCCCTCCACCTCTCTTGATAAGGATATTTTTTTGTTGGTTATATCCTAATTCATTTTCGGTAAACTGTCAAGAGCAATTTCCAAATTCGTTAAAACAAGGTAGAAAATCACAAAATCCGGTTGAAAGAATGCGCCCTGCATGGTATATTTTTATGTGTACCTAAAGTAACACATGCGGGTGGCAGGGCACACCGTATAAATCATGAGAAGACAGGAGAGAGTACCATGAATATTTCGTCGATTTTTTCTTATCCTGGGGATGCGGTAGCGTGTGTATCGTCCGCGGGTTCGATTACGTACGACGAGCTCTATCGCAGAAGTGAAAATCTCGCCAAGCACATCGTGGCGAGCGGCGCGGCGCGCGTCATCGTCTACGGACACAAGGAAGCGAGCATGCTCGTCGCGTATGCGGCCTGCCTGCGCGCAGGCGCGGCCTATATCCCGGTCAGCCCGGCGCAGCCGGTTTCGCGCCGCAAGGCGATCGCCGCGCAGTCGGAGGCCGGTCTGGTGCTGTGCGCCGTCGGCAGAGGCTTTGGCGGCACGACGGAGATGCGCACGGAAAATATCCTCGCGCTGTCGGAAAACCCGCCGGAAGAGGCGGTTGCACTGCCGGAAGAGATCAGCGACGACGCGCTGGCCTACATCATCTACACCTCCGGCAGCACGGGCGAGCCGAAGGGCGTCAAGGCGACCCGCCGCAACCTGAACAACTTCATCGACTGGATCGACCGCACCATCCCGCTGACCGAAGAGATCGAGGGCACCGTGCTCAACATGGCGATGTTCTCCATCGACCTGTCGATGGTCGACATTTACTACGCGCTGACGCACGGCCGCACGCTGGTGACGACGACCTCCGAGCAGCAGCAGCACCTCTCCGACCTGTATCCGCACATCTCGCAGAGCGACGCGGCGCTGATGGTCATGACGCCCACCATGGCGGAATTCCTCATGCGCAGCAGCCGCTTCCAGCGCGAGATGATGCCCAAGTTGCGCGTCATCTACCTGTCGGGCGAATCGCTGCATCCGGGCACCGTGCGCCGCCTGCTCCAGCGCTTTGACGAAGACCTGATCGTATTCAACGCCTACGGCCCGACCGAGGCGACCTGCAACGTATGTGCCGCCCAGATCACGGACGACATGTGCGACGACCGCCTGCCGGTCGGCATCGTATCGTCCGCCGCGACGGAGATCCGCATCATGAAGGGCGACGCCGTTCTGGCGCCCAACGACGAGGGCGAGATCGTCCTGGTCGGCGACAGCGTTACCGCCGGCTACGGCCGCGGCGAGAGCGGCGGCTACTGCACGATCGACGGCCAGCCCGCGCTGCGCACGGGCGACATCGGCTTTATCACCGACGACGGCCGCCTGTTCTGGAGCTCCCGCCAGAACAGCCTGATCAAGGTCAGCGGCTACCGCATCGAGCCGGGCGACGTCGAAAACCACATGTGCCGCATTCAGGGCGTCACCGGCTGCGGCGTTGTCGAGCGCTACGGCCATCTGGTGGCGTATGTCACGCTGAACCGCGAGATGACGCCGGGACAGGTGCGCGCCGCCGCGCGGCCGCATCTGCCGAGCCACATGATTCCGGGCATCGTCCGCATCGTAGACGCGCTGCCGATGACGGAAAACGGCAAGCTCGACCGCGACCGCCTGGAATAATCTTCTCCTTTGTAATTATGCCCAAAAAGCCGGCGACTTCGGTCGCCGGCTTTGTTTTTCTTTTCCCTTTGCCGGAAGATGGATGTGTCCATTCTGTAAAAACAAGCGGAATCTTAACGGATTGACGCCGAGAATTGTTGACTATTTCATCCGAAATCGCTAAGATAATGTCAATAGAACTCTATTTTATTTCATCTATCGCTCCGCTGGGCGGGCGGAGTTTTGGAAAAGGATATCGTATGAATGTGTATTTAGGAATTGACATCGGGTCAACCACAGTCAAGCTTGTCGCGGCCGGGGAGAATGCCAAAACCGGCCGCTTGGAAATTTTGTACCAAAAATATGAGCGTCACTTCTCCAAAGTGCGCGAAAAGGCGTGCGAAATGCTGCGCGACGCCAAAAAGATCATCGGCGAGGCGGACATCCGCGCCGCAATCACCGGCTCGGCCGGTCTGGGCGTGGCCAAGGCGAGCGGCGTGGACTTTGTCCAGGAGGTCTTTGCGACGCGCAAATGCGTCGGCACCTTTGTGCCGAAGGCGGACGTCGTCATCGAACTGGGCGGCGAAGACGCGAAAATCGTCTTCCTGACCGGACAGCTGGAAGAGCGAATGAATGGCTCCTGTGCCGGTGGTACAGGCGCTTTTATTGACCAGATGGCCGTGCTGCTCGACGTGCGCCCGGACGAGATGGATCGCCTGTCTTTGCAGGCCGAGCGCATCTACACCATTGCCTCGCGCTGCGGCGTGTTCGCCAAGAGCGACATCCAGCCGCTGCTCAACGAGGGCGCGCGCAAGGAGGACGTCGCGGCCTCCATCTTCCAGGCGGTCGTCAACCAGACGCTGACCGGTCTGGCGCAGGGGCGCGAGATCGAGGGCGACGTGCTGTTCCTCGGCGGCCCGCTGTTCTTCTTCAAGGGGCTGCAAAAGCGCTTCCAGGAGACGTTACAGCTGTCCGACAAGCACGCGCACTTCCCGGCCATCGCGCCGTACGCCATCGCCGCAGGCGCGGCCTGCTACGCCAAGGACACGAACGGACGCACCTACAGCTACGACGAGCTGCTCGATACGCTGGAAAAGACGGCGGGCGAACCGGTCAAAACCGCAACGCTCGACCCGCTGTTCCGCAGCGAGGAGGAGTACGCGCAGTTCCGCCAGCGCCACAACGCGAGCGACATCATGCGGCAGAACGTCACCATGTACCGCGGCGACGCCTATCTCGGCATCGACTGCGGCTCGACGACCACCAAGCTTGTCCTCATCGGCGAGGACTGCCAGATGCTGTACAACTACTACAGCCCCAACAAGGGCAATCCGGTCGACGTCGTGCGCGAGCAGCTGCTCCAGCTGTACGGCCTGTGCGGCGACCGCATCCGCATCGTCGGCTCCGCCGTCACCGGCTACGGCGAGGCGCTCATTCTCAACGCCTTCGGCGTGGACTTCGGCCTCGTCGAGACGATGGCGCACTTCAAGGCGGCGCGCCACTTTGAGCCGGACGTCGATTTCATCATCGACATCGGCGGTCAGGACATCAAGTGCTTTAAGATTGCCAACAACTGCATCGACAACATTTCCCTGAACGAGGCCTGCTCCTCCGGCTGCGGCTCGTTTATCGAGACGTTCGCGCGCTCGATGGGCTACAGCATCGAGGAATTCTGCCGGCTGGGTCTGTTCGCCGCGCATCCGATCGATCTCGGCTCGCGCTGTACGGTGTTCATGAACTCGTCCGTCAAGCAGGCGCAGAAGGACGGCGCGGGCATCGACGCGATCTCCGCCGGCCTCTCGGTCAGCGTCGTCAAAAACGCGCTGTACAAGGTCATCCGCGCGCACTCGCCGGACGATCTCGGCAAGCACATCGTCGTGCAGGGCGGCACGTTCCTCAACGACGCCATCCTGCGCTCGTTCGAGATGGAAATCGGGCGCAATGTCACCCGCCCCGCCATCTCCGGCCTGATGGGCGCCTACGGCGCGGCGCTGCACGCCAAGGCGAACTGCGGCGAACGCTCCACGCTCATCTCCCGCGAAGAACTGGAACACTTCTCCCACACGACCAACACAGTCAAGTGCGGCCTGTGCACCAACCACTGCTCGCTGACGGTGTCGGTGTTCCCCGGCGGACGCCGCTTTATCTCCGGCAACCGCTGCGAGCGCCCGCTGGGCGGCGGCGACAAGCTCAAGCTGCCCAACCTGTACGACTACAAGCTCAACCGTCTGACGGCCTACGGCGCGCAGAGCAAGCCGGGTGTCGCGCGCATCGGCATCCCGTTCGGGCTGAACATGTTCGAGCTGCTGCCCTTCTGGCACGCCTTCCTCACGAAGCTGGGCTTTGAGGTCGTGCTGTCCGACGTCTCCACGCGCTCGCTGTACGCACAGGGACAGAACTCCATCCCCTCGGACACCGTCTGCTATCCGGCGAAGCTGATGCACGGACACATCGAAAACCTGCTGGACAAGGGCGTGGACGCGATTTTCTACCCGTGCATGACGTACAATCTGGACGAACACCGCACGGAAAACTGCTACAACTGCCCGGTCGTCGCCTATTACCCGGAGCTGCTGGCTGCCAACATGAACCGCCTCAAGGGCGTGGATTTCATGATGCCCTACTATGAGTTGGGACGGAAGAAGGACTTCATCAAGGCGGCGAGCGAGCTGTTCGTCAAAAAATACAAGCACATCAACAAGCGCATGGTCAAGGAAGCGGCCGCCGCGGGCTATGCCGAGCTCGACCGCTACTATGCGGACATCGCGGCGGCGGGCAAAAAGGCGATCGCCTACGCCGACGCGCACGGGCTGGACATCGCCGTCGTCGTCGGACGCCCCTATCACGTCGATCCGGAGATCAACCACGGCATCGACCGCCTGATCCAGTCCTACGGCATGGTCATCGTCTCGGAGGACGCCGTCGCGCCGCTGAGCGAAATGCCGGTGGTCAACGTCCTCAACCAGTGGACGTACCACTCCCGCATGTACGCCGCGGCCAACTGGGCGGTGCACCGCCCGAACGCGCAGCTCATCCAGCTCGTCTCGTTCGGCTGCGGCATCGACGCCATCACGACGGACGAGATCCGCGCCATCACAGAGGACGGCGGCAAAATTTACACACAGCTGAAAATCGACGAAATCAACAACCTCGGTGCGGCCAAGATCCGCATCCGCAGTATGATCGCAGCAGTAGAGGAGGGTCGGAAAAATGCCGGAAGATCGTAAGCTCCCGTATGTGCCGTTTACGGAGGAGATGAAGAAGGATTACACCATCCTGATCCCGAACATGCTGCCGGTGCAGTTCAAGCTGGTCACCGCCATTATGGCAAACTACGGCTACCGCATGGAGGTGCTGGAGACGGAAGGCCCCAACATCGCGGAATGCGGCCTGAAAAACGTGCACAACGACACCTGCTACCCCGCCCTGCTCGTCATCGGCCAGTTCATCGACGCGCTCGAATCGGGCAAATACGACACGCACAAGGTCGCGCTGATGCTGACCCAGACGGGCGGCGGCTGCCGCGCCTCCAACTACATCCACCTGCTGCGCAAAGCGCTCATCAAGAGCGGCTTTGGCTACATCCCGGTGATCTCGGTCAACTTTTCCGGTCTGGAGAAGGAGACCAATCCGGGCTTCCAGCTGACGCCGAAAATGCTCGTACAGGTGGCCTACGGCGTGCTGCTGGGCGACTTCATCATGCAGATCTACAACCAGTGCCGCCCGTATGAGGTGAACAAGGGCGACTGCGACCGCGCCGTGGACGATCTGGTGCGCAAAATCTCGCACGACTTCGCGGGCGACAAGTTCATCCGCTACAAGCAGATCAAAATGCTGTATTTCCTCATCTGCAAGCGGTTCGCGCAGGTCGAATGCGAGAACTTCGGCTCCAAGAAAAAGGTCGGCATCGTCGGCGAAATCTATGTCAAATTCTCCCCGCTCGGCAACAACAATCTGGAAAAATTTCTGCTGAGCGAGGGCACCGAGCCGGTACTGCCCGGCCTGCTCGATTTCTGCCTGTACTGCATCTACAACGGCATCATCGACTTCAATCTGTATGGGCGCAGCGCGCGCAACGCGACCGTCATGCAGGCGGTATACCGCTTCCTGCTGGGCAAGCAGAAGGACATGATCCGCGTCATCCAGCGCGACGGGCATTTCCGCCCGCCGATGGAATTTGACCGGGTGCGCAAGCTGTCGCAGAAGATCATCAGCCCCGGCGTCAAGATGGGCGAGGGCTGGCTGCTGCCCGCCGAGATGGTCGAGCTGATCGAGGAGGGCGTGCCCAACATCGTCCTCACCCAGCCGTTCGGCTGCCTGCCCAACCACATCGCGGGCAAGGGCATGATCCGCAAAATTCGCGCGGCCTATCCGCAGGCGAACATCGTCAGCGTGGACTACGACCCGGGCGCCTCGCGCATCAATCAGGAGAACCGCATCAAGCTGATGCTGTCCGCCGCAAAGTAAAAACCGCACACCGGCGCGAACGACCCGCGCCGGTGTTTTTTTGTCCGCAGCGATGGCCGCGCGCGGGAAAATATGGTAAACTATAACAAAGCAGCGCGCAGGCTGTGCGCGCGGAAACAGGAGGAGAACGATGCGACATCGATTTTTCATTGAACGCGGCGATATCACGACCTACGCCGTCGATGCCATTGTCAACGCGGCGAACACCTCGCTGCTGGGCGGCGGCGGTGTGGACGGCGCCATTCACCGCGCAGCGGGGCCGGAGCTGCTCGCCGAATGCCGCACGCTGCACGGCTGCAGCACCGGCGAGGCCAAGATCACGCGCGGCTATCGCCTGCCCGCCCGGCATGTCATCCACACGCCGGGGCCGATCTGGCGCGGCGGACAGCACGGCGAGGCGCAGCTGTTGGAAAGCAGCTACCGCAACAGCCTGACGCTCGCGCGGGAAACCGGCTGCCGCACCGTGGCCTTCCCCTCGATCAGCACCGGCGTGTACCATTTCCCGCTCGAGCAGGCGGCGCGCATCGCCGTGCGCACCATTCTGGAGTTTTTGGACGAGCACCCGGACATGGAGCGCGTCACCATGGTCTGCTTCGACGACGCGACGCACTGGGCGTATGAGGAGGCGGCGCGGGAATTTCCGCATTGACTCCCGGCAGGACAAAGAAATCTTCACGCACGACGCAAAAACAGCGGGCTGTGGAAAAATCCACAGCCCGCTGCTTATTTTTGAAGAGAATGAGAGAAAACTTACGGCTTCTTCGCGTTCTTTCTCATGTCAACAACGACGGCGCCTACGATGATGAGACCCTTGATGATCTGGGTCAGGTTATCGTTTGCACCCAGAAGAACGAGGCCGTTGTTGATAACGCCGAGAACGAGGATACCGGACATAACGCCGGACATCTTACAAACACCGCCGGTCTGGGAGGTGCCGCCTACGGTAGCCGCCGCGATTGCGTCGAACTCGTACTGCAGGCCGTTGGTGGACGGGTCGGCAGAACCGGTACGTGCTGCCAGCAGCGCGCCTGCAAGGCCTGCGCAGATGCCGGACCACATGTAAGTCAGAACGAGGTTCTTTTCAACGTTGATACCAGCTACGCGAGCTGCCTGGTCGTTGCCGCCGATGGCGAAGATGTTCTTGCCGAAGCGGCACTGGGTCATCATGAACCAGGAGATGATGAAGACCAGAAGGAAGATGAAGACGACCATCGGGATACCAGCGATCTTCATGATAGCGAAGTTGCGGAAGCTCTCCTCCAGGTTGGATACCGGAGCGGAGGAATACATCTTCGCCAGCGCGCGGCAGATCAGCTGCGAGCCGAGGGTTGCGATGAACGGATGGATGTGGGTGTACGCTACCAGCCAGCCAACGATGATGCCGATGATCGCGCCGATGACCATACCGATGATCAGGCAGACGACTGCCGGCAGCTGGATGCTGTGCAGTCTGTTCAGTGCGTCAGCCTGCTGCGCGAAGGACGCGGAGATAACGGCTGCGAGCGCTGCGACGGAACCGGGGCCAAGGTCGATGCCCTTGGACAGAATGCACCAGCATACGCCGCAGGTGATGATGCCCTTGATGGACTCGGAGGTGAACAGCGTGGTCATGTTGGCGACCGTCAGGAATGCCGGACGCGCAATGGTCAACAGAACGGCCAGAACGATGAGGACGAACCACATCGCGTTATTGGACATGAATTTTTTGAAATCAAAACTCTTCTTGGTTGCTTCCATGTTTCAGGCTCCCCTTTCTTTTACTTGGCAGCAGCGAAATCGTTCTTTTCGCCGTGCGCATATTTCATGACTTCGTCAGAATCAAACGGCGTGTCGCCTTCGCGGTTGCGGTTCAGAATACCCATCATGTGTCCTTCGTACATGACGATCATGCGGTCAGCCATGCCGGATACTTCCGGAAGCTCGGAGGAAATCATGATGATTGCCTTGCCGTCGCCGGCGAGCTTGGTGATGATGGAATGGATTTCAGCCTTCGCGCCGACGTCGATACCACGGGTGGGTTCGTCGACGATCAGGATATCCGGATCAAGCAGCAGCCAGCGCGCAACCAGAACCTTCTGCTGGTTACCACCGGAGAGGTTCATGATCTTCTGCTCCATGGAAGGAGTCTTGGTGCGCATGGCCTTGTTCCACTTGATGGCGTCTTCCTTCATCTTCTTATGATTCTGGGGGAAACCATAGTTCTTCAGGTTCGCCATAACGGTGTTTTCGGTAATGTCAAGCAGGCCGAAGATACCATTGCCGCGGCGGTCCTCGGTGAGAAGACCGATCTTGTTCTTGATGGCGTCTTCCGGGCTCTTGATGCTTACTTCCTTGCCGTTGATGAAGATCTGACCCGCAGTTCTCTGGCGGATGCCGAAGATCGTCTCTACGATCTCGGTACGGCCTGCGCCGACCAGTCCGGCAAAGCCGAGGATTTCGCCGCGGTGCAGATCGAAGCTGACATGCTCGAACGCTCTGCCGGATGCCAGATCCTTGACCTCAAGAATGACGTCGCCGATCGGGCAGTCGACCTTCGGGAACATGTTGCCTACCTGGCGGCCGACCATCATCGTAACGAGCTTGTCGACGTCCAGGTTCTTCGCGCGGTCCGTGCCGACGTACTCGCCGTCACGGAATACGGTGATGTCATCGCTAATGCGGAAAATCTCGTCCATCTTATGGGAGATGTAGATAACCGCAACGTTTTTCGACTTCAGGTCATCGATGATGCTGAACAGATGCTCAACCTCTGTTTCAGTCAGAGCCGAGGTCGGTTCGTCCATGACGACGATCTTGGCATCATAGGAAACTGCCTTCGCAATTTCTACCATCTGCTGCTTTGCGACCGTGAGATCCTTCATCATATCGTCCGGATTCAGGTCGAGCTTCCACTTCTGGAACAGGTCGATCGCCTGCTGACGCGCCTTCTTGTGGTCACACATGAGGCCGTTCTTCATCGGGAAGCGGCCGAGCCACAGGTTCTCACAGACGGTGCGCTCCGGAACCGGAGAAAGCTCCTGATGGATCATCGTGATGCCGGTGTTCATGGCCTGGAGCGGGTTTTTGAACTCCACTTCCTTGCCATCGAAGATGATTTTGCCAGAGGTCGGCGGCTGAATGCCAATCAAACACTTCATCAGTGTTGACTTACCTGCGCCGTTCTCACCCATCAGGGTGTGAACAGTGCCGGGGCGAACCTTCAGCTGAACGCCTTTCAGTGCCCGAACGCCCGGGAACTCCTTGACAATGTCTTGCATTTCGAGGATATACTCTTCACTCACGTTTTGTTCACCCTGCCTTTCCTACTTGATAAATTGGGGGCACCGGACATCGTCCGACGCCCCCAACGTCTCAACTCATTTGCCGTTGACGCTGTCCCCTTCTCTCAGAGGGTGCAGCGCACTCGATTAGATGTAGTCCGCTACGTTCTCCGCAGTGACCGGCTCAAACGGAACCCAGATGATGGAATCGCTGTAGGCCGCGCCGGAGCTGTCCAGCTCGTAGTCGGTGCCCTCGTTGATCGGGTTGCCCGCGATGAGGTTGGTGCAAGCCTTAACGGCGCCAATGCCCTGGCCTTCCGGATCCTGGAATACGGTCATCGCCAGCGTGCCGGCCTGAACAGCCGCCGCGCCGTCCTTGGTGCAGTCGATACCGACGATCGGGAAGTCGATCTCGATGCCAGCGCTCTGGCAAGCTTCGATCGCGCCGCAAGCCATTGCGTCGTTGTTGGAGATGATGCAGTCAAACTCCTGACCAGAGGTCAGAACCGGGCTGATCTTGTCGATCGCCTTGGCGCGGTCGTACTCAGCGGCCAGCTCGACAACCGGAGTCGCCTTGATGCCGGCATCCTCGAGCGCCTGTACAACGCCTGCGCAGCGCTTGATCTGGGAAACCTGACCAAGGATACCCTGGAGCAGGATGTACTTGATCTCGGTCTTGCCTTCGGCCTTGAAGTACTCAGCCAGGTACTCGCCCTGGAAGTAGCCGGAGGTGTCCTCGTTGGAGCCTACAAACGCGACGTTCTCAGCGCTGAGCACGTTCAGATCCGTAGGCGGACGGTTTACGAACACCAGCGGCATGCCGCCTGCTGCGTCGACGACCGACTGCGCTGCGTCGGAGTCAACCGGGTTTACGATAACAGCGACGTCGCCGCCGTTCTTCGCAGTTTCAACGAACTGAATCTGCTTCTGTGCGTCGTTCTGCGCGTCCTGTGCAGTCAGCTTGTAGCCATCCGCCGCAGCCGCCTTGGTAGCCGCCGCTTCCAGCGTGGACAGGAACTCATCGCGCGATGCCATGACCAGCGTGATGTTGCCGTTCTCGCCGGAGCCTTCGGATGCTGCCGAGCCGCCGCCCTGTGTGGAGGTGCTGCCGCCGCAGCCTGCCATCATGCCGACACAAGTTGCGCCGACAAGAAGCATTGCCAACATTTTCTTCAGTTTCATAGTTTCTCTCCTCTTCTTTTTTCGCCCTGCGCGCTTGGGAGACGCGCACGACTTTTTGGATGTATTCAGAATATCACTCAAATGTTACAATTGCAAGCGTTTTGGGAATTGTTTTGGGCAACTCGCGCGATTTCATGCAACTCTCCCAAAGTTTTGCGCTTGTTTTTGTGAATTTTCTACATTCATATTATTGCTCGAATCGAAGCGCAATTTTCTTTTTCTCAATTGTTTGAAAACTATCGGATATTTTCTTCCTATTTTCGCCATAATTCCCTAATATTTCGCCCGAATATTGCAGCTGGTTGTTGTTTTGGCAACTTGTTTGTGTTTCTTTGTTTGTGCACCTTGTCTTTTCACACCCGTTTTTCCGCGATTTTTTCCGCGATTTTCCGTCCATACTATCACAAAATTGCTGTTTTCCACCATCTCCGCCTTTTGTTTCCTTCAAGAAAACCAGATTTCCCAGCCGGTGCACAGCCCGTGCGTGCGCGTGCACATCGCAAAAAAACCGCCGGCGCTTTTGACGAATATGGGTAAATATAGGATATTGCGTGTGCGTGCACACGACGCTTTTCTCCGCTCTGCCCGCCGTTCTTCTGCATGCGCCGTCCGCCGGCGCCGCCGCCCCTGCCTCCCGCGCAAAATCCTTTCCGTTTGTGGGATTTTGCGCAAATCAGCACAGCTTGGCGCCCGGCGCGCGCCTTTTTCCGGCGCTCAGCGCCCCGGCTTGCCCCAGTAGATGCGCTTCTGTTTTTCGTCCAGCGTCTCCACAAAGCGCTTTTTCAGCAGAAGAAATTCCTCGATATCCATGAGGATGTGATACAAAATTGCGCGATTTTCAAATTCCTGCCGGCTTCTGGGCAGCGGCTGCTTCTTCATCTCCTGGAACATGCGCTCCAGCTGCTCGATCTGCGTGTCCGGCGCGTTGATCTCGACGACGTACTGCTTGAGGTAGCGCAGATAATCGGCGATGAGCGCGGCCTGCTCCGGCATGTCCCGGATGCGGCGCATCTCCTCGTGCAGGTTGTGCAGGATGCTGCACTGGCGCGCGCGCATCTCAAAATAGCGGATGTAGTACGCCGGATGCGACGCCCACGTGTTGTCCTGATACTCGTAGGCGCGCGACACCGCATGCTCCAGCTGTTCCTCCAGCTCGGTCAGCTCCTCCCACACGCTGTGGTCCATCTCCCGGCCGCACAGGTAATCCGCCAGCCCCGTCAGGATGCTTTGCAGCATGTGCTCGCTCTCGCGCATGTTGTGGATGATCGTGCGCTTCCGGCTGGGGAACAGCAGATTGAGCAGGATGGCCAGCACAATGCCGATGAGCACCAGCAGCAGCTCGTTGCGCACGACGGCGTCGGACAGCGTGTCCGCCATGACCAGATGCGCGCCCGTCACCGCGTTGACGGAGATCGAGTGATTCCATTGCAGCATGTAGCAAAAAATAACAACCGAGAACACAAAAATCCCGAACGCCAGCCATTCGCTGTCCACCAGACTCACGACGGCAAACGCCACGGCGACCGAGAAGAAGAACGACATCAGCCGCGCCGCCGCGAGGCGAACCGTCGCCCACTTGGTCGTGACGATGGTGAGCAGCGCAATGCTGCCCGCAGAGAGCGCATGATCCAAATGCAGCATTTCCGCGATGAAGATCGCCGTACAGCTGCCAATCGCAATTTTCAGCGCCTGCAAAATGTTCTTTTCCCACAATTCCTGATCCCAACCGGTCATGCTTCTCTCCTTTCTGTGTGTGCAAGCAGGGCACACTGCCGGTTTTCCCGGTAATGTGCCCTGCCGATCACGAAAACGGAACGTTTCTTTTTTGTTTCTTTTTTACGGGGCAAACGCGCAGCCTGCGTCGTTTTTCCCCATACCCCCGCCTGCGGCGCTCACACCGCGGGCGGCTCTGCCTGTTTCGCGCGGATTATTTGTCCTCCAGCGCAGCCTGCGCGGCCGCAAGGCGTGCGATCGGCACGCGGAACGGCGAACAGGAGACGTAGTCCAGGCCGACCTTATGGCAGAACGCGACCGTGGACGGGTCGCCGCCGTGCTCGCCGCAGATGCCCAGCTTGATGTCCGGGCGGGTCGCACGGCCGTTCTTCGCCGCCAGCGCAACCAGCTGGCCGACGCCGTTCTGGTCGAGGCGCGCGAACGGATCGGATTCATAGATCTTCGCGCTGTAGTAGGCCGAGAGGAACTTGCCCGCGTCGTCGCGCGAGAAGCCGAACGTCATCTGCGTCAGGTCGTTGGTGCCAAACGAGAAGAACTCCGCTTCCTCCGCGATTTCGCCCGCCATCAGCGCGGCGCGCGGAATTTCGATCATGGTGCCGATGTGGTACGCCATGTCCGAGCCCTTTTCCGCCTTGACCTGCTCCGCGACCTCGATCACGACGTCCTTGACGAACTTCAGCTCCTTCTTGTCGCCGACCAGCGGGATCATGATCTCGGGCACGATGTCGTAGCCCCTCTCTTCCTTGACCTCGATGGCCGCTTCCATGACGGCGCGCGTCTGCATACGCGCGATCTCCGGATAGGTGACAGCCAGACGGCAGCCGCGGTGACCCATCATCGGGTTGAACTCGTGCAGCTCGTCGCACTTCTGCTGAACCTGCTCGGCCGTCATGCCCATATCCTTCGCCAGCGCCTCGATGTCCGCCGGGTCGGTCGGGACAAACTCGTGCAGCGGCGGGTCGAGATAGCGCACGGTCATCGGGCGGCCCTCGAGCGCCTCGTACATCGCCTTGAAGTCGCCCTTCTGGAACGGCAGCAGCTCAGCCAGCGCCGCTTCGCGCTGCTCGGCCGTGTCGGACAGAATCATCTCGCGGATCTTCGGGATGCGCTCCGGGTCGAAGAACATGTGCTCGGTGCGGCACAGGCCGATGCCTTCCGCGCCGAGGCGAACCGCGTTGGCCGTATCGGCGGGCGTATCCGCGTTGGTGCGCACGCGCAGCTTGCGGAAGCCGTCCGCCCACGCCATGATGCGGCCGAAGTCGCCGCCGACCGAGACGTCGACCGTGGCAATCATGCCCTTATAGATTTTGCCGGTGCTGCCGTCGAGCGAAATTTCGTCGCCCTCGTGGAAGGTATAGCCGCCCAGCGAGAACACCTTGGCCTCTTCGTCGATCTGAATCTCACCGCAGCCGGAGACGCAGCACGTGCCCATGCCGCGCGCGACAACCGCCGCGTGCGAGGTCATGCCGCCGCGCACGGTCAGGATGCCTTCCGCCGCGTGCATGCCTTCGATGTCCTCCGGGGACGTCTCCAGACGGACGAGAATGACCTTTTCACCGCGCTCCTCGTGCGCCGCCTTGGCCTCCTCGGCGGTGAAGTAGACCTTGCCCGCCGCCGCGCCGGGCGATGCCGGCAGCGCCTGGCCGATCTCCTCGCCGTTTTTCAGCGCCTCTGCGTCAAACATCGGGTGCAGCAGCTGGTCGAGCGACTTGGCCTCGATGCGCAGCACTGCCTCCTCCGGCGTGATGCGGCCCTCGTCGACGAGGTCGCACGCGATCTTCATCGCGGCCGCCGCCGTGCGCTTGCCGTTTCTCGTCTGGAGGAAGAACAGCTTGCCCTCCTGAATCGTGAACTCCATGTCCTGCATGTCGCGATAGTGGTCTTCCAGACGGTTCGCGATGTCCATAAACTGTGCATAGCACTCCGGCATGTCCTCCGCGAGGCGGGTGATCGGCTGCGGGGTGCGGATGCCGGCGACGACGTCCTCGCCCTGCGCGTTGATGAGGTATTCGCCAAAGATGCCCTTCTCACCGGTGGACGGGTTGCGCGTGAACGCGACGCCGGTGCCGGAGGTGTCGCCCATGTTGCCGAATACCATCGACTGGACGTTGACCGCCGTGCCCCAGTCGCCCGGGATGTCGTTCATGCGGCGGTAGACGATGGCGCGCGGGTTGTCCCAGGAGCGGAAGACCGCCTTGACCGCTTCCATCAGCTGCTCCTTCGGATCCTGCGGGAACTCTTTGCCCATCTTCTCGGCGTAGATTTCCTTGTAACGGGCGATGACCTCCTTGAGGTCGTCCGCCGTCAGGTCGGTGTCATATTTCGCGCCCTTGGCCTGCTTGATCTCGTCCAGAATGCTCTCGAAGAACGACTTGCTCATCTCCATGACGACGTCGGAGAACATCTGAATGAAGCGGCGGTAGGAATCGTAGGCAAACCGCGGATTGCCGGTCTTTTTCGCAAAACCCTCGACCGAGACGTCGTTCAGGCCGAGGTTGAGGATGGTGTCCATCATGCCCGGCATGGACGCGCGCGCGCCCGAACGGACAGAGACGAGCAGCGGGTCGGATTCGTCGCCGAACTTCTTGCCGCGCTGCTCCTCGAGCACGGCCAGCGCCGCGAAAATCTGATCCTGAATTTCCTGCGAAATCTGCTTGCCCTGCTTATAATAATCGGTGCACGCCTCTGTTGTGACCGTAAAGCCATTCGGAATCGGCAGGTCAAGGTTGGTCATCTCCGCGAGATTGGCGCCCTTGCCGCCCAGCAGCGGACGCATGTCCGCATTTCCCTCATGAAACTCGTAAACCCATTTCTTCATATACTTTCCTCCTACTTTATTTTGCACTGTTTGCGTGTTCACATCTATGCCTTTCCCATTTCATGAAGTATTATAGCACAATTTACAAATTTTTGTACCCATTTTCGCAAACTTTTTCGTTATTTTTCCGGTACTTTCCACGGATTCGCCGCAGATTATTTCATTATGTCCAATCTCCCCCGCTCCGTTGGAAAATCCCGCGCGCCGCGCCCTTCGGGCCGTCCGCCGGTTTCCATTTTCTTTCTGGGCATGTCTTGGGTATTTCTCCGCGTGCGCCGCCGCGCGTGCCCGTACACGCAGCTGTGCACGCGCCAGCATCTGCCCCCGTTCGCGTTGTTTCCTTTCTGTTTCTTGCTTTTTCGCACCGTCACGTGTATACTGAATAGCAAAAAGGAGGCATCTTATGAAAATCCGAACCATTATCCTATATATCTGCATCATCCTGGCCGTCCTCGGCGGCA
>DXIG01000128.1 GCA_019112985.1 Candidatus Butyricicoccus stercorigallinarum | reverse complement strand
CCCAGGCCGGCGTCCGAACGCAGGCGGATTTTTTTCGCCTTGCGCCCGCCGGTCGATTCGGATGTGCCGCATTCCTCCAAAATACCGGCCTCCAGCAGCTCGTTGATGTTTTGCAGCGTGGTCGGCATGCTCAGATGCAGCCGCCGCGCGATCTCCTGTTTGGTCAGGCAGTCTTCCGCGCGCAGCAGCCGCAGGATGCGCGCCGCGTGCTGCGGTTTTCCCGTGTTCCTGCCAGTCATGGCTTTCCTCCACTTTTCATAAAACTTTTATTAAAGTTGATCATACTCTGTTTTCGCAAAAAGTGCAACGGTTTTTTACAAAAGGATTCCGCCAGAGCAGGCGGAAGAAGGCTCTGGCGGAACGAGAGAATAGAGGTGAAAGTGGGAAATCAGATCAGGTCGGACAGGCGCGCCTCGAGCGCGGCCTTTTCGTCCTCATAGCCCGGCTTGCCGAGCAGGGCGAACATGTTTTTCTTGTACGCTTCGACGCCCGGCTGGTCGAAGGGATTGACGCCGATCAGATAGCCGGAGACGGCGAGGCTCTTCCAGAAGAAATAGACCAGCTCGCTGAACGTGTAGTCGCTGCGCTTGTCGATCGCAATCACCAGATTCGGCACGCCGCCGTCGACGTGGGCGAGCAGGGTGCCCTTCATGGCCTTTTCGTTCATGTCCTGCATGGTGCGCCCCGCCGCGAAATTCAGGCCGTCGATGTTGGTCGGGTCCTCCGGGACAATCACATCGCACTGCGGCTGCTGTACCCACAGCACGGTTTCAAACATCGTGCGCGCGCCGTCCTGGATGAACTGGCCGATGGAATGCAGGTCGGTGGAGAAGTTGGCGGAGATGGGCAGCAGTCCCTTGCCGTCCTTGCCCTCCGACTCCGCCATCAGCTGCTTGTACCATTCGCCGAACATCGTCAGCGCCGGCTCGTAATTCGCCAGAATTTCCACGCTCTTGCCCTTCATGAGCATCAGAAAGCGCGTGGCGGCGTACAGCATGGTGTCGTTGGTCATCAGGTCGGGGTTGTCGTATTTCACGCATGCGTCGGCGCAGCCCTGCATGATCTGCGCGATGTCCATGCCTGCGGCGACCATCGGCAGCAGGCCGGCGGCGATCAGGCAGGAGAAGCGCCCGCTGGTCGCGTCCGGCACGACGAAGGAGTGTTTGGTCAAAACCGTGTAATTATAAACTGCTTTAATAAAAAGTTTAATAAAAGTACAATTCATATTATAGCGCAAACAGGGCGGATGTCAACTTGGCAAAATGCCCAAACAGCACGCCGGTTTTTTGTGCGTGCTGCGACGGGAACGGACAAAAAGAGCCCCGGCGCCGAGGCGCCGGGGCAGTCATGCAGTCAGTCTGTGGTTTTGCTTCGCGCGGCGAGCCAGCGGCTCAGGCGCGGCGTGAGGACAACGGCGACGCACACGCCGAGCGCGATGCCTGCGAGCACGTCGGTGGGGAAGTGCACATAGCAGTACAGGCGGGAGAACGCGATCAGCGCGGCGAGGATACAGGCGGCGATGCCTGCCCTTCGGTGATAGAACAGCAGGGCGGTCGCCGCCGTGAACGATGAGGCCGAATGTCCGGACGGGAACGAATAGGTAGTGGGGATGGAGAGCAGCAGGTCCGCGATGGGCTGCTGCACGCAGGGGCGCTCGCGCAGGAACACATGCTTGAGCAGTCCTTCCCCGAGCAGCGCCGTCACGGCCAGACAGACGAGCACGCAGACGCCGCAGCGGTGTGTTTTCGGAAAGCAGAGCAGGAGCACGCCAAGGGCAATCCAGAACGCGCCCGCATCGCCCAGATGGGTAATCAGCTTGAAAAAGAGGTCGAGAAACCCGTTTCGATTGGCCTGAATCCAGGACAGGATGGAAAAATCGACCGAAGTAATCGCCGCTGTCATGGCAGACCCCTTACAGGAAGAGCTGAATCAGGCCGGCGACGCCGCGCGAGCCGATGGTCATGATGAGGCCGGCCGTGACGACGCCGCACGCGATGGCGGCAAACGCCTTTCGGGGCGGCACGTTCAGCAGCGCGGCGATCAGCGAGCCGGACCACGCGCCCGTGCCGGGCAGCGGGATGCCGACAAAGATCCACAGGCCGTAAAACGCGTACTTCTGGATGGTTTCCGACTTGGACATCAGGCGCGCCTCGTACCATTTGGTGAAGCGGGCGAGCATCGGCAGCGTCTTGAGCCACGCGAGCAGCTTTTCGCCAAAGATCAGGATGAACGGGATGGGAAGCAGGTTGCCGAGCGTGCTCAGCGCGAGCACGTTGAGCCAGGGCAGGCCGCAGGCCGTGCCCACGATGACCGAGCCGCGCAGCTCGATGAGCGGGATCATCGAGACGATGAAGACGGCGCCGTAGGCGCTGACATGCTCGGCGAGGAAGTTAAATATGGTGTCTATCATGTGTCAAAATCCTTTCGCATAGAGTTGATACCCAAAGCATTACCACGATAGTATACCATAAATCCGGCTGGGCAGAAGCCCCAATTCGTTAAATTTTTGCAAAACTGTCCGCGCATTTCGCGATGCGGTTGCCCGCGCCGCGCGAGG
>DXIG01000127.1 GCA_019112985.1 Candidatus Butyricicoccus stercorigallinarum | reverse complement strand
TTTGTGTGTGGAAAATTTCGGTGCTGTGATTGAAAACAGGGATTCCCGCTGCCGGATTTCAGATAGACCTCCTTCTCATCCGGTCATGGCCGAACGGGAGGGGGTGCGCGTCCTGCCTGCCCATACGCGGGGCGGGCATCAGACCGGAAGGGACTACTCCCGGTGTGCCTTTCGATACGCTGTCGGCAGCGTCTGCGCCACGTCTTTGAACGCCGGTGTGAATTTGCCCTGCGTCGCATAACCGACCTGTGCGGCGATTGCGGAAGGGGAGGCCGGTATGGCATGCGGCTTTCCTGTGCACAACCGTGCGCGCAGTGACGCCGCGTTCAGACCGGATTCGCGCAGAAGCGCAGAGGCTTTGGCGTCAAAGCGGTCGAGATCGACCGAGCCGGAAAAGCGGGAAAAACACAGGCATAAAACAATCACGCGGTCAGGCATTGCGCGCTGGCCGCGTGATTTTTGCGTCAGGGGTTGTCCAGAAGCCACGCAATGCCGGCGGCGGTGCGCGCCGCCGCGTGATCGAAGTGGTTGCCGGGGTGCAGGCAGAACACGGTGTCGACATTTTGGTTGCGAAACAGCGCTTCGATCTCCTGCGTGTTTTGCTGTACGGTTTGCAGAACGCGGCTGCGCGTTCTGCTTTCTCTGTCCCCCAGGGAGAAGTACAGCCGGTCCGGCTGCCGCACGGGCGTGTGCGAGCGGACATATTCCAAAAAACCGGGGAACCAGAGCGAGCCGGACATGCTGCCGGCGCGCGAAAAGAGGTTCGTCTGATAGAGGGCGTACACGGCGAACAGACCGGCCAGCGAGTACCCGGCCAGCCCGCGCCAGCGCGGCCGGTGCAGGCCGCGCTCCGCTTCGGGCACGATGTGTTCGGCGAGCAGCCGCAGGTAGGCGCTGGCGCCGCCGGTAAACGGCGCGCCGCCGCGCAGTACCGCCGGGCTGTCCCAGGGAGTCAGATCGCGGTTCCAGTCCAGACCGCAGATGGTCACCAGCGTCACGGGCGGGCAGCCGGCGGCGCGAACCGCCCGCAGTACCTCCTCCGCCGCTTCGCCGGAAACGGCGTTGAGATAGAGCACCGGCGCGCCGGGCTGGGCGGCGGGGGAGACGGAGACGGTTTTGCCGCCGGCAGAAAATGTTCGCATCGGCATCACTTTCGTCTCAGCGCGCGGCCAGCTGCCGGATGATTTCATTCGCCTGGGCGTAGATGGCCTGCGGGTCTTCGCCGATGTCAAACGTCCCGTTTTCGTACAGGATTTTGCCCGCGACCATGGTCAGCGCGACGTTCTGCTTGCTGCCGCTGTACACGATGTTTTTGCTGATGTTGTTGAGCGGCTGCATGTTGGGCTGGTTCAGGTCGAGCACGATCAGGTCGGCCTGACTGCCCGGCGTCAGCGTCTCGCAGTCGGTCAGGCGCATGGCCTTCGCGCCGCCGACGGTCGCCATATAGAGCACGGCGTCGGCGTCCACGGCTGCGGCGTTCTGCTCGCGCACCTTGGCGAGCGCGGTGGTCAGGAACATCTCGCGGAACATGTCGAGGCAGTTGTTGCTCGCGGGGCCGTCGGTGCCGATGGCGAGGTTGATGCCCGCGTCGAGCAGCGCCTGTATCGGGGCGATGCCGCTGGCGAGCTTGAGATTGGACGCCGGATTGGTGATGACGGACAGGCCGCGCCGCCGGAAAATCTCCATGTCCTCCGGCGTGAGGTACACGCAGTGGTACCCGCCGCCGCCGTAGTCGAACAGATGCAGCGCGTCAAGGTACTGCGTCGGCGTACAGCCGTTTTTCTGGATGCACGCCTGCACCTCCGACGCAGTTTCCGAATTGTGCGTGTACACCGGCGCGCGGTACCGGGCGGCCAGCGCCGCGAGCTCCTCCAAAATGCCGCGCGAGGTGGTGTATTCCGCGTGGAAGCCGAGCTCGAACGAGATCAGCGGGTGATATCCGTTGTATTTCTCATACCACGCGCCGACGAGCGCGGCGGACTGGCTGAAATCGTTGACCGCGCCGGTGAGTACCGTGCGGAACCCGCAGTCGATGGACGCCTGCGCGATGGAGTCCGGCGTCAGGTACATGTCGAAATTGGCTGTGATGCCGCTCGTGAGATATTCGAGAATGGCGAGCTTGGACAGGTGGTAGATGTGTTCCTCGTTCAGCTTGGCCTCCATGGGGAAGACCTGCCGGTTCAGCCAGTCGTGCAGCGGCAGGTCGTCGGCGTAGGAGCGCAGAAAGGTCATCGCGGAGTGGGTGTGCGCGTTTTTGAAGCCGGGCAGCACCAGATTGCCGCAGAGGTTGCGCGTGACGTCCCAGTGGATGTCGCTGGCGCGCGGTGCGCCGGCGTAGGTGATTTTGTCGTTCTCAATCCAGATTTCTCCCCAGATGGGCTGTGTGCCGTCCGCCATGGTCAGGATGCGGGCGTTGTACAGGCGGGTATTCAAAGAAAAGGCCTCCCTTCGCCGGGGATTCCGGCGGATTTTTTGTCAAAGACGGCGCGCAGGCTCTCGGTGTACGGCGCGCGGCAGATGCCGTATTCCGTGACGATGCCCGAAATCAGCTCGTGATCCGTCACGTCAAACGCCGGGTTGTAGCACCGAACCGCCGCAGGCGCCATGGGTTCGCGGTAAAACATCTGCTTGATCTCGTCGGGGTCGCGCTGCTCGATGGGGATGTCCGCGCCGGTCGCGCAGGACAGATCGATGGTGGACGTCGGGCCGAGCACATAGAACGGAATGCCGTAGTGCCTGGCGAGGATGGCGACGCCGGAGGTGCCGATTTTGTTCGCCGTGTCGCCGTTGGCCGCCACGCGGTCGCAGCCGACGAGGCACGCCTGCACCCAGCCGTTTTTCATGACCAGGCTGGCCATGTTGTCGCAGATCAGCGTGACGTCGACGCCCGCGCGGCTCAGCTCATAGGAGGTCAGGCGGGCGCCCTGCAGCAGCGGGCGGGTCTCGTCCGCGAACACGCGGAAGCGCATGCCGCGCTCGCTGCCGAGCAGCAGCGGGCCGAGCGCGGTGCCGTAGCGCGAGGTGGCGAGCGGACCGGCGTTGCAGTGGGTCAGGACGCCGTCGCCGTCGCGCAGCAGCGTCAGCCCGTATTCTGAAATCGCGCGGCACATCGCGATGTCCTCCTCGTGGATGGCGATGCATTCGCGGTGCAGGGCGGACAGCATGTCTGCGGTCGTGCGCTGTGCGGCGGCCGCCTTCAGCATGCGCTCCAGCGCCCAGCTCAGGTTGACCGCCGTCGGGCGGGCGGAGGCGAGAACGGCCGCCTGCTGCCGGAGCTGCGCCAGAAACTGCGCCGGGCTGCCCGCGCGCAGCTGCCGTGCGAGGACGTAGAGGTCATACGCCGCACAGATGCCGATGGCGGGCGCGCCGCGCACCTGCAATAGCCGGATGGCGTCGAACATCTCGCGCGCCGTGCGCAGCGTCAGGTATTCCGTGCGGCCGGGCAGGCGCGTCTGGTCGAGAATGACGACGGCCGTCCCGTCGTCGCTCAGATGGACGTGGTCGGACAGATATTCATGCATGATAGGGTTTGCTTCCTTCCTCGTCGATGACCGCCGGGATGGGCAGACCCGTGCTCATCGCGAGCCGGACGATGTTGGCGGCGTCTTCGACGTAGATGCTGTTGGTGTACGCCTGCTCCAGCGTCGCGCCCGTCGTCACGACGCCGTGATTGGCGAGCAGGCAGGCGGGCTTGCGGCGCAGGATGGGCAGGCAGTTCGTGCCGACCGCGGCGGAGCCCTGCGCGGCATACGGCGCGACCTCGACGCTGCCGCCGAGAAACAGCAGCATTTCGACGAGGGCGCAGGGGATGTCCCGCCGCAGGACGGCGAAGGCGGTGGCGTTGGGCGCGTGCGTGTGCACCACGGCGCGCACGGCGGGCAGCTCGCGGTACAGCACCGCGTGCAGCTTCCATTCGGACGACGGTTTGCCGCCGTCCAGCACCGTGCCGTCCAGCCGCATGAGGACGATGTCCTCCGGCGTCATGTCCGCATACGCCATGCCGCTCGGCGTGATCGCCATGCAGCCGCTTTCCGCGTGATAGATGCTCAGATTGCCACTGGTTCCCGCCATCAGCCCGGCGCGGCAGGCGCGGCGGGCGGTGGAGACGAGCTGTTCGCGCAGCGGCGCGAGACGGGCTTCGGATGGTTTCATTTGTGATTCCCTCCAATCCTTCCTGCCTTTATTATACGGAACTTTTACGTATCCTTCAACTCGGAGTGGGGCGAAACGCTTGCATTTTGCACGGCAGACCGTATAATAAAGAGAGTGGAATAACCAAAAAATAACCGAAATAGAAACGAAACTTGCTATCTTGCGCAAGCAATCGGGAGGATACCTATGATTCAGGAAATTGGACGGCACATGCTCAGCACGGAATTTGCAAAACCCAAGCCGAAGATCACCGACTTTGTGCTGCTGTTTGACCACACGGATGTGCTGCTGCTGCCGGAGACCGGCACGCTGCCGACGTACCGCGACTGGTGCGCGCTCGGCGGCTCGGATGCGGCGCTGGTACATATGCTCGAGGTGGACGGCATACAGTTTTTCACGGTGCTGGATGTGCCGGAGGCGGTGCGCGGGCAGCTGAAGAAGGAATCGTCACGCTGTCTGCGCGCGGTGGAGCCGCGCTGGCTGCGCCTCGCGGCGGTCACGGGTCTGCATCTGTCGCAGTGGTTCCAGACGCACCGCTTCTGCGGCGTGTGCGGCGCGCCCATGCGCCCGGACGCGAAGGAGCTGGCCATGCGGTGCGCGGATGAGCACTGCCGCGCGGTCACCTATCCGACGGTCACGCCGGCGGTCATTGTCGGCGTGCGCAGCGGCGACCGCCTTCTGCTGACCCGCTCGTCGGTCTACAAAAACCCGGTCTACGCGCTGGTCTCCGGCTATATGAGCGTCGGCGAGACGATGGAGGAGACGGTGCACCGCGAGGTGCTGGAGGAGACCGGCCTGAAGATCAAGAATCTGCAATATTTCGGCAACCAGCCGTGGGGCTTTTCCGGCGCGCAGATGATCGGCTACTGGGCGGAGCTGGATGGAAGCGACGAGATCACGTTACAGCAGGAGGAGCTGAAGGAGGCGGGCTGGTTCACGCCGGACGAAATTCCGCCGGCCTACGAGGAAGACCCGCTCGACCTGACGCACTACATGATCGAGCAGTTCCGCGCGCGCCGTCTGCCCGGACAGATGCAGGCATGAACCGGCTGGACGACAAGATCAAGCGCCTCGGCGCGCTCATGAACGCGAAATCGCAGTTCACTGTCCCGCTCGTGCAGCCGGTGAAAAACTGCTTCCGCATCGTCATGGACGAGGCGGAGAAGGATTTTCTGCTCGCCGTCGGGGCGCGGTGCATGACGCGGGCGCAGCTGTGCGCGCTGTACGGCGACGCGCCGCAGTTTGACGCCTTTTTTGAGCAGCTGCTGCGCAAGAGCCTGCTGTGGAAGCGGGGCGAGGGCTACGAGCTGGCGCCGATTTTCCCCGGCTGGATCGAGGTCTACGGCGGCGGCTCGCTCGACGACCCCACTCGCCGGCGCATGATGCGCGAGTTCGCGGCGTTCGAGCAGTGGCTCCGGCAGCTGAACATCCCGCCCGTGCGCCTGTATATGAACTGCGTGAACAGCAAAAAAATCCGCGAGCAGCCCGCGCGCATGTCCGTCACGGTCTCGCGCGGCCGCAAGCGCGTCGCGCTGGACGAGCCGCTCACGGCGCAGCAGGCGGTGACCACGGCGGGTGAAATTATGCCCATGCTCGAGCGCCACGCGCAGCAGCTGGCGGTGATGAACTGCTTTTGCCGCACGCTGCGCCGGCTGGAAGGGGAGGACTGCGCGTTCGATCTGCCGCTCGAGGGCTGCATGATGGTCGGCGCGCTGAGCGACCAGATTGCGGACAGCGGCATCGGGCGCAGAATCAGCCTGGAAGAGGCCAAACGCATGATCGTGGACTTTGAGCAGAAGGGCTGCATCCACACGATTTACCACTACGGTATGGATACCGATCAGGAGGAAATCGCCATCTGCAACTGCTGCGTGGACTGCTGCTTTGTCTACCACGGCTATCGCAGCGGCTCGCTGTCGCAGATTCTGGCCAAGAGCTACTTTATACCGGAGATCGTCGACGAGAGCGCCTGTGTCGGCTGCGGCAAATGCGGCAAATACTGCCCGACCGAGGCGACCTGGTACGACAGCGCGCAGAAAAAGCTGCACTTTCTGCCGGAAAACTGCATCGGCTGCGGGCAGTGCGTGACGCAGTGCGCGTTTCCCGTGCGCGCGCTGCGCCGCCGGGAGCGGCAGGTCTTCGTCCGGAGCAAGAGGCGTCCCCATGCATGAGGGCGCGGTCTGCCGGGAGATTCTGCTGATTGCGGCGCGCGCGGCGCAGCAGCACGGCATCCGCAGCATCACCGGCATCACGCTCGCCGTCGGCGCGCAGACCTGCGTCAATCCGGCGCAGCTGCAATTCTTTTTCGAGGTTGCAAAGCAGGGGACACAGGCGGCGCACGCCGTGCTGACGATCGTGCAGGACGAAACGATAGTGGGCGCACAGCAGGAATTTGTGCGCGCGATAGAGGGAGACTGAGGGCTTGAAACGCATTGAATTAAATGAATCGGTCTATGCGCGCAACAACGGCATCGCGCAGGAGGTGCGCCGCGCGCTCGACGCGCGGGGCATCCGCATGTACAACCTGCTCGGTACGCCCGGCTCGGGTAAGACGACGCTGCTGGAGCAGCTCCTGCGCTGCGACAATCGCCGCATTGCCGTCATCGAAGGCGATCTGTTCACCGACGAGGACGCGCAGCGCATCCGCGCCTGCGGCGTGCAGGCCGTGCAGCTCAACACGCAGGGCGCCTGCCATCTGGAGGCGGACGCGGTCGCGCAGGCGCTCGGCCAGCTCGATCTGGACGGCATCGATACGATTGTCGTCGACAATGTCGGCAATTTGGTGTGCACGGCGGAGTTTTCGCTCGGCGAGCACAGGCGCATTGCCGTGATCAGCGTGACCGAGGGCAACGACAAGCCGCGCAAGTATCCGCTGATTTTTCGCACCTCGGACATCGTGGTGCTCAACAAAATGGATCTGCTGCCGTACACAAATTTCGATCCCGTGCGCTTTGCGCGCGATGTGCGGCAGCTGAACCCGCGTGTGGAGATCCTTTCCTGCGCGGCTGTGCGCGGCGAGGGCGTACAGGAGCTGCGAAAACGCCTGACGGGAGACCGGAACAAGGAGGACGGATGATGGACGGAAAGCTGATTACCTCTGCGCACGGAGCGACCTATTACTGGATGGAGCGCAACGAAAACCCGGAAGCGCCGTGCATCGTATTCACACACGGCATCGCGGTCAATCACCACGCCTTCGACAAGCAGGTGCCGTATTTTGCGCGCGATTACACCGTTTTGACGTGGGATCTGCCGCTGCACGGCCGGTCGCGCGCCGACCGGGAGTTCACCTACGCGCACGCGGCGGAGGCGCTGGAGGCGATTTTGCGGCGCGAGGGTCTGACGCGCGTCATTCTGGTCGGCGTCGGCATCGGCGGCTACGTCTGTCAGGAATACGCGGCGCGCCACCCGGAACAGGTGCAGGCGTTTGTCGGCGTCGGCGTCATGCCGTTCGGCGACCCGTTTTACTCGGCGGCGGAGATGAAGCAGATGCGCCGCGTGCCGCTGGCGGTGCAGCGCCTGCCCGGGCGCCTGCTGCACATCCATCTGGCGCGGGCGCGCGGCATGTCGGGCTACGGCTACCACAACGCGCTCGCCATGCTGGAGCAGATGTCGCGCAAGGAGATCATCCATGTGTTCCGCGAGGCCTTTGCCGACCGGTTTTCGCGCAGAGAGCCCGTCCGCTTTGCCTGTCCGGTGCTGCTGCTCGTGGGCGCGCTGGACTATGAGGGAAAGTTCGCGGAATTCTGCCGCAAGTGGTCAGAGCAGAGCGGCTATCCGATGCACGTCATCCCGGACGCGGCGCACAACGCGAACGCGGACAATTTTGACGAATTCAACGATGTGGCCGGCAAGTTCCTGCGCCGGAGCGTCGTGGCACAGCGCGAACCGCACAGCGCCGGATGAGACCGTCGCATGAAAAACGCCTGCCTCGTTTGTTTGAGGCAGGCGTTTTTTCCCATGTAATTCAGTCTTTCGACCGGTCGTAATCGACCAGTGCGTCGTAGATCTCGTCGACCGCATTCTTGTAGTAGATGCCGTCGTGATCCTGATGCGCCGCCATGACGACGACGACGTATTTGGGGTCTTCGGAGGGGGCGAACGTGACAATCCAGGCGTTGGTGTTGGTGCCCGTCTGCGCGGTGCCCGTTTTGGCCGCGATGTCCCAGCCCTCCGGGCCGACATAGCCGAAGCCGTAGTGGTCGGCCGCCAGCGTCATCGCGCTGGTGACCTGATCGGCCGTGCTCTTGCTGGTGACGGTGGTCAGCTCGGTGGTCTGTCCGCTGGAGACAGTCCTGCCCTCGCCGGTGACCATTGACTCGATCATGTACGGCTTGAGCATGACGCCGTCATTGGCGATGGCCTGCGCGGCCATGGCCATGTAGAGCGGCGTGACCTCGGTCTTGCCCTGACCGAATGCGATGGAGCCGACGACCTCGTCGCGGTAG
Organism: Candidatus Butyricicoccus stercorigallinarum; assembly: GCA_019112985.1. Classification (GTDB taxonomy): domain Bacteria; phylum Bacillota; class Clostridia; order Oscillospirales; family Butyricicoccaceae; genus Butyricicoccus_A; species Butyricicoccus_A stercorigallinarum. Next base: position 2,769 of record DXIG01000127.1, on the reverse strand, counting down.
TCCTCAAAATCGAGGTTGGAGCTGAGCGTTGTGAAATCCAGCTCGATGTCCTCGCCCAGCAGGAACTTGCGCAGGCTGGCCTCCAGCTTGTCGCCGCCCATCTCCAGCGCCTTGGTAATGAAATAGACGTTGGAGGAGTTTTTGATCGCGCCGTCGAGGTCGATTTCGCCGAACACGCGGCTGTCGTAGTTGGTGATGGTCTGGCCGTTGCGGAAAGTGTAGGAGCCCTGGTCGTTGACTGTGGTATCCGCCACGCCGTTGTCAATGACGGCGCAGGCCGTGATGATCTTGAAGTCGGAGCCGGGGGCGAACGCGGACTTGTAGGCGTTCGGCAGGAACAGGCCGTCGATCGTGCACAGCTCCGCCCAGTTGTCCTCCAGCTTGTCCGGCTCATAGGTCGGCGTGGAGGCGAGCGCGAGAATCTCGCCGCTCTGCGCGTCGAGCACGACCGCCGCGCCCTCCGCGATGTTGGAGATGGCGTCGTAGGCCGCGTTTTGCAGGTCGCGGTCCAGCGTCAGCGTGATGTCGTGGCCCTTTTTGGTGTCGCCCCTGCACTTGCTGGAGACCAGCTCGGTGTTGAACGTCTTTTCAATACCGGTCGTGCCGTAGATGCGGGAAAAATAGCCGGTTACCGTCGAAAAAGCGCGTCCGCCGGTGTAGTGGCGCGTGCCGTTTACCTCTTCGGAATAGTTGAGCGCTTCGCCGTCCCGGTCGTAGATGGTGCCGCGCAGATAGGTGCGCTGGGCGGTTTCCGCCGCCGCGGCCGCGCGGCTCTCAGGATTTCCGAGTGTTGTCCACACCAGGCCGACGCCGATTCCGATTGCGCAGAGCAGAAAGACGGTCTGCATACACTGCACGCGCTTTTTGAAGCTTGGTTTCATAGTGGGAGTAGTCTCTCCTTCCATCCCAGAGATTTCCCGCGGAGATCACGAGAATGATTGACAGGAAAATAAAGGTTGACATGAGCGAGGAGCCGCCGCGCGAGATGAGCGGCAGCGTGATGCCGGTGAGCGGGAACATGCCGATGGAACCGCCGATGATGATAAACGCCTGTAAGATGAACTGGAAGCACAGTCCGGCGCAGACGGCCTGGTGATACCGGTCAGGGCAGCGGAAATAGATGCGCGTGCCGCGCACCAGCAGCAGGCCGAACAGGATGCACACCGTCAGCGCGATCAGCAGGCCGCAGCGCTCGGTGAGCGCCGGGAATACCATGTCGTTGGTCGGGTTGGACAGCGGCGTGGTCGTTTCGCTGCCGAACAGGTTGGAGTTGAGCAGCGCCTTGCGCGCCTGCATGATCTGATAGCCCGCGCCCTGCGCGTCGCTCGCCGGGTCAAGCCAGTAGACGAAGCGGTTGGAGATCTTCTTGATCTGCGTCAGCGCAAAGCTGAGCGGGCCAAAATTGCTCGTGCCGCCGGTGATCTTGAGCAGCGCCGCGCAGCAGGCGGTGATCGCCGCGCCGCCGGCCACCAGAAGGCCGAAGATCGCGGCAAACACGCGGATATCCGGCACGAACAGGAAAATGAAAATCAAAAACGTGCAGAGCACCAGCAAAAAGGTGCCGAATTCGCCCTGGATGCTGAGAAAGCCGAGGTTGACCAGCGTGAACACGATGGCTGTCCATACGCGCTTGCGCCCGGGGGTTTCCCGGGTGCCCAGCAGTCCCGCCATGACGAGGACATAGATGCCCTTGGTGAACTCAGAGGGCTGGATGGACATGCCAAAGATGCGGATCCAGTTGCGCACGCCGCCGCCGACCGCGACGCCCCAGATCAGCGTGGCGGCATAGAGGAAGACGGCGACACCCATCAGGATGGTCACGCCGCGCGCCGACGAGAGGCCGGGAAGCCTGCGGTAGCCGAAGCCGCACAGGACGCCCACGATGGCCGACAGCACGTAGATGACGAGCAGCGACGTCGGCCGGCCGTCCTCTTCGAGCAGCATGCACTGAATCATCGTGCCGAAGGTCAGCAGCATGGCGGCGTTGATGAAGAAGGACACTTCCGCGCGGATGTGATTGACAAGGAACCAGCCGCCGTAGGTGATGACGAGCAGCGGAATCATCATATACAGATACGCGGTGCCGCGCCCGCTGGCCTGGACAATAAGCAGAGAAACCAGCTGGAACAGAACGAACAGGACAATCGGCTGGGAGCCGAGGGTGCGCAGAGATTCTGAATGAGCCGGTCTCTTCTTTCTTTTTTTGGATGGTTTTCCCACTTGTTTGAAGGTTCGATTCGCCATACTACTCTCATCACCTCCGGATAAACTGCGTATCATCCGATACGTCGTCCCGCGCGCGCTCGATCTGAAGGATCGTCGTGCCGAGCTGCACGCGCTCGCCGCCTACGATCGGCGTTTCCGAACGGGGGACTTTGTTGACGATTGTGCCGTTGAGCGAACCGAGGTCGCGCAGGCAGACCTGCCCGTTCTTGCGGAACAGCTCCGCATGCTGGCGCGATACGGTGGAATCGGTGATAATCAGGTCGTTGTCGTTGCGGCTGCCGATGGTGAACGGATAGTGCGTGACCGGAACGCGGCGGCCGACATAGACGATGAAGAACTCCGTCGGCGTCTGCATCGGAGGTTCGGCCTTCGGCGGCGCCGGCGGCTGCTTCTCCTGCTTCTGCCTGCCCTCCGGCTGGTCGGATGTGGCAAATCGGTTTGCCTTGACTATAATCAGTACTGTCAGAATCAGGATGACAGCAATTAGAATTGGTTTTAAGAAAGTCATCGGTACTCCTCCTGTATCTCTCCATATTATAGCAT
>DXIG01000126.1 GCA_019112985.1 Candidatus Butyricicoccus stercorigallinarum | reverse complement strand
CACCTGTGCGAACTGCGGCGAGACGCAGACCGAGAGCATCCCGGCGCTGGGACACGCGTGGGATGAGGGCACAGTGACGACCGAGCCGACGTGCACGGAGGACGGCGTCCGGACGTACACCTGCGCGAACTGCGGCGAGACGCAGACGGAGAGCATTCCGGCGCTGGGACATGCGTGGGATGAGGGCGTCATAACCCGCGAGCCGACGCACACGCAGGCGGGCGAGCGGACGTACACCTGCACGCGCTGTCAGGCGACGCGCACGGAGGAAATCCCGATGCTGGAGCGCACGCCGGTCAGCGAGATCTTCACCGACGTGCCCGCCGATGCGTGGTTCACGCCCTATGTACAGGACGCCTGCGACACCGGCCTGATGAGCGGCACGAGCGACACGACGTTCGAGCCGATGAGCCCGCTCAGCCGCGCGATGGTCGTGCAGATTCTGTACGCCAACGCGGGCAAGCCGTCTGTCAGCGGCGCGTCCCCGTTCTCCGACGTGCAGGGTGCGGGCGCGTGGTACTACGACGCGGTGGTCTGGGCGGCCAATCAGGAGGTGCCGGTGGTCAGCGGTTATCCGGACGGCACCTTCAGGCCGAACAACAGCGTCCTGCGCCAGGAGCTCGCGACCATCCTGTATGCGGCCGCGGGCAAGCCGGCTGTGGAAGGCTCGCTGAGCGGCTTTGCCGACGCCGGCAGCGTGGACAGCTATGCGGTTGACGCGATGCTCTGGGCGACCCAGTCCGGCGTCATCAGCGGCTCGGAGGAAAACGGCGCGCGGTACCTCAACCCGAGGAAGAACACGACGCGCGCCGAGGCCGCGGTGATGTTCCTGCGCTGCGTGGAGTGGAATACGGAAGCATAAGCCAGATCCCGGCCGTCAGGCCGGACAGACGCCCCCTTTCGCTGCGGCGGGAGGGGGCGTTTTGGCGCGCCGCGCAGAAAAACGAAAGAAATGTTCCCAAAGCGCACAGAACGCGCCGCTTTTTCCAAAAAAACCTCGCGCGTTATGCGAAAAAGGGCTTGCATTGCTTTCGCCTTTTATGGTATGATATCCGTGCTGCACGAAAACAAATGTTTTTCAGAGAAAGACACGGCGGGGCAGTCCCCGCCCGGAAAGGAGCCGCAGGCAATTGGAACAGCAGCCGAAATATTATATTGTGGAAGCATCCCTGCTGCCGGAGGTATTCCTCAAGGTCGCACAGGCAAACCGCTGCCTGCAGAGCGGGGAGATCCGCACCGTCGGTGAAGCCACCCAAAAGGTCGGACTCAGCCGCAGCGCATACTATAAATACAAGGACGGCATCAAGCCGCTGTTTGAGGCGGCGACGCAGAGCATCATCACGTTCAGTCTGATGGTCTCCGACCGGGCGGGCGTTCTGTCCGGCATTCTGGCGGTGTTCGCCCGTTCGGGGGCGAATATCCTGACCATCAACCAGTCGATCCCGGTCAACGGCCAGGCCGCCGTGACCATCGCCGCGCGCACGGGCGGCATGGACCGCTCGGTGGAGCGGCTGATGGCGGAGATTCGGGCGATTTCCGGCGTCGCCAGCATGGAGATTCTGGCGAGAGAATGACCGTCTGTTGACAGACAAAAAAGGAGGAAAACCACGATGTTTAAGGCCGCAATTATGGGATTCGGCACGGTGGGTTCCGGCGTGTACGAGGTGCTCGACCGCAATGCGGACATCGTCGCCAAAAACGCGCGCGACGCCATCGAAGTAAAATACATTCTCGATCTGCGCGATTTCCCGGATGAGCCGCATCAGGAGCGGTTCATCAAGGACTTTTCCATCATTGAAAACGACCCGGAGGTCAGCATCGTCGCGGAGACGATGGGCGGCAAGGGCGCGGCGTATGAATTTACCAAGCGCTGCCTGCTCGCCGGCAAGCATGTCGTCACCTCCAACAAGGAGCTGGTCGCCACCCACGGCGCGGAGCTGCTGGGCATCGCCAAGGAGAGCGGCGTCAACTACATGTTCGAGGCCTCGGTCGGCGGCGGCATCCCGATCATCCGCCCGATGCTGCAATGCCTGACGGCCAACCACATGACGCACATCACCGGCATCCTGAACGGCACGACCAACTATATCCTCACCCGCATGATCGACGCGGGTCTGACGTTCGAGGCCGCGCTGCGCGAGGCGCAGGAGAAGGGCTACGCCGAGGCCAACCCGGCGGCGGACGTGGACGGCATCGACGCCTGCCGCAAGATCTGCATTCTGTCCGACATCGCCTACGGCGACCACATCCATCCGGAGTACGTCGAGACGGAGGGCATCTCCAAAATCACGCTGGAGGACGTCGGCTACGCCGCGCAGGCGGACTGCGTGGTCAAGCTGCTCGGCCGCGCCGTGCTCAACGAGGACGGCACGATCTATGCGTTCGTCGCGCCGCATTTCGTCTCGCGCAAGACCCCGCTGGCGGACGTGGACGGCGTATTCAACGCCATCCTGATCACCGGTGACATGCTGGGCGACGCCATGTTCTACGGACAGGGCGCGGGCAAGCTGGCGACCGCCTCCGCGGTCGTCGCGGACATGATCGACTGCGCGCGCCACAATGAGCACCGCCGCATGGTCAGCTGGGACGACGGCAGCAGAAATCTGGTGCGCCCGCTGGACGGCTTTGCCTCCCGCTGGTATGTCCGCCTGTCCGGCGCGGACGCGGCCAAGCGCCTGATCGACGCCTTCCCCGACTGCGACATGCTCAAATCCGCCCGCAGCGGCGAGGAGGCCGCCTGCCTCACCTCCGCCTGCACGACGGCGGAGATGCGCGGCAAGGTCGCGGCGCTCGGCGCGGTCACCGGCTGCATGCGCCTGCTGTGAGGTGCCGATGATTACCGTCACTGTCCCCGCGACGAGCGCAAACATGGGCCCGGGCTTCGATTCGATCGGCATTGCGCTCAATTTATACAATCGCTTTTCGATGGAGGAATGCGACCACATCGACATCTCCTCCACGGGCGGCGAATCCATCCCGAACGACGAGACCAATCTGGTCTATCAGTGCGCCAAACGGGTGTATGAGATCTGCGGCAAGCCGATGCCCGGCCTGCGGCTGATCGAGGATTGCAGCATCCCGCAGACGCGCGGGCTCGGCTCGTCTTCCGCCTGCACGGTCGCCGGTCTGCTCGGCGCGAACGCGCTGCTCGGCAACCCGCTGCATCAGGAGAACATCATCGATCTGGCGGCGGCCATCGAAGGGCACCCGGACAATTCCACGCCCGCCATCCTTGGCGGCTTCTGCACCTCGCTGCTGGAATACGGCAAGGTGTGGAGCGTGCGCGTCCCCATCGCGGATAAGGTGGACTTTGTCGCCTTCATCCCGAATTTTGAGCTGTCCACCGAGACGGCGCGCGGCGCGCTGCCCGCGACCATCCCGCACCACGACGCGGTGTTCAACCTCGCGCGCGCGGCGCTGCTGACCGGCTCGCTCGTCACCGGAGACCTGCACAACCTTCAGGTCGCCGTGGGCGACTGCCTGCATCAGCCGTACCGCTTCAGCCTGATCCCGGGCGGCGAGGAGGTCGTGCGCAGCGCGAAGGGCTTGGGCGCGCTCGGCGCGTTCCTGTCCGGCGCGGGTCCGACCATCATCGCGATGGTCGACAAGGAAGACAAAACCTACTACAGCCGCGCCTGCATGTATTTCGCCGGCCGCTTCCCCGACTGGACGCCGGTGCTGCTGGCGTGCGACGAGGTGGGCGCGACCATCGCGCAGGCGTAACATTGGAAAAAACCCTGTGCGCGCAGCGATGCGGCGCACAGCGTTTGAATAGAATCCCGACCCGCGCGCGGCGCGGGAAAATCGATAGGAGGAACACAGCACATGGCTTTGATTGTGCAGAAATTCGGCGGCACATCGGTGGCGAACACCGAGCGCCTGTTCAACGTCGCCGATATTGTAACCAAGACGGCGCAGGCCGGAAACAAGGTTGTCGTTGTCGTATCCGCGCAGGGCGATACCACCGACGATTTCATTGAAAAGGCCGCGGAAATTACGGATAACCCGCCGGCGCGCGAGATGGACGTCCTGCTGAGCGCGGGCGAACAGATTTCCATGTCGCTGCTGGCCATGGCGATCGAGAAGCTCGGCTTCCGCGCGACCAGCCTGACCGGCTGGCAGGCCGGCATCCGGACCGACCTCAACTACGGCATGTCGCGCATCCGCTCGGTCAAGCCGGAGCGCATCCAGAGCCTGCTCGACCGCAACCGCATCGTCATCGTCGCGGGCTTCCAGGGCATCAACAGCCACGACAGCATCACGACGCTCGGCCGCGGCGGCTCGGACACGACGGCGGTCGCCATCGCGGCGGCGCTGCACGCCGATCTGTGCCAGATCTACACCGACGTGGACGGCGTGTACACGGCCGACCCGCGCGTCGTCCCGGGCGCGAAGAAGCTCGACGAGATCACCTACGACGAAATGCTGGAGCTGGCGACGCTGGGCGCGCAGGTTCTGCACAACCGCTCGGTGGAAATGGCGAAAAAATACAACATTGACCTTGAGGTTGTCTCCAGCCTCACGCGAAATCCCGGAACCAAAGTCAAGGAGGTTACTTCTGTGGAAAAGATGATTATCAGCGGCGTTGCCTGCGACAAGGACGTGGCCCGCGTTGCCGTTATCGGCCTGCCGGATGAGCCGGGCAAGGCGTTCCGCCTGTTCTCGCTGCTGGCGAAGAGCAAGATCAACATCGACATCATCCTTCAGTCCATCGGCCGCAACGGCAGCAAGGACATCAGCTTCACCGTCGCCAGAAACCAGCTGGACGAGACGGTTCGCCTGCTGGAGGAGAACAGGGACAAGCTGCACTGCGACAGCATTACCTACGAGTCCGACATCGCGAAGGTCTCCATCGTCGGTGCGGGCATGGCGTCCAACTCCGGCGTCGCCGCCAAGATGTTCGAGGCGCTGTCCAACGCCCACATCAACATCCGCATGATCTCCACCTCCGAAATCAAGATCTCCGTCCTGATCAACGAGGAAGAGGCGCAGCGCGCGGTTCGTGCCGTACACGACAAGTTCTTCGACTGATTGTTCTGCATTGCAAAATCCGGCTTTCCCAAAACGGGGAGCCGGATTTTTTCGTTCCGCCCGGCGGCGACGGCGCGGCGGGCCGGAACGCGCGAGGAAGTTTGCTTTTTTTACTGCCAGAGGCGGAGATTTGTGTTATACTGATACTATCTGAAAATTGACGGGATGGAGAGCATCGCATGAGTCAGAAAAACAGGAAACAGAACCGCCACGCGCGCGGGCAGGAACGGGATACGACATTGTACGAGGGCAGAAACGCGGTCATGGAGCTGCTTCGCGCGGGCAGGACCGTGGATAAGCTGTTCGTCGCGCCCGACCAGAACGGGCGCATGGCGGACATCATCGCGCTGGCCAGACAGTCCGGCGCGGTTGTCACGCAGGTCGACCGGCGCAAGCTGGACGCGATGAGCGAGACCGGCGTGCATCAGGGCGTCATCGCGCAGGCGGCGGCGCACGAATATGTCTCGATTGACGATCTGTTACAGGTCGCGCGCGATCGCGGCGAGCAGCCGCTGCTCCTGCTCTGCGACGGCCTGACCGACCCGCACAACCTGGGCGCGGTCATCCGCTCGGCGGAGACCGCCGGCGCGCACGGCGTCATCATTCCCAAGCGCCGCTCGGTCGGCCTGACCGCCACGGCCGCAAAGGCCTCCGCCGGTGCGCTGGAGCACATCGGCATCGCGCGCGTCACCAACCTGACCGCCGCCATCGAGCAGCTGAAGGAAAACGGCGTCTGGATTTTCGGCGCGGACGCGGGCGGCGACAAATCGCTGTATGAGGCGGACTTCGCGGGCGCGGCGGCGATTGTCATCGGCTCGGAGGGCAGCGGCCTGAGCCGCATTGTACGCGAGGCCTGCGACTTCATCGTGAGCATCCCGATGAAGGGCAGGGTCAATTCACTCAACGCATCCGCCGCGGCCGCGGTGCTGCTGTACGAGGCAGTCCGGCAGCGGCTTGGGGAGGGATACCATGGATGATCTGGATCTGGAAAGATTAAAACAGGAGCTGGACGACGTTTCGGGCGGCAGCCGGTATGATGTCGACGACATCATGCGGGAGGAAGGCGCCTTCGAGCCGGAGCCGGACAGAGAGTCGCTGGAACAGCTCATGCAGCGCTTCGGCATCCATGTGGAGCAGTCCGGCGCGGACGCCGCCCCGGCGGGCGGGCAGCTGAAGCCGTCGCAGACGGAGGAATACGCCGCGCTGCTGCGCGCATCCGAGCAGATGCAGGATGTGATCGACCAGCAGAACGAGCTGGCGGAGCAGGCGCGCGGCGAGACGCCGCAGCCCGACCCGCTGGAGGAGCAGGAGGACGTGTTCGCGCGCCTGTTCAATCAGCTCGGCGAGATCGAGCAGAGCCCGGTGGACGCGGTGTTCGCCGCGCCGCAGACGGATATGACCGACCCGCGCACCGAGCTGCTGGAGGAGCCGGAGGAGGAGCCCGACCTGATGGCGCGCCTGTTCGCGGATGCGCCCGTGCCGGTGCAGCCGTCGCGCGCGCAGGACGACGCGCAGGCCACGGTGCGCTGGGACGCGCTGTACGATGCGGACGCGACACAGGTCATGCCGCCGGTTAAGATCGAGGATGAAGCCGAACAACCGGACGAGCTGCCCGACGGCGCCGAGACGCAGCTGATCCCGCCGGTCGAGACCGACGGCGAGCCGGAGATGCCGGACAGCGCGCCGGACGAAGCGGCAGACGATACATTGGAAGAACCCGCACCGGAGACGCCGCGCAAGGGCTTCTGGACGAAGTGGTTCGGCGCGGACGAAGACGGCGAAGCCGAAGAAAGCGAAGACACCGCCGAAGACGAGCTGCCCGACGGCGACGAGACGCAGTTAATCCCGCCGGTCGAGACC
>DXIG01000011.1 GCA_019112985.1 Candidatus Butyricicoccus stercorigallinarum | reverse complement strand
GTGACGTTCGGCGCGGAGGAATTTCGCCAGATTCTGCTGCGCCGCAGCCCCGACATCAACCTGACCGGCCTGCCCGAGACGTGGTTCACCGACATCCAGTCGTCCGAGGCGGGCGGCGTGACGTCGTGCCGCATCGGCGGGGAGTCGTTTGCGGGGACGGAGGTGCGCGCGCTGCTGGGGCTCAACTCCACCCACTTCACCGTCAGCACCACCGACACCTCCATCACCTTCCACACGGAGGGCTACGGGCACGGCGTCGGCATGAGCCAGTACGGCGCCCGGCGCATGGCGGAGGAGGGCGCGGGCTATGCGGACATCCTGCTGCACTACTACAGCGGCGCCGCGCTGTCCAATCTCGCGGACGGCTGAGCGCGGCCGCGGCGGTGCACGTTTGCGGGCGGAGAGGTGTTTTTAACGGTTTCCGTTGCCGCCTGAGGGCGGCAACGCACTGCCGGGCGCTGGCGGTGCACGCCAGAAACGGTTTCTTTCCTGCATGACGCCTTGCTTTCTGGGCCGTCTGGCCTCCCGCTGCGCGGGAGGTTTTTTTGTGCGCGCGGGCATGGTATAATAAAAGGCACACGCACAACGACAAGGAGGGGTGGGCAATGGAACCACTGCGATATGACCTGCGGCTGCGCCTGTTCCGCGCGCAGAAGTTTTTCGGCCCCGGCGTGGCGGAGCTGCTGCACGGCGTGGACAACCGCGGCTCCATCCGCGCGGCGTGCCGCGAGATGGGCATGGCGTATTCCAAGGCGTGGAAAATTCTCAACCGCGCGGAGCAGGACCTCGGCTTCGCCCTGCTCAGCCGCGAGGCGGGCGGCAGCGGCGGCGGCAATGCGGTGCTCACGCCGGAGGGCAAGGCCTTTCTGCGTCGGTACGACGCCTTTGTGCACGCCGTGCAGCAGCAGGCCGACCGGCTGTATGACGAATATTTTGGCGATATGGAGGACACGGGAGCATGAGACAGACCGAACCCGCAGGCGGCGCGCTGCCGCCCGCGTTTGCGCAGCGCATGCAGCGCCTGCTCGGCGCGGACTTTTCCGCCTTTTGTGAGGCGCTGGCGCGCCCGCAGGCGCGCGGGCTGCGCGTCAACCCCTGCCGCATCGACCCGGCGGCGTTCGCGGCGGCGGCGCCGTTCGCGCTCACGCCGGTGCCGTGGGCGGCGGAGGGCTTTTTCTATGCGGACACGGCGCGCCCCGGACGCCACCCGTACCACGAGGCGGGCGTCTATTACATCCAGGAGCCGTCTGCGATGGCGGTCGGCGCGCTGGCGGACGCGCAGCCGGGGGAGACCGTGCTCGACCTGTGCGCCGCGCCCGGCGGCAAGACCACCCATCTGGCGGGGCGCATGGGCGGGCGCGGGCTGCTCGTGGCCAACGAGATTCACGCCGGGCGCGCGGCGGTGCTCGCGCAGAGCGTCGAGCGCATGGGCGTGTGCAACTGTCTGGTGCTCAACGAGACGCCCGAACGGCTCGCCTCGCATTATCCGGGCTTTTTTGACAAAATTATCGTGGACGCGCCGTGCTCCGGCGAGGGCATGTTCCGCAAGCAGGGCAACCCGGCGCAGGACGAATGGACGCCGGAGACGCCGGCGCTGTGCGCGCGGCGGCAGGCGGACATCCTCGACCGCGCGGCGGACATGCTGCGCGGCGGCGGCACGCTGGTCTATTCCACCTGCACGTTCGCGCCGGAGGAGAACGAGGGCACGCTGTCGCGCTTTCTCGCGCGGCACCCCGACTTTTCGATGGTGTCCTGCCCCGCCCCGTGCGCGCAGTTCGCGCCCGCGCGCCCCGACTGGGTGGAGGACGGCGACCCGTCGGTGGCGGCGGCGTTTCGCCTGTGGCCGCACCGGCTGGACGGGGAGGGGCACTTTGCCGCCGTCCTGCGCAAGGGCGGCGCGCCCCAACAGCAGCCCGCGCCGCGCGGCGGCGCGGACGACGCGGACGGGCGGCGGCTCGTGCTCGAGCAGGTGCGGGCGCTGCCCGACGGGCTGGTGCAGCGGCGCGGCGACCGGCTGTATCTGCTGACCGACCCGCGCATGTGCGACACCGGACGGCTGCGCGTGCGCGCCTGCGGCGTGGCGCTGGGCACGCTGCGCAAAAACCGTCTGGAGCCGGCGCACGCGCTGGCACATGCGCTGCCGCTGTCCGCGTTCCGCCGGGTGTGCGACCTGCCGGCGGACGACGCGCGCGTGGCGGGCTACCTGCGCGGCGAGACGTTCCCGTGGGACGGGGAAAAGGGCTGGACCGCCGTCGCGGCGGACGGCTTCGTGCTCGGCTGGGGCAAATGCGCGGGCGGCGTCATGAAAAACCACTACCCCAAGGGGCTGCGCTGGACAGGCAGATGAGCGCGCCCCGCATGTGAACAGGAGGACGAGATGAATCAATCGGCACAGGCCTTTGTCGAGCGCTTGCAGCGCCACGACATTCGATACATGGAAAACCCGCAGCCGGACGGCAGCCACTACGTCGCGGTCGAGCTGGCGGGCGGCAGCGGCACGATGTACAACGTTGTCATGGTGTTCGGCGCGGACGGCACGGAGTTTCGCATCCGCGTGTTCCAGCTCGGCAAGGTGCCGCCCGAGCGCCTGCGTCCCATGCTGCGCGCGCTCAACGGGCTGAACGAGACCTACGCCTGGCTGCGCTTTTATGTGGACGGCGACAACGAGGTCGCCGCGGCGATGGACGCGGTCATCACGCCGGGCAGCGCCGCGCGCGTGTGCTGGGAGATGCTGCGCCGCGCGTTCAGCGTGCTCGACGAGGCGCAGGGCAAAATCGACGCCGTGCTGCGGTAAACCGGCGCGCCCGCCGCAAAAATTGCCCTTTGAAAGTGCGCGCGATGTTGGTATAATAGAGGTACAGAAAATCGCAGAGGAGGATACGGATATGGCGAACAAATGGGAACCGTTTGATGTAAACGGATCAATCTTCCGCCCGATGGGACGGCTGCTGTATGTGGAGGAGCCGGACTTTGGCTGCGAGGGCGCGCCGGAGCACGAGACGGTGTACGGCAGCGTCGTGCTGGAGGACAAAAACGGGCAGAGGACCGTAAAAATTGAGGAGGAAACCCTGTTTTCGGGGCAGATGAACGACGGCATGTGGTACGGCATGCTGGGGCGCACGCTGGTGCTCGTCGGGCGCGACCGGCAGACGGTGTACCAGCCGAACGAGGCGGAGCGCCTGTGGCTCGAGCGCCTGTGAGGCCGCGGACAGGGGAGAACGTATGACCATTGCGGAAATTGCAAAAATGGCGGGCGTGTCCAAGGCCTGCGTGTCCAGATACCTCAACCACGGCTATGTGAGCGAGGAGAAAAAACGGAAGATCCAGCAGGTCATCGACACGACCGGCTACGTCCCCTCCCGGCAGGCGCAGATTCTGCGCACCGGGAAGAGCAGGCTGATCGGCGTCATCCTGCCGAAGATCAATTCGGAGAGCATCGGCGGGATGGTCGCGGGCATCTCCGCCGCGCTGGGCGACCGGGAGTTCAGCATCCTGCTGGCGGATACGGAGAACAACGTGGACAAGGAGATGCGCTATCTGGAGCTGTTCCAGCAGGGGCAGGTCGAGGGCGTCATTTTTTTCGGCACGCTGCTCACCGCGCGGCACCGGCAGCTGCTGCAAAAATATCCCGTGCCGCTCGTCGTGCTCAGCCAGCAGGTGGAGTACGCCTCGTGCGTGTACCACAATGACCACGACGCGGCGCGCGAGGTGACGCGCGAGCTGCTCGACTCCGGCCGCCGGCGCATCGGCTACATCGGCGTGACCAACCGCGACCGCGCGGTGGGCGCGGCGCGGCGCGCGGGCTTTCTGGAGGCGCTGAAGGAGCGCGGCATCGACATCGCGGACGAGCAGACCGCCATCACCGGCTTCACGCTGGAGGACGGCAACGCCGCCGCGCAGCAGCTGCTTGAGCGCGCGCCCGAGACGGACGCGCTGTTCTGCGCGACGGATACGCTCGCGGTCGGCGCGATGCAGTACCTCAAGGGCATCGGCAAGCGCATCCCGGAGGACGTCGCCCTCGTCGGCATGGGGCATTCGCGCATGACGGAGATCGTCTCCCCGCGGCTGACGACGGTGCACCTGTTTTACGAGGACGCCGGCGCGGAGGCGGCCAACATGCTGCTGCAAATTTTGGAGAGCGGCATCGACATGAAAAAGCAGCTCAAGCTGGGCTATGAGGTCATCCGGCAGGAGTCTGTGTAACATTCATGAAATCATTTTCATACAGTGCAGCACAGTCTGAAGCAGCTCTTTCGGACGATTGGGCAATATGTCACAAAACGAAGCGAAAATTTTGTGACATATTGCCCCTTTTCTTTTGGCGTCTGCGTGCTTATAATATGAAACATAAAGTGAAATCGATTTCATTAGAGGATCACAGACATACGGGAAATAAGAAGGAGCTACTATGGATTACGGAAAAGCTGCCGCCGGCGTACTGACGCACATCGGCGGAAAAGAAAATCTGGTGTCCGCCGCGCACTGCGCCACGCGCCTGCGCCTGGTCATCGCGGACAACAACAAATGTGACAAGAAGGCGCTGGAGGATGTAGAGGGCGTCAAGGGCGTCTTTGAGGCGTCCGGCCAGCTGCAAATCATCTTCGGCACCGGCGTCGTCAACAAGGTATACGAGCAGTTCACCGCGCAGGCGGGCGTACAGGCCGCCAGCAAGGAGGACGTCAAGGCGGCCGCCGCGCAGAAGGGCAACCCGGCGCAGCGCTTCATCAAGACGCTCGGCGACATCTTCGTGCCGATCATCCCGGCCATCGTCGCCTCCGGCTTCCTGATGGGCATCATGGAGTCGCTCAACTTCCTCATCAACAGCGGCTATATCGGCCTGTCCAACACGAGCACGCTGTTCGTGCTGGCCAACCTGTTCTCCAACACCGCCTACGTCTTCCTGCCGGTGCTCATTGGCTTCTCCGGCGCCAAGGTGTTCGGCGGCAACCCGTTCCTCGGCGGCGTCATCGGCATGATCATGGTTCACCCGAACCTGCAAAACGCCTGGACGATGACGGGCGGCGTGGAAAACTACCTCGACGTCTTCGGCCTGTGGGAAGTGCCGCTGGTCGGCTATCAGGGACACGTCGTCTCGGTCATCATCGCGGTGTTCGTCATGGCCGCCATCGAGAAGTGGCTGCACAAGCGCGTTCCGGCGATGTTCGACCTGTTCATCACCCCGCTGGTCTCGGTGTTCGTCACCGGCTTCCTGACCCTGACCATCATCGGCCCGGTGTTCAACCTGGTTGAGAGCAGCATCATCAACGGCATTCAGGCGCTCATCTCGCTGCCGTTCGGCATCGGCTCGCTGGTCATGGGCGCGCTGTATGCGCCGACCGTTGTCACCGGCATCCACCACATGTACACCATCATCGACCTCGGACAGATTCAGGAATTCGGCTGCACCTACTGGCTGCCGCTGGCTTCCGCCGCGAACATCGCACAGGGCGCCGCTGCGCTGGCGGTTGCGCTCAAGACGCGCAACGGCAAGCTGAAGTCGATGGCGCTGCCGTCCTCGCTGTCCGCCTTCATGGGCATCACCGAGCCGGCGATCTTCGGCGTCAACATGCGCTTCTTCCGCCCGTTCGTCTGCGCCTGCATCGGCGGCGGCGCCGGCGCAATGTTTGCCTCCATCACCTCTCTGGGTGCGACCGGCACCGGCGTCACCGGCATCTTCGGCATCCTGCTCTGCCTCAACGCACCGGTCAAGTACATTCTCATGTTCCTCATCGCGGCGGGCGTTGCCTTCGTCCTGACCTGGCTGTTCGGCTATAAGGACGAGGAGGAGACCGCACCGGCCGCAGCTGCACCGGCTGCACCGGCGGCGCCGCAGGTCAAGGAAGTCGCCGTCGAGGCGCAGAGCGGCGCGCTGACCGTCGCCTCCCCGATGACCGGCAAGGCGGTCACGTTACAGGAGACGGGCGACGAGACGTTTGCCGCCGAGGTGCTCGGCAAGGGCTTCGCGGTCGACCCGAGCGAGGGCAAGGCGTTCGCGCCGTGCGCCGGCACCGTGTCCACGCTGATGGGGCACGCGGTCGGTCTGGAGTGCGACAACGGCCTGGAGCTGCTCATCCACATCGGCATCGACACCGTACAGCTGAACGGCAAGCACTATACCGCGCACGTCGCGGAGGGTCAGCACGTCGCCGCCGGCGATCTGCTGATGGAGTTTGACATCCCCGCCATCCGCAAGGAGGGCTACCGCACCGTCACCCCGGTCATCGTCACCAACTCGGACGATTACGCGGACATCGCAGGCCAGCTCGGCGCGATCCAGGCGATGGACTGCCTGATGACGGTCAAGAAGTAACCGGATTTACGGTCAAATCGGAAAAGGAGTTTGTTCCCTATGAATGCACTGCATCGAGATCTGACCCGCCTGGTCCCCCGCATCGAAGCGGAGGACCGGGCACGGGTGGACGCCGACCCGCGCCGCCTGCGCTTTCATCTCATGCCGCCCACCGGCTGGATGAACGACCCGAACGGCCTGTGCTGGTACCGCGGCAGCTACCATGTGTTCTATCAGTACGGCCCGTTTGACCCCAACGGCGGCGTCAAGTTCTGGGGACACTGGAGCAGCCCCGATCTGCTGCACTGGACGCAGCAGCCGGTCGCCATGTGCCCCGACCAGACGTGGGACATCCACGGCGTCTATTCCGGCTCCGCGCTGGTGGAGGACGACGCACTGTATCTGTACTACACCGGCAACGTCAAGCACCCGGGCGACCACGACTACATCACCTCGGGGCGCGGGCACAACCTCGGCCTCGCCATCACGCGCGACGGCGTGCGGGTTGACAGCAAGCAGCTTTTGATGGAAAATAAAGATTATCCGGGCGATATGACCTGCCATGTGCGCGACCCGAAGGTGTGGAAACAGGACGGGCGCTATTACATGGTGCTCGGCGCGCGGACCCGCGCGGACCGCGGCGAGATCCTCGTCTACGAGTCGGAGGACAGACTCCATTGGGCGCACATCAACACGATCACCACGCCGGAGGTCTTTGGCTACATGTGGGAGTGCCCCGATCTGTTCTGCGTAGACGGACAGTACATCGTCGCGATGTCGCCGCAGGGCGTCACGCGCGAGGGAAACAAGTATCAGAACGTCTATTCGTGCGGATATTTCCCGCTGTACGGCGATTTCCGCGGCGAATATACGCTGGGCGAGTACGTCGAATGGGATACCGGCTTTGACTATTACGCGCCGCAGACGTTTGAGGCGCCGGACGGCCGCCGCATCGTCATCGGCTGGATGGGCATGCCGGACGCGGACTACACCAACCCCACGGCGGCGGAGAACGGCTGGCAGCACGGCATGAGCGTGCCGCGCGAGCTGCACTGGACGGGCACGCGCGTCGTCGCGAACCCGGTGCGCGAGCTGGACGCGCTGCACCGCAATGCGCGCACGCTGTCGTTTGACGGCGTGGCGCACGGCGAGCTGGCGGCGGGCGCGGACATCCAGCTGCAAAACCGCGGGGCGCACCTGCACGTGATGCTGGGCGACGCGGCGGCGATCGAGTACGGCGACGGCCTGCTGACGCTGACGCTGAGCGCGGCGAGCGGCTGCGGACGGACGCAGCGCGTGGCGGAGGTGGCGGAGCTGTCCAGCCTGCGCATTCTCGCGGATACCTCTTCCCTCGAGCTGTTTGTCAACGGCGGCGAACAGGTCATGACGACGCGCTATTACCCGTCCGGCGCGCAGACGCTGCGCATCGGCGGACAGGGTGAGGCGACGCTCTACGACATGGATGCCATGGAGCTGGCATACACAGCGAAATAAGGAGGAGATTCTTGATGAGACGAGTGGCGGCAATCGGCGAACTGCTGATCGATTTTGTCCCGCAGCAGAAGGGCTGCGCCCTGCGGGAGGTCACGCACTTCGAGCGTGTGGCGGGCGGCGCGCCCGCCAATGTGGTGACGGCGGTCAGCCGTCTGGGCGGCAGCGGCGTGATGATCTCGCAGGTAGGCGAGGATGCATTCGGCGAGCACATCATCGACGTGCTGCGCAACAACGGCGTGGACACGCACTATGTCTATAAGACCAAGCGCGCCAACACCGGCCTGGCGTTCGTGTCGCTCGACGCGACGGGCAACCGCGAGTTTTCGTTCTTCCGCAACCCGAGCGCCGATCTGTTCCTCTCCCCGGAGCAGATTGTGCCGGAGATGATGACGGACTGCGGGATTCTGCACTTCTGCTCGGTCGATCTGGTCGACTGGCCGGTGCGCGAGGCACACCGCCGCGCGATTGAGCTGGCGCAGCAGGCGGGCATGATCGTCAGCTTTGACCCCAACGTGCGCCTGCCGCTGTGGGATTCCCCGGCGGCGTGCCGCGAGGCGATCCGCGCGTTCCTGCCGTTCGCCAACATCGTCAAGCTGTCGGACGACGAGCTGGAGTTCGTCACCGGCTGCCGCGACGAGTGCGAGGCGGCGCAGAAGCTGTTCGCGGGCGCCTGCCGCCTGCTGCTCATCACCAAGGGCGGAGACGGCTCGTCGGTGTACACGCCGCAGGCTGAGGCACACCGCCCCGCGCTGGAGGCGCATGTGGTCGACACGACCGGCGCCGGCGATTCGTTCGCAGGCTCGTTCCTGTTCCAGCTGGTGCGCGACAAGGTCGAGCTGAACGATCTGGCCGCCCTGTCCGAGCAGAAGCTGGGCGAATACCTCGACTTTTCCGCGAAATACGCGGCGATGACCGTCGCGCGCAAGGGCGCGGTCATGGCGTCGATGGACGAGTTCGAGCGCCACTACGCAAACGCCTAATCCATATTCCTTTCTCAATACATACGAAAGCCGCACGGAGCGATCCGTGCGGCTTTTGCGCGTCGAGAAATCAAAAAACGCAGGCGTTTTTTGAGAAGATGCAGCCCGCAGCAGCGCACGCGCGCGGCGCGCACGTTTGCGGGCTGAGCGGTGTTTTTTCCGACGAGCCTGTCGCCGGAAAAAACGATTTTGACTGCCGCCTGTGGGCGGCAAAGCGCCGCCAAGCGCTATTCACACACGCAAGAAACTTTCGTGCGTGATTCATTGCTTTTGTTATCGTCACAGGATGACGATCCG
>DXIG01000125.1 GCA_019112985.1 Candidatus Butyricicoccus stercorigallinarum | reverse complement strand
GCTTTCATTGAGAAAATGACAGTTGAAGCATTGGGGAATCCGTGCATCCTTAAAATAGGACGACAGAAAGCTGGTCAGATCCATGCGTGCGCCTCCTTTTACGTTCTGCATTATAGCACGGGCGGGAGGGGATGCTGTTACAATATCCTGCGAAAAAACAAAAGATTGTGTTAAATTATTGCGATTTTTGCAAAACATCCATTTTTGAGTACATTTTGGGACGAAATTGGCGCGCCGGTGCGGGCGCGGAACGGGCCGGAAGGGGAGAAGCAAGAATCTGATAGCGGTTTTGGAATTTGTGAAAAAACGGCGTCTTTTTTTCGTTTCTTTTCACAATAATCAGATAACGCTGCGCGGGGAAATTCGTGTAAAATAAAAGCATGAAGTGAAGTGGAGCACGCGAGTAAAAACAATCGATTTGGTATAGATTGTGCGCAGAGCGGCTTCGCGGAGCAGCGCGCTGTACAAACAGAAACACCACATGGAACAAGGAACGGTCCCGGTCAGGGACAGACAGAGAAGGAGAGTTTTTATATGAAAAAGGTACGCATTGGTCTGCTGGGCGCAGGACGCATTGGTAAGCTGCACGGTGAAAATCTGGCGCATTCGGTTCCGAACGCGGAGCTGTACGCCGTCGCCGATCCGTTCATGAACGACGCGACGCGCGAATGGGCGGCCTCCATGGGCATCGAGCACTGCTACGAGGATCCGGAGCAGATTTTCTCCGATCCGACCATCGAAGCCGTGTTCATCTGCTCCTCCACCAGCACCCACGCCGAGTTCATCATGCGCGCGGCGCAGGCGGGCAAGCACATCTTCTGCGAGAAGCCGATCGACACCCAGCTGGACAAGATCCGCGAGGCCATCGCCGCCGTCGAGAAGGCGGGCGTCAAGCTGCAGGTCGGTTTTGTCCGCCGCTTTGACCACAACCACAAGGCCGTGCGCGACACCGTCGCCTCCGGTGTGCTGGGCGCGCCCAACGTCGTCAAGGTCACGTCCCGCGACCCCGACCATCAGCCGATGGAGTACATCAAGACGTCCGGCGGCATCTTCATGGATATGACCATCCACGACTTCGACATGGTTCGCTATCTGGCGGGCAGCAACGCCACCGAGATCATGGCATACGGCGCGGCGCTGTCCGGCGCGGGCTATGACAAGTACGACGACATCGACACCGCGATCGTCATGATGAAGTTTGAAAACGGCGCGCTGGGCGTCATCGACAACAGCCGCGCGGCGCACTACGGCTACGACCAGCGCACCGAGGTGCACTGCGACAAGGGCTGCGTGCAGGTCGCCAACGACTTCGACAACACCGCGATGATCTCCTCCGCCGAGGGCGTCTCGCTGGCCAAGCCGACCTGGTTCTTCCTGGAGCGCTACAACAACGCGTTCATCGCGGAGGCCAAGGCGTTCACCGAGGCGGTGCTCAACGACACCGACACGCTCGTTTCCGCCGTCGACGGCATTGAGCCGGTCAAGATGGCGATGGCCGCGAACCTTTCGCTGAAGGAAGGCCGCCCGGTCAAGCTGAGCGAAGTAGAATAAGAGACCGAAAGCTGCTCCGGATGCGCTGGCATCCGGAGCAGAAATACAACGGGAAGAATGGAAAGCTTGTTGTGTCTTTTCGCAACAAATCATGCCGCGCAGACGCTGTGCGGCAGAAAGGAAAGAGAGAGTTATGAATCAAAATAATTCGGCGGCCTTGGACAAGGAAGGAAGACTGACCGCAGGCACCCGAATCGCGTATGGACTTGGCGACACCGCCTGTAATATTGTTTACGGCATGATCTCCGCGCTGCTGGTTCTGTTCTACACGGACTACGCCGGCATTTCGGTTGCGACCGTCGGCCTTGTCATGCTGCTTTCCCGTATTTTTGACGGCGTGAGCGACGCGATCATGGGCATCATCGTAAGCAAGACCAAGAGCAAATGGGGCAAGGCGCGCCCGTGGATTCTGTGGATGTCCGTCCCGTACTGCGTTTCGGCGATCATCCTGTTCACTGTGCCGCAGACCAACGAATCGCTGCAATTCTGGTACATTTTCATCACCTATAATCTGACAACAACTGTCTGCTACACCGCAATCAACGTGCCGTATGGTACGCTGTCCGCGCTGATGACGCGCTCCTCGCACGAGCGCGACATGCTCTCCATTTTCCGTATGTCGCTGGCGCCGGTCGGACGCATCATCGCCGTCACGTTTACCCAGCCGATTGTCAAGCTGTTCGGAGACGATCAGGCGGCGTGGGTCAAGGCCATGACGATGTGGGTTGTGCTGGCGTTCATCATGCTGATTATCTGCTTTGTGCGCTGCAAGGAAACCGTTTACATTGAAGCGCAGGAGAGCAAAGACAGCAAGGTGCCGCTGGGCAAAACGCTGGGCGCGCTGCTCGGCAACCAGTATTTCTGGGCCTGCCTGATTCTGTGGACGGTCACCTGTGTACACGGCACCATTGTCGGCACAGCGCTGCCGTATTATTGTAAGTATCTGTTCCACAACGATACCTGGATGTACAGCGTTCTGTATCTGGGCGAGACGCTGACGCTCGTCATCGGCGCGATGCTCTGCCCGTTCCTGCTGCGCCGGTTCGGCAAGCGGCAGATTTCCCTCGTCGGCGCGATTGTGGCCGTCGTGGCGCACGCGGCGTTCCTGCTCAATTCCGGCAGCTTCACCTGGGCGCTGGTCACCTGCATCATCCGTGCGCTGGGCGAAGCGCCGCTGACCGCGGTTGTCTTCGGCATGCTGGGCGACGTCGTGGAATTTGGCCAGTGGAAGACGCACATCCGTCAGGAATCGCTGATTTTCGCCGGCGGCGCGGTCGGCTTTAAGCTGGGCAACGGCATTTGCAGCGCGATTATCTCCAAGCTGCTGGATGCGGCCGGTTATATCAGCACGTCCGGCGCGTCGGTGGTACAGCCGGATTCGGCGCTGGCCATGATTCGGAACATCTATATCTGGGGTCCGCTTCTCGTGTGGGTCATCGCCGTGATCGTGCTGGCACTGTACCAGCTGGATAAGAAATACCCCGCCATCATCAAGGAGCTCTCCGAGCGCGAAGCGCGCGGCGAGATGTAAAGAAAGGACAAATTCGTATGCTGAAACTCGGTTACAACGAAGCGACCTGCAAGGAAAATTCCTCGGTCGAAACAGATCTGGCGCTGTGCGAAAAGTACGGCTACGACTACATCGAGCTGCGCCTCGATATGCTCAAGGAGTATCTCAAGACGCACACGGTCGACGATCTCAAGGCGTTTTTCGCGACCAGCCACCTCAAGCCGTTCGCGTTCAATTCGATTGAAAACATCAACTTCTGCACGCCGGAGGAGTGGGACGCGCTCGTCGAGCTGTTCACCTTCGGCTGTGAGATCGCGCAGCAGATCGGCAATCCGTATATCATCGTCGTGCCGACGGTGACGGACGAGATCTGCACGAAGAACGAGAAGGAAGTGTTCGACGACTCGGTCAAGGTGCTCAACCAGCTCGCGGATATCGCGGAGCCGTATGGCGTCAAGCTGTCCTTTGAGCCGATCGGCGACAGAAGATGGTGCTGCAACAGCGTGCGGCAGGCGCTGGAAATCGTGCAGGCGGTCGACCGCGAGAGCGTCGGCCTGACGGTGGACTGCATCAACGTCTACCTGCACGACAAGTGCGCGGACGTGGACTACATCCGCAAAATCCCCAAGGACAAGCTGTTCGTCTTCCACATCAACGACTGCGAAGACCTGCCGCTGGGCATCCTCGACCACTGCCACCGCATCATGCCCGGCATGGGCGCGATTCCGGTGCAGGCAGTCGCCGACGCCGTGCAGGCGGCCGGCTACGACGGCCCGGCCTGCCTCGAGCTGTTCCGCCCGGAATACTGGCAGATGGACGCGGAGGAGGTCATCAAGCTGGGCGCGGAGACCACCCGTCCGTTCCTCTGAGCCGCGCAGCGCAGGATATTCAAAAAATGCGCCGCCCATACCGGAAAGCGACCGCAAGATTTCGCAAAGGGCACAGAAATTCCGTCGAGGGAGAAGTTGATTTTGTGCAAGATTGTGAAAAAGCGGGTTGGAACAGCCGGCCGGATAAACCAAGATGTTGAAAGATTCTTTCCGGTATGGGTGGTATACTACAGTCACAATCAAGGAAGAGAAAAAACCGGACGAAAGGAAGGATTATACCATGTTAGACCCCAAAAAAGTTCGCATCGGCATCGCCCCGATCGCGTGGACAGAGGACGACATGCCGGAGATGGGCGCGGAAAACAGCTTTTTGCAGACCATCAGTGAAATCGCGCTGACCGGCTATGTGGGCACCGAAATCGGCTGCCAGTACCCGCGCGACCCGGCGATTCTGAACAAGGAGTTCGGCCGCCGCGGCATCTCCGCCATCACCGCCTGGATCAGCACCTACATCAACGAGCAGCCGATGTGGTGGAACGAGCGCGCGTTTGTCGACCACATGAATTTCCTCAAGGCCATCGGCGCCGAGGTCATCAACGTCTCCGACCAGAGCTATTCCATCCAGCACCAGTGGAACACGCCGCTGAGCTGCAAGCGCGTGCTCAACGACGACGAGTTTGAAGTGCTGGCGAAGGGTCTCGATCATCTGGGCAAAATCGCCTGTGACAGCGGCATGCAGATCGTCTACCACCACCACATGACGACGACGGTGCAGAAGACCGGTGAGATCGACAAGCTGATGGCGCTGACCGACCCGAAGTACGTCAGCCTGATTTACGACACCGGCCACCTGACCTTCTCCGGCGAGGACCCGATTGCAATCCTCAAGAAGCACCACGACCGCATCAAGCACGTCCACCTGAAGAACGTGCGCAAGCCGGCGATGGAAAAGTGCTACGCGGAGAACAAGAGCTTCCTGCGCTCCATCCCGGAAGGCGTCTTCACCGTGCCGGGCGACCCGGAGGGCTGCGTGGACTTCCCGACCGTCTTCCAGCTGCTGGATGAGTACAACTATGAGGGCTGGCTGGTCGTCGAGGCCGAGCAGGATCCGGCGATTGCCAATCCGCTGGAGTATGCACGCATGGCGCGCGCCTACGTCAGAGAGCACACCGGCCTGTAAGCGATCATTGAGACATATTTTTTTGAAACAGATACAGATACAGAAAGGGAGTACAATACTATGAAAAAACTGAAAATTGGTATCATCGGTGTCGGCCGTCTGGGCTATGAGCACGCCTGCAACATCGCCAACCGCGTTCCCGGCTCGGAGCTGGTTGCGATCTGTGACCAGAACTTTGAGCGCGCCAAGAAGGTCGGCGAAGAGCTGGGCGTCAGTGCCGTATACAGCGACCCGAAGGAGATGTGCGCCAATCCGGAGGTCGAGGCGGTCGCCATCATCACCAACACGGCGTCCCATGTCGAGATGATTCAGATCGCCATGGACGCGGGCAAGCACGTTTTTTGCGAGAAGCCGCTGGCGGACACCGTGGAAAAGTGCAAGCAGGCGGAGAAGATCATCGAAGCGCATCCGGAGCTGATCTTCATGCTCGGCTTCATGCGCCGCTATGACCACTCCTACCGCGTCGCGAAGCAGAAGATGGAGAACGGCGACATCGGCGACGTCATCCTCGTCCGCTGCTATTCGCAGGATCCGATCGCCATCATCGAGGGCACGCTGGAGTACGCGCCGCGCTCCGGCGGACAGTTCATCGACATGTCTATCCACGACATCGACCTGATCCGCTGGCTGACCGGCTCCGAGCCGAAGAAGCTGTGGGCGATCGGCGGCTGCTTCGAGTTCAAGCAGTACAAGGATTGGGACGACGGCGACAACGTCTCCTGCCTGATGCAGTGTGAGAACGACGCGATGGCGTTCTTCTACGCAGGCCGCGCGGCGGCGCACGGCTCTCACGTTGAGACCGAGATCGTCGGCACCCGCGGCACCCTGCGCATCGCCGGCATTCCGTGCGATTCCATGGTCGAGGTTATGAGCGAGCACGGCGTCTGCCGCGAGTGCTATCAGGACTTCGTCACCCGCTGGCACGACGCCTACATCACCGAGATGGAAGTCTTCTGCGACTGCGTTGCGACCGGCCGCCCGGCGACCCCGAACGTGTACGACGGCACCAAGTCCACCAACATCGCGTTCCGCTGCAAGGAGTCGTTCCTGAAGAACGAGCTGCTGACCCTGAGCGAAGCATAACAGACATCCCCCATTTTACCGCCCGGCACCGCCTTTGCGATGCCGGGCGATTTTTGTATTTTGCTATATAAAAAGCGACGAAAAACACAAAAAAGCCCGCGCGCGGCGGGCAAACGCAACAAGTTATAACTTCGGCAAAAATTCCGCAAAAACAGGCGGAAAAAAAGCGGGTTCTTTCGCAACATATTGAAAGAAATTTTGCGCGGATTTGACTATACTATAACCATAGAAACAGAGAGGGAACGCGAAAAGACGCCCCGCAACACATCTCAAAGACAAAACGAAAAGAGGGATTCCGATGACTGCTGTTCTGACACTTTTGCTGCTGGCGCTCCCGTGTATCGGCATGATTCCGGCACACCTGTCCGCCAGGCTTCCCGTGTACGAGGAAGAATTCGATTATCTGGTATTTTAATAAAAACAAGCGTCGGCGAAACAGAAAGAGGTACGAACGATGACGACGATTTTGACTGCACTGCTGCTGGTGCTGCCGCTGGCCGGCATGATTCCGGCGCACCGGGCGCACGCCGCTGTGGCTGCCCCAGTCCATTACGAAAACTACGATTACCGCTGAATACTCACACTTCAGTTTCATCCTTTTCTCAAACAGCAAAGCCGCAGGATTTTCCGCCTGCGGCTTTGCTGTCGTTTGTGGGAGCGTCACGCCTTCGATGCCGGGAAGGCGACGGGCGGCTGATCCGGGCGGTGCGCTCCGAGCAGCTTTTCCATCCAGATCATGTCGTACCAGCGGCCGAATTTATAGCCGCACCGGTGGAAGGTGCCGGCGAGCGAAAAGCCCAGGTGCGCGTGAAACTGCGCGCTGTTTCGGGTGAGGTATTCGTCCTCCACCGCCGGATAGCCGATGCAGGCGTAGGCGTTCAGGATGCCCATGCCGGTCAGGCGCTGCTCGAGCGCCTGATACAGCTGCCTGCCGAAGCCGCGCCCGCGCGCCGCGCGGTCGAGGTAGATGGTCAGCTCGCACGACCAGTCGTAGGCGGCGCGCCCGATAAACGCGCCCGCATAGGCGTAGCCCTGGATCGCGCCGTCCGCTTCGAGGACGAGCCAGGGATAGCGCCGCTGCGTCTGCTCGATGCGGCGGCGGAAGGCCGCGCACGTGGGCGTCGTGTATTCAAAGGTGATGGCGGTGTGCTCGACATAGTAGCGGTAGATGTCCAGCAGGCGCGCCGCGTCCGCCGGGACGGCGTCCCGGATAATCCCTGTCTGCATCGTGCGTGCTCCTTTCCGGCGATGGGTCTGCCGCCGCGCGCGGCGCCGGCAAAATTGACTTCTTTTGGCTATAATAGTATAATCATAGCAAAAATGAGGAAAAAAACAAGCGGGCGTGGAGGGAGAGACGGCATGCAGACGCAGCTGATTCAGACGATCACCAACGACGAGATCGAGACGGTTATCACGGACGACACCATGCGCGAGCTCCGCGCGCATGGAACGGAGGGCTTTCCGTTTCAATGCTACAAGGAATTTTTCGACTGGGGGCGCAATCAGCGGGACATCCGGTGGCACTGGCACCGGGAGATCGAAATGGTGCTGGTGCAGGAGGGTTCGATTCAATACCAGACGGGCGGACAGACGGTCTGCCTGCGCAAGGGCGACTGCGCGATGGTCAACAGCGGCGTCATTCACCGCAACCGGATGATGGACGCGGAGGAGAAGTGGTGCAGGTTTATCAATTTCCTCTTTCTCCCCGAGCTGATCGCACCGGGCAATTCGGTCATCTATAAAAAATACGTCGAGCCGGTGCTGGCTTCGGGGGCGGACATTCTCTTTTTCGACCGAAACGACCCATGGCGCAGCCGCGTCTGTGACTGGATGGAGAGCCTGTGGCGCATCTGCTGGAACGCCGAGCACATGTTCGAGCTGCAAATTCACGTCAACGTGTGCAGCCTGTGGATGGAGCTGGCCGCGCACGTGGAGCAGTACCGCGAGCAGCCCAAGACGGACCGCAACATGGTCATGCAGGCGCGCCTGCGCAAGATGATGCAGTTTGTCTGGGAGAATTACACCGAGCGCATCAGCGCGGACGACATCGCGGGCGCGGCCAACATCAGCCAGAGCGCCGCGCTGCGCTGCTTCCGGGCGGGCACCAACATGTCGCCGGTGGAGTATCTGAACGACTACCGGCTGCGCTGCGCGCGCGAAAAGCTGCTGACCACGCACAGCATGATTTCCGAGATCGCGCTGTCGGTCGGTTTTGACTCGGTCGGCTACTTCAACCGCCTGTTCAAGCGGGAATTTGGCATGACGCCGCGGGAGATGATCCGGCAGGAGGAGCGCCGCGAACAGGGCGGCTGACGGAATTGTGCAAGTTGCTGCTTTCATTGTACAAACAATAAGAAAATATCTGTGATTTGCCGGAAATGTGCAGGAACGTGCCGGGATCGTGTAAGCGCCTGCGGGCGGGATGCCGTATACTGAGAGCGTAGAAAGACACCGGATGACACGCGGGACACCGCGCCATCCGCACAGTTTCTCAGTTTCTTTTCCATCAGACGGTGGCGGCGAAGCGGGCGGAAATGGGAATCCGCCGCAGAGGTCCTCGCCGCCCATCGGCTGGAATCCAATTCCGACACGGAGAAAAGCGGAGGTAGATCACATGAAAACCAGAAAGATTCTTGCACTGTTGCTGTCCGGCATGCTGGCAGTGAGCGGACTGGCGGGCTGCGGCGGCACGGAGAGCCAGGAGCCGCAGGCGAGCGACACCAAATCGGACATCAAGCTGTCGTTCATCGTCTCGTACAAGGACGAATATCTCGGCTCGCTCGATATGGCGGTCAAGGCGGCGGCGGAGTCGAAAAACTGCACGCTGAGCTCGACGGACTGCGCGGACGACATGGATAAGCAGATCGAATACGTGCGCGCGGCGGCAAGCAGCGGCTCGGACGCGGCGATCGTCGTTCTCGTGGATGACAACCGCGCGCAGGAGGTCGTGGAGGCCGCCGGCGACATGAAGGTCGTGTTCGTCAACCGCATCCCGCAGGACGACGCGGTGATCGACAGCGACCACGTCTACATCGGCTCGAACGAGTACACCGCGGGCACGGAGCAGGGCAAAATGCTCGCGAATGCGCTCAAGCAGGCGGGCAAGAGCGACGTCAGCTACCTGATGTTCCAGGGCACGGCGGGTCTGTTCCACACCGTACAGCGCTCCGAGCGCGTGCTGGAGGTACTGAAGGAAGAGGGCATCACCGCGACGGCGGCGGCCGAGCCGATCGACTGCGGCTATGACCGCAACAAGGCGATGGATCAGATGAGCGTGCTGCTGTCGGAGGGACTGGATATGTCCGGCGTCGACTGCATCATCGCCAACAACGACGCGATGGCCATGGGCGTGCTGGAGTCGCTCCGGCAGAACGAGGTGGATACCTCCGGTCTCATGGTGGTCGGCATCGACGGAACCAACGCGGGTCTGATGGCGATTGCGGACGGCTCCATGCTGGCGACGGTCTATCAGAACGCGGCGGGACAGGCGGCCGCGAGCGTACAGGCGGCGATCAACCTCGTCACGGGCGCGGAGCTGACCACGGACATCAACTATGACGTGGACGAAGAGAACGAAAACATCATCTGGATTCCGTATGAGACGGTCACGGCGGAAAACGTCGGGGACTACCTGTAATCGGTTTGCAGGGTGAAAAAACGGGCGCGGGAGCTTGACCCCGGCCCCAAAGATGAGCCAATTCCTCAAAAGGGCGCGTTGTCTGCGAGAGCGGGCGGCGTGCCCTTTCTTTTTCTTTTGCATATTCCCTTTGGGCGTGCCGGAGCCGCGGCAGACCGCTCTGCAAATTTTCTGCCGGGAAGCTGGCGTTCTCTCTTGAAATCGGCGAATCAATCGAATAAAATATAACATGTAAAGAAGTTGCTACAAAAACGATCATTTATCATAATGACTGTTGTGATAATGATTCTTTTTGAGAACAACAGCGGAGAAAAGGAGCAGGGTAATGATGAACAATGCGAAAATATGGATCGTCGGCGCACGCGGACAGGTGGGCAGGGCGATCTACGAGGAGATCGACAGCCTGCGTCATGTGATCTATGACACGGACAAAGACCTGGACATCACCAACATGAAGGAGGTCGAGAGCTATGTCCATTCGCTCCGGCCCAACGTGGTGATCAACTGCGCGGGCATGACCGACCTGACGCAGTGCGAGGACAACCCGCTGGATGCGTACCGGGTCAACGCCATCGGGGCGCGCAATCTTTCCGCCGCTTCGCGGGCCATCGGCGCCAAATTCGTCCAGATTTCCACAGACGATGTGTTCGACGGGAAGGAGCAGGCGCTGCTGAATGAATTTGATCCGACCATGCCGGTGACCGTGTACGGAAAATCCAAGCTGGCCGGAGAGACGCTGGTGCGCGAGCTGAACCCCAAGCACCTGATTATCCGGAGCTCCTGGATCTACGGGGACGGGGCGAACAACTATGTCTCGCACGTTTTGAAGCTGGCGAAGACGCAGAAGGTGATCCGGGCGGCGAACGATCAGTTCAGCACGCCGACCAGCGCAAAGGAGCTGGCGAAGTGCATCCTCGCGCTGCTGGACTCCAACGAGTACGGCATCTTCCATGCATCCTGCGAGGGCATTACCAGCCGGTACAATTTCGCGCGGGAGATCATCCGGCTGGCCGGTCTGGAGCAGCAGGTGAAGATTGAACCGGTCTTCGTCGCGGATTCCCACAGCGGCGTGCTAAGCCGCAGCCGCTATACAGTTTTGGACAATCTGATGCTGAAGCTGACCGGCGTGTATCAGATGCCGGCGTGGGAAGACGCGCTGAGAGAGTATATGAAAACGATTTGACCGCATACGTTAGGAGGCAATCATTCATGGAGAAAAAGAAGCTGGGATTGACGACGGTCATCCTGCTCGCGCTGGTCGCCGGCGCGCTGACCGGCGCGGCGATGCACTATTTCGTGCCGGAGGGCTACGTCCGCGACACGATCTTTGTCAACGGCATTTTTTATGTGCTCGGACAGGGCTTTATCCGGCTCATGCAGATGCTGGTTGTCCCGCTGGTGTTCTGCTCGCTGATCTGCGGCAGCTCGGCCATCGGCGACACCAAGACGCTGGGCAAGGTCGGCGTCAAGACC
>DXIG01000124.1 GCA_019112985.1 Candidatus Butyricicoccus stercorigallinarum | reverse complement strand
TCCTCCTCGATTGATAAGCAGGTATCAGTCTACCACGCACCGTTGACCAAGTCAACAGTTTGCTTTGTAAACTTTCTGTGTCCTCCGGAGCAAAAAAACGCCATACCGGCATCCATCCAGTATCTCACATTGTCTTCGGGCAGCAAAATACAATAAAATCTGTTTTTTCCGGGGACATGTGCCTCGGAAAAAACACCTCTCAGCCCGCAAACGTGCGCGCACAGCGCGTGCGCTGCCGCGGGCTGCATTTCCTCGCCAAAATGCCTGCATTTTGGCGAAGCATGTCGAACCCTTTCGACACGCAAAAAAAATCCCGCACAAGGCGGGATTTCTCTGTCTGGCAAAAATCTGTCAAAAAACGGGAATTTAATATCCGGTCTGGCCGTCGAGCAGCTCGTCGTGATCGACCCAGTCCTGCACGTCCACGACGTCGAAGTGGTCGTGGTCGCGGCGGATGACCACGCGGCTGATGCCGGCGTTGATGATCTGCCGCTTGCACATCGGGCAGGAATTGGCGTCGCGCATGATCTCCCCCGTCCGCGCGTCGCGTCCGACGAGATACAGCGTCGAGCCGAGCATCTCCTCGCGCGAGGCGGCGATGATCGCGTTGGCCTCCGCATGCACCGAGCGGCAGAACTCGTAGTGCGTGCCGCGCGGAATGTTGCGCTGCTCGCGGATGCAGACGTTCAGGTCGATGCAGTTGGGGCGCCCGCGCGGCGCACCGTTGTAGCCGGTGGAGATGATGACGTCATTTTTGACGATGACTGCGCCGAAATTGCGGCGCAGGCAGGTGCCGCGCTCGAGTGCGACCTCCGCCATGTCCAGATAATAGTTGTCCTTGTCGCGCCGAACCATGTCGCGCCTCCCTCCGGGATGATATGGGTTAGTTGAGAAAATCCTTCAGCTTCTTGGAGCGGCTCGGATGACGCAGCTTGCGCAGCGCCTTCGCCTCGATCTGGCGGATGCGCTCGCGCGTGACGTTGAACTCCTTGCCGACCTCCTCCAGCGTGCGGGTGCGGCCGTCCTCGATGCCGAAGCGCAGGCGGAGCACCTTCTCCTCGCGCGGCGTCAGCGTCTTGAGCACCTCGACCAGCTGCTCCTTGAGCAGCGTGAACGAAGCGGCCTCCGCCGGCTCCAGCGCGTCGTCGTCCGGGATGAAGTCGCCCAGGTGGCTGTCCTCCTCCTCGCCGATCGGGGTTTCGAGCGAAACCGGCTCCTGCGCGATTTTGAGGATCTCGCGCACGCGCTCGACCGGCAGGTTCATCTCCTCCGCGATTTCCTCCGGCTGCGGGTCGTGACCCAGCTCCTGCAACAGCTGGCGGGAGACGCGGATGACCTTGTTGATCGTCTCCACCATGTGCACCGGGATGCGGATGGTGCGCGCCTGGTCGGCAATCGCGCGCGTGATCGCCTGGCGAATCCACCACGTCGCGTAGGTGGAGAATTTGAAGCCCTTGGTGCAGTCGAACTTCTCGACCGCCTTGAGCAGGCCGAGGTTGCCCTCCTGAATCAGGTCGAGGAACAGCATGCCGCGGCCGACATAGCGCTTGGCGATGGAGACGACCAGGCGCAGGTTGGCCTCCGACAGGCGCTTTTTGGCGTTTTCGCCGCCGCGGATCGCCTTGCGGATGGCCTGCATCTCGCTCTCGTCCACCTTCTCGCCGGTCTTTTCGATCTCCTCCAGGCGCGCCTTGGCCTCGTTGCCCGCCTGCATCTTCTCCGCCAGCAGGACCTCCTCATCCGGCGTCAGCAGGTCGACCTTGCCGATCTCCTTGAGGTACATGCGAACCGGATCGTCGATCGCGAAGCCCTCGGCCAGCGATTCCGTGTCCTCCAGCTCCTCCTTCGACACCTCCTCGACGGCGTCTTCCGAAAAATCCTCCTCGTTATCCAGCGGAACAACCAGCGCCTCGGCGCCCTTGATCTCGACGCCGGCCTTGTCCAGATCCTCGTACAGCTTGTCCAGCTCGTCCGACTCCATGCTGATCGAGTCCAGTGCATCGGACATTTCCTTCAGCGTGAGCTTTCCCTTCTTTTTCCCCAGCTCCAACAGATCCTTGATGACGGTCTGCTTCTTTACTTCCATGTCCATGTCCTGTGTCATTCTTTAAGCCTCCAACCATGTAACTGTAACGTGCAGTGCCGGCGCGCTGTCCGGCCTGCCTTACCCCTCTGTCCCGTCGAACCGCTTGGTCTTCCGCTGGAGCTGCGCCTTGCGCAGCAGCGGGTCCTCGCTGTCCTGACCGGGTATATCACGCGCAGCGGCGTGCTGCGCGATAATATCGATATAGTCCTCCATCGCCCTGTGCCGCTGGTCGGCAGGAACCTGGTTCTGCAAGGCGGAAACCAGCAGCTCCACCTCCTCCGGCGGCAGCGCCTGTTCCAGCGCCGAGACCGTGATGCTGCGCCCGCTGTCGAACAGCGCGATGGCATATTGATACATTCTGCCCAGCTCGGGCGAAGAAAACGCCTCCGGGCGGACCTTTTCGCGCATTTCCGGCAGCAGCGAGGCGTCGGTGAACAGCAGCGCCAGCAGCCCCTGCTCCGCCCGCGCCGAGCGCACGTCGCGAAACTGCATGGCGCGCGCCTTCGGCTGCGCCGCCTGTGCGGGCGCGCGCACCTGCCGGTGATACTGGCGCTTCTGCTGCCGGAGCCGCCGCGCCTGCGCCTTTTTGACCTCCTGCTCCAGCGCGGCCTGCGTCACGCCCGCCAGCTTCGCTGTGGAGGCGGTGTACACGTCGCGCTCCACCGGGCTGTCCAGCGCCGCCAGAATGTCCGCCGCCTCGCGCAGGAACAGAATGCGCTGGTCGTCCTCGGTAAAGTCATATTTTTCGCGCGCGGACTCGATGCGGTAGCGCACGTCGTTGTCCGACCGCTCGATCAGCTTGCGAAACGCCTCCGCGCCCTTGCTCTTGATGAATTCGTCCGGATCCTTCGCGCCCGGAATGCGCAGAATTTTGACGCGCAGCCCGGCCTTTTTGAGAATGTCGATGGCGCGCTGCGCGGCGGTCTGCCCCGCCGTGTCCGCGTCATAGCAGACGACGACGGTTTTGGTGTACCGCGTCAGCAGGCGCGCCTGCTCGTCCGTCAGCGCCGTGCCCAGCGAGGCCACCGCGCTGTCAAAGCCCGCCTGATGCAGCGCGATGACGTCCATATAGCCCTCTGCGAGCAGAAAATACTCGCTTTTGGTCTTTTTCGCCCGGTTGATCGCA
Source organism: Candidatus Butyricicoccus stercorigallinarum (assembly GCA_019112985.1). GTDB lineage: Bacteria > Bacillota > Clostridia > Oscillospirales > Butyricicoccaceae > Butyricicoccus_A > Butyricicoccus_A stercorigallinarum. Next base: position 12,551 of record DXIG01000124.1, on the reverse strand, counting down.
AATAAATTGCGCCGCTTGTTGAACACCATCGTCTCGGGCGAGTTGAGATATTTCGGCTTGCTGTCGTCCATGACGCGCCCGCCGAAGCCGATGACGTCGCCGCGCACGTCGATGATGGGGAACATGACGCGGTTGCGGAACTTGTCGTAATATGTACCGTTCTGGCTGCGCCCGACCAGCCCTGCCGCATCCAGCTCCTCCGCCGTGTAGCCCTTCGCCTTCATCGCGTCGAGCAGGGCGTGGAACGAATCGGGCGCGTAGCCCAGGCCGAAATTGTCCATCGTGCGGCGGCTCAGGCGGCGCTGCCGGAAATAGTACAGCGCCTGCGCGCCCGCCGGGCCGTGCAGCTGCGCATAGAAGAAGCGCGCGGCGTCCTTGAGCGCCGCCAGCACGCGTCCGCGCTTGAGCCGGTACCCGGTCGATTCGCCGCTCTCCGGCACCTCCATGTTGTACTGTTTGGCGAGAAAGCGGACGGCGTCGGGAAAGTCCAGCCCTTCGATGTCCATGATAAACCGGATCGGCCCGCCGCCCGCGCCGCAGCCGAAGCAGTGAAAGATCTGCTTGTCGGGCGCGACGGAAAACGACGCGGTCTTTTCGTTGTGGAAGGGGCACAGCCCGAAGTAGTTGTTTCCGCTCTTTTTGAGCGCCACGTAGCGCGAGACCAGATCGACGATATCGCACCGCGCGGTGAGCTCGTCGAGAAAGCGCTCGTCAATTGCCATTTGCCTTCCTCCGTATCGGCGCTATTTGATGTTCCAGCTGCGCGGAATGAACAGCTCCGTATATTTCGCGACGGCAAAGCGGTCAGTCATGCCCGCGATGTAGTCGCAGACGACGCGGCGGTCGCCGTCGCGGTCGATGTGTTTTTTATAAAAATCCGGCAGCTCGCCGGGGTGCTGGAGGAAATACAGGTACAGCGCGCGCAGCAGGTCGTCCACCTTGTGCGCCTCCTCCTGCGCCTGACCGGCGTACACTGCGCGGAACAGATAGGCGCGCAGCTCCATCATGGCGTCGTGCACCTCGGCGGACATGCCGATCTCGTGCTCGGTTTCGCCGTGGCGCACCATATCCGCCACCATGGTGTCGATGCGGTCGCCGTGCGTCGCGCCGAGCACGCGCACCGCCTCCCGCGGCAGGTCGGCCACGACGATCAGTCCGGCGCGCACCGCGTCGTCGATGTCGTGATTGACGTAGGCGATGCGGTCGGCGAAGTGGACGATGCGCCCCTCCGGCGTCTCCGCGCGCCGCGCGCCCGTGTGGCAGACGATGCCGTCGCGCACCTCGTGCGTCAGATTCAGCCCGTCGCCGTCGCGCTCCAGGCAGTCCACCACGCGCAGGCTCTGCTCGTTGTGGCGAAAGCCGCCGATGTCGCCGCACAGGCGGTTGAGCGTGCGCTCGCCGACGTGCCCGAACGGCGTGTGACCCAAATCGTGCCCCAGCGCCACCGCCTCGGTCAGGTCTTCGTTGAGCCGCAGGCTGCGCGCGATCGTCCGCGCGATCTGCGCGACCTCCAGCGTGTGCGTCAGCCGGTCGCGGTAGTGGTCGCCCTCCGGGGAGATGAACACCTGCGTCTTATGTCCCAGCCGCCGGAACGCCTTGCAGTGCACAATGCGGTCGCGGTCGCGCTGAAAGCAGGTGCGGCGCGGGCAGGGCGCGACGCGCCGCGCGCGGCCGCCGCTCTCGTCCGCAAACGTCGCCCATCCGCACAGCGTCCGGCGTTCCAGCCGTTCCTGATCTTCCCGCATACGCCGCGCCTCCCTTCCGCACGCCAGGCCGCGAATGATTTCGTACATAAATATAATACCGGGGCGGTCGCGCGCTTTCCTCTTTTTTTCTGAAAATTTTTCCGAATTTTTTGAAAACGTTGAGACGGCGCCGCCTCAGCGCACGCGCCGGCCCATAAAGCGGCGCTCCATCACCTCGACGTCGGCCGCCGCGCTGGTCGCATCGCGCAGCGCCGCAGCGAGCGCCTCCTCGCCGCCCTGCGGCAGCGTGACGGTCAGCGTGACGTCCGCCGCGTATTCGATCTCCTCGGCCGTGCAGTCGTGCTCCGGCAGGAGGTTCTGCACCACGCCGAGCAGCGAATAGGGGCAGGTGATGAGCAGCACGCTGCAGCGGCTCATCCGGTTGACGCCCGCCGCCGCCAGCCCGAGCTGCGCGCTTTTGGTGTAGGCGCGCACCAGCCCGCCCGTGCCGAGCAGCACGCCGCCGAAATAGCGCGTGACCACACAGCAGACGTTCGTGATGTTCTCGCGGCGCAGCACGTCGAGAATCGGCATGCCCGCCGTGCCCTGCGGCTCGCCGTCGTCCGAATAGCGCATATAGTTTCCCTCGCGGATGATGTAGGCGTAGCAGTGGTGGCGCGCGTCGCGGTATTTGGCCTTCACCTCGCCGATTTTGGCGATGGCCTCCTCCGGCGTCTGAACCGGGAAAATCTCTCCGATAAATTTGGAGCGGCGATCCTCATACAGCCCTTCGCCATAGCCCGCCGGGACCAGATAGCTGTCATGCATCCGCCGCGACCTCATACTCCCGCAGCTGGCCGTACAGCTTGTCGTCGCACTCGATGTCGAGCACCGTGCCGGTGCCGCTGTAGTCGGTGGACAGCACGGCCGCCTCCTTGTGGATGACGTCGAGCAGATAGCCGTCCGCATACGGGATGCAGACGGTCACGCGGTGCTTTCCGCGCCCGAGCGCCCGCTCGACCGCCGCCAGCAGCGCGTCCAGACCGCGCGCGTGCCGCGCAGAAATCGCCACGATGTCCTCGCCGGACGGAATCAGGTCGGGATTTTCGCACAGATCCGCCTTGTTGCACACGAGAATCTGCGGAATCTGCTGCGCGCCCAGCTGGGCGATGACCTTGTCCACCGTCTCCGCCTGCTCGCGCCAGTCCTCGCGCGAGATATCCACCACATGCAGCAGCAGGTCGGCGTAGGCCACCTCCTCCAGCGTCGCCTTGAACGCGGAGACGAGGTGGTGCGGCAGCTTGCGGACAAAGCCGACCGTGTCGGACAGCAGAATCTCCTGCGTGTCCGAGATGCGCAGCTTGCGCGTCGTCGGGTCGAGCGTGTCGAACAGGCGGTCGTTCGCCTCGATGCCCGCGTCGGTCAGCGTGTTGAGCAGCGTGGATTTGCCCGCGTTGGTGTAGCCGACAATCGCGACCAGCGGCAGCTCCGCCTTTTTGCGCTGGCGGCGCTGCACCGCGCGCACGCGGCGCACGTCCTCCAGATCGCGGCGCAGGCGGTCGATGCGGCGGCGAATGTGCCGGCGGTCGCTCTCCAGCTTGCTCTCGCCCGGTCCGCGCGTGCCGATGCCGCCGCCCAGCCGCGACATCGTCTTGCCCAGGCCGGACAGCCGCGGCAGGATGTACTGATACTGCGCCAGCTCGACCTGCAATTTGCCCTCGCCCGTGCGGGCGCGCTGGGCGAAGATGTCCAGAATCAGCGCGCTGCGGTCGAGCACCGGCCGGCCGGTCGCCTCCTCCAGCACGCGCATCTGCGACGGCGACAGCTCGTTGTCAAAGACGATCAGCGTCGCGTCGTTGTCGCGCGCCAGCGCGGTCAGCTCCTGCAATTTGCCCTCGCCGATAAACGTGCGCGCCTCCGGCGCGTTCCGGCTCTGAAGCAGCTTGGCGACGCATTCGCCGCCCGCCGTCTCGAGCAGGGCCTCCAGCTCGTCCAGCGTCTCCCAGGATGCGTCCTCGTCCGCGTCAAACACGGAGGCGTGCAGCCCGACGAGCACCGCGCGCTCCGTCTCCAATTCTTCCTTCCATTGTTCCACAGCCTGTCCCTCCCTCCGGTCAGGTAAAGATGTCTTTTTCCGAAAACATGGCGGCGAACGCCGCGCCCAGCAGCAGGCACGCCGCTAAAACCGCTTTTTCTGCCGCGAACCGCGTGACCAGCGCGCCGAGCATCGCCCCGCCGACAAACACGAGGTCGACGATGATGTAGTGCAGCCCCCGCCGCCGCTCCTCCGGGTCGCCCGAGCGCCGGTAGTTCCACAGCAGCTCGGTGCCGGAGCGCAGGTTGCCCGTGCACATCGTCGTCGCGCACGTCACGCCGCGGATCTTGCGAAAGCACTCGACCTGCATCGCGCAGGTAAACGACACCAGCACATTCGCCAGCATGTTCATGCGCTGCGGCAAAAACGCCACCGCCAGCAGCAGCACGATCTCCAGCACGAGCACCATCTGCCGCCAGTGCAGCACGCGGTTTTCGCGCATTTTCCTGCGGATCACCAGCACGAGCAGCACGCCCACGGAGAACGACACGATCGGGATGAAGTAATACAGCGCGTGTCCATATTCGCCGTTCATCAGATGCAGCCCCAGCAGGACGATGTTGCCCGTCTGCGCGTTGGCGAACACCTGATCGCGAATCAGGTAGGTATAGGCGTCCATCAGGCCGCCGGCGAGCGCCAGCAGCGTGCCGACCAGCAGCGATTCGGACATCTGTCCGCGTTTTCCCGCCACGCAATACACCCTCTTTCGTCGAAAATAGTATATCAGATCAATTTTATATCATACCCTATTTTTTGCGCAGTTTCAATCAAAACAGGGGCAAAAAAAGAGCCGTTCTGGCAAAGACGGCTCTCTTTCTGCGGATGTCGGCGGAATGCTCACTCCATGACGCTCTCGAGCGCCTCGCAGCCGAGCAGAACGGTCTGCAGGCAGCGGGTGTCCGGCTTCTTGTACTTCTGCATCAGGTTCTTACATTCGGTGTCGCCGAGGATGCGGTTGAACGCCGCAACCAGCTTGGTGCAGGCCGCGCGCAGCTCCGGGGTCTCGTGCGCGCTCGTCTCGATCAGCTTTGCGCTGATGGCGCAGATGCCGCCGCACAGCGCGCCGCACGCCTTGCCGCAGCCCATGCCGGCGCCGAAGCCGCCGCACAGCTTCATCGCGTCCTCCGTCAGGCCGAGCTGGTACTCGTCGTTGGCCGCGCGGAGAATGGTCTCAGCGCAGTTGTAGCCCTTTTCGTAATATTCGGTTGCACGATCTTTCAGCATGTCTCTTACCTCCTGTTTTTTGTCGCATTTGTAACAATCGCAACAAGCAGAAACCCGCCCCAGGCGGGACGGGTTTATCAAATCACTTGTCAAGATTGAATCTTCTCTTGAAGCGGTCAACGCGTCCGCCGGTATCAACGAGCTTCTGCTTACCGGTAAAGAACGGGTGGCACTTGGAGCAGATTTCTACCGAGATATTCTCCTTGGTGGAAGCGGTCTCATATACAGCGCCGCAAGCACAACGGATCGTGGTCGGCTTGTAGTTCGGATGGATTCCTTCCTTCATTTTCGATTCACCTCTTTCCGCATAAGCCTTACAGTCGTAAAATTATGATATCACACCGATCTTTGAAATGCAAGAACTTTTTTTATTCCGCATCCATTTTGTCGGACGGCCCCAGCCAGACCGTCTGGCCGCAGTGCAGGAAGAACAGCGCGCACGCCTTGACCGGCCGCTCAAACACCAGCTCCGCCGCGCGCCGGTAGGCGGAAAGCTGCGCGCGGTAGCGCGCCGCCCGCGCCTGCGCCTGACTTTTGGCAATGCGGTCGGTCTTGAAATCCACCACGATCAGGCCGTCCGCCGTCTCGATCAGGCAGTCGATGACGCCCTGCAACAGCATGCGCTCCTCCGGGAAGTCCGCGGCCTGCGGCGCGTATGCGCCCGCCGGGACGAGGACGGAAAACTTGAATTCCCGGTGCACCGCGCGCGCCGCCCGGCAGGTGCGGTAGAGCGCAGAGTCGAAAAAGGCGGCGATGTGGTTCATCTCGAGCGCGTCCGCCTGTGCGCCGCTCAAAATGTGCCGCGCCCGCAGGCGCTCGCGCTCTTCATCGCGCCCCTCTGCGCTCTCGCAGCGCGCAAAATCGCAGAACTGCAAAAACAGGTGGTGCGCCGTGCCGATCTCCGACGGCGTCAGCCCGCGCGCGTCGCGGTCGAAAAACGGGCGGCGCAGCACGGCGCTGTGCTTGGGCGGCGCGGTGTCCTCCTGCGCCTCCTGCGCGCGGAACGAATCGGTGATGGCGGTCGCCGTCAGCTTGGACGGCAGGTCGCTGAGCACCTCCGCCGCATACGGGCGCAGCTCCGGCGCTTCCAGCTGCGGCGCATTCGCAAACACGCCGGGCGTCTCCGCCGCCGCGGCCGGCTCCTGCCGCCGGTACGGCACCAGCCGCACGCTGAAGCAGTCGGGCGCGTCCGCCGTCAGCTCCGGCGGCTGCGCGCACAGCGCGCGCAGCGGCGCGGCGCCGGGATGGCGCAGCAGCGGCACGCACAGCCACAGCGCATAGCGGTTCGCCCCCGCCAGCGCATACGGCGGAATCGGGTCGAGCGCGGCGATGGCCGCCCATTTTTCCGCCTGCTTCGCCGCGTCGCGCAGCGCGCAGGTGCAGATCAGCTTTTCCTTCGCGCGCGTCAGCGCGACGTACAGCACGCGCAGCTCCTCGCTCACCATCTCGCGGCGCAGCGCGCACGCCATCGCCCGGCGGTCCAGCCCGTCGTACTGGATGCCGCGCGCCGTGTCGTGGCAGCGCATGCTGATGCCCATGCGCTCGTGCAGCAGCACCGGCTTGCGCAGATCCAGCTCGTTGAACTGCTTCGCGCAGTTCGCCAGCAGGACGATCGGAAATTCCAGTCCCTTGGACTTGTGGATCGTCATGATGCGCACCATGCCCGCGGCCTCCGCGCCGTCCGGCGCGGTCAGCGGGCGCGCCTGCTCGCGCAGGTCGCGCAAAAAGCGCACGAAGGCGAACAGCCCGCGGCTGCCGCCGCGCTCAAAGGTGCCCGCCAGCTCGGTCAGCGCCGTGATGTGGTGCTGCCGCGCGCGCCCGCCCGGCATCGCGCCGAAGACGCCCAGCGCGCCCGTGCGGTCCACGATATGCCACAGCAGCTGACGCACGGGCAGGTCGGCAGCCAGCAGGCGCAGCTCGTCCAGCTGCGCCACAAAGGCGCGCGCCTTTTCGTCCGTCTGCGCCGCCGCGCGCAGCGCCGTGTAAAAATCCGACTCCCGGTCAGCCAGCCGGATCTCCGCCAGCTCCTGCTCGGTAAAGCCGGCCAGCGGCGAGGTCAGCGCCGCCAGCAGCGGCACGTCCTGCCGCGGATTGTCCACAATCTCCAGCCAGGACACCAGCGTGTGAATCTCCGGCGTGTCGAGCATGTCGTCCGGCGCGTCCGCCCCCGCCGGGATGCCGCAGTCGCGCAGCGCCGCCTGAAACACCGGCGCCTTGTTTTTCGCCGAGCGCAGCAGGATGACGAAATCCTCCGGGCGGCACGGGCGCAGCGCGCCCGTCTGCCGGTCGGTCACGCGGAACCCGTCCTCCAGCATCTCCCGAATGCGCCCGGCGCAGAATTCCGCCTCCTGCCGGATGGCCTCCGGCGCGTCCTCGTCGTCCGACTGCGTCTCCAGCAGGCAAATCTCCGTGCGGTAGTCGTCCGTCCCCGCCGGGAACGGCGCGCCGGCGTGCAGCGCCTCGCGGTCGGTGTAGTTCAGGTCGCCCAGCTGCTCGCTCATCAGCGCGGAGAACAGATAATTGACGCTGTCGAGCACCTGCGGGCGCGAGCGGAAGTTTTTGGACAGCACGACCCGGCGCGGCGCGCCGTCCGTGACCGCGTCCGCGTCGCGGTACGCCAGATATTTTTGCAGAAAGATGGCGGGGTTGGCCAGGCGGAAGCGGTAGATGCTCTGCTTGACGTCGCCGACCATGAAGATGTTCGCCTCCCCGTCGCTGACCGCGCGGAAAATGGCGTCCTGCACCGCGTTGGTGTCCTGATATTCGTCCACCATGATTTCGGAAAAGTGCATGTCCCTCGCCAGCTGCGCCGGCGCGCCGTCCGCATCGGTCAGCAGCTCGACCGCGAAGTGCTCCAGATCGTTGAAGTCCACGACGCTGCGGCGGCGCTTTTCGCGCTGGTAGGCGTCCATAAACGCCTGCACCGTGTCGCACAGCGCGCAGACGGCGGGCGCCATCATGTCCAGATCGAGGCGCACCTCTTCCTCCGTCATGCACAGCACGCTGTCCATCAGCTCGAAGGAGATCTCCTTCCAGATCTCGCGCGCCTGTTTGAGCCGCTCGAGAAACGCCTTGTCCTCATAGCCGCGCACCGCGCCCAGCCGGGCGCGCGCGCGCCGCGCCGCGCGGCACTGCTGCACCGCCGCGTTCCAGGCGCCGTCCTCCACGAGCGCGAGCAGCGCGCGCGCCGCATTGCAGTCGTCCTGAAACGCCGGCTCGTATTTGTCGCGCACCTCGTCCGCGCCCTGCATCTCGTCGAGCGCGTGCTCCAGCGCGGCGATGGCGTAGCGCAGGCGCTCCTTCGCGGTGTCCAGCAGCTCGCGCCCCCAGTCGGTGTCCGCCAGCCGGTCGAACGGGCGCACAAACTGCGCGCGGTAGTCCGCCAGCACGCGCGCCGGGTGCGGCGAGGCCTGCAGGCTGCGGAACGTCTCGAGCACAATGCCGCTCAGGCGCTTGTCGTCGCGCCCCGGGCTGAGCACGTCGACGAGCGCGGAAAAGCCCGCGTCGTCCCTGGCATACTGCGCCTCCAGCACGTCCTCCAGCACGTCCGCCTGCATCGCGTCCTGCTCGCTCTCGTCCGCCATGCGAAATTCCGGCGGCAGACCCAGCTCGTGAAAATGCTCGCGCAGCAGGCGCATACAGAAGGCGTGCACCGTTGTGATGTTTGCGCGGTGCACCAGCATCAGCTGCCGCCGCAGCCGCGCATCGCGCGGATTCTGCGCCGCGCGCGCCGCCAGCGCGTCCGCGATCTTGCCGCGCATCTCGCTCGCTGCCGCCTTGGTGAACGTCACGATGAGAAACGAATCGATATCGCACGGGTTGTCCGGGTCGGTCACGCGCCGCAGCACGCGCTCGACCAGAACGGCGGTCTTGCCCGAGCCCGCCGCCGCCGAGACGAGCAGCGTGCCCCCGCGGTTGGCAATCGCCGCCTGTTGTTCCGCCGTCCAGTTAACGCCCATGTGCTTCCTCCTCCCGCAGCGCGCGGTCAATGCTCTGCCAGAACTCATCCGGCTTGATTTTTGCGATCATGTGCGGCCGGTCGCCTAACTTGGGGTCAAACCGGCACACGGCGCGGTACGGGCACCACTGGCAGACGTCCTCCGCCGGGCCGCGCCGCACCGGCCGCGCGTCCATGCCGCCGCGCAGCAGCTCGCGCCCCATGTTGCGCAGAATGCGGCGGATGTGCGCGCTCAGCTTGCCCAGCTGCTCCATGCTCGCCAGACTGGACAGGCTCGCTGCCGAGACCTTGCCCGACTTGAGATAGCCGATGGGCAGAAATTCGCCGTCCTTCGTGATGCCGTGCTCCATCGCCTCGAGCACCGCCGGGTCGTCCAGCAGCAGCCCGGAGCGCCGCAGCTGCCTGCGCCGCAGCTGTTCCAATTGTTCCTCCTCCGTCTCGCGCGGGGCGTTGACGAGCGCGCCGCGCGCTGGAATGTACAGCGCTCCCGCCGGCACAATTTCGTCGATGTCCTGCGCGAGCCGGGCGCGGTAGCGTTCCAGCCCGTGTTCCTGAATGGCGAACAGATAGAGCAATAGCTGGACATTCAGCCCGTACCACAGGTCGGACAGCTCGAACTTCTTCTGCCCGCTCTTGTAATCCATGACGCGCACATACAGCACGCCGTCCCGGCAATAGCCGTCCACGCGGTCGGCCTTGCCGTTCAGCTCGAGCGCGCCGTCCGCGCCCTCGATGACGATGGGCGGCAGGTCTCCCCCGCGCGAAAAGTCCAGCTCAAAGTCGATCGGCGCAAAATCCGAGCGCGCCAGCTCGTCGAGCAGATTGTCCAGAATCTCGTCCAGCATGCGCACCAGCCGCCGGAACAGATGGCGAAAGCGCGCGCTCTGCTGTTCCAGCCCGCCCAGCACGGTCTCGACATAGGTCTGCGTCCAGCGCTGCGCGATGGCGTGCACCTGTTCGCGCGGCGCCGCGCCCATGCCGCCCTGCTCGCGCAGCTCGGCCAGCGTGTGCTCGAGCACATAGTGCAGAAAGGTGCCTGTCTCCGGCGCATCGAACGCCGCGCGGCGGCGCTCCTTCGCCCGCAGGCCGTAGCGCAGAAAATAGGCGTATTCACAGCGGTAAAACGCATCCACCCGCGACGCCGTGACGCGCAGCCGCCGGCCGTACAGCGCGTGAATCGTGTTCGCCTGCGTCAGCGGGCCGCGCACCGCGCGCTCCTGCGGCACAATCGGGACTGTGGACGCGGCGAGCGCCGCCTGCGCCGCCGGGGAAATGTCGCGCGCCGCGCCGCAGCACGCCAGATCGAAGCGCGGGCGCTCTGCCTCCAGGCGGTAGCACTGCTCCAGCGCGCTCTCGCTCGTCTCCGGCACGCCGGACAGCAGCCGGCGCACCGTGCCGATCAGGTAGGACGGGCGCATCTCGCCGTCCGCCCCCACCGTGCACCACGACAGCAGCAGCGTCTCGCGCGCCGAGGCGAACATGCGGTACAGCACCGCCTGCTCGCGCGCCATGCGGTCGTCTCCCGTCTCCAGCTCGACCGCCAGCCCGAGCAGCGTCTCGCGGTCGCTGTCCGACAGGATGCCGCCGCCGTCGCCCGCATCCGGCAGCACGCCGTCGTTGACGCCGAGCACGATCAGGTGCGGGATACCGGTGCGGCACACGCGGTCAATCGAACCGCAGGTCACGCGGTCGAGCGCCACAGGGATCGTGCCGACGTCGTATTCCGACAGCACGAGCGCAAACAGCGAGACAAAGGTATCCGTCTCCATCGCGCCGTCGCCCTGCACCCAGGCGAACTGCTCCATCGCCTGCACAAGAATCTCCCAAAGCTGGCGGTATTCCTCCGCCGTTTGCAGCCGTCCGGCGTCCTCGTGCTGCTGCGCGCGCGCCGCAATGCTGTCCGCTGCGCCGAGCTGTTCGAGAAACAGATACAGCGCCTGCACATACTGCGTCGCGGTCTCCGCGCCGTCCAGCCCCTCGCGCAGCGCCACCAGCGGCTGTACCGCCCGCTCGCGCAGGCCGTTGAGCCGTTCCAGCGTCTGGCGGGCGTTGTCGTCCATGACGCCGCCGAAGCCGTCCGGACTGCCCGCAAACGGCCGCCGCCACGCGTCGCCGCGGATGCGCCACAGCAGCGCGTAATTTTCCAGCTCGTCGCATTCGTCCGCCGTCAGTCCCGCAAAGCCGGTCTTGAGATAGGTGAACAGATCCTCATACCGCCAGCCGTCCGTGACCGTGCGCAGCGCCGCGCCGACCAGCGCCAGCACGGGCTTTTGCAGAATATCGTGCTTTTCGCTCAGAAAAACCGGCACGTCATAGCGCTCGAACACCAGCTCGAGCACGGGCGCATACTGCTCAAAATGGCGCGCCGTCACCACAATGTCGCGCCGTCTGGCGCCGGTCTCGCGCAGCAGCCGCCGGATATAGGCCGCCGCAAATTCACACTCGGAAAACAGGTCGCCCGCCGCATGCAGCCGCACGCTCCCGCCGTCGCTCTCCCATTGCCCGGCGGGCGCTTCCAGCGCGTGCCGTTCGAGCACCGCCAGATCGGACGGACGCGGCATGCCGCCCGCCTCCTGTACGGTCAGCGTCACCGTGTCGCCGCACCGTCCGGCGAGCGCGCGCAGGCGCGACAGCGCCGCATGTGCCTCCGGAAACAGCTCCGGCTGACGGGGGTCGCCGGTCAGCGCCACGGTCACCGGCACCCGCCGGCGCAGCAGATAGGCCAAAAGCTCCAATTCCTGCCGGTTGAAGCTGTCGAAGCGGTCGAGATACACCTCCGCGCGGTCGAACAGCGTGCTGTCCGGCAGGCGCTCTGCCACGCGGGTCAGCTGATCGCGCGGGTCAGGCAGCTCCTGCTCGGTCAGCGCGTCATAGACGGCGGTGAGTTCACCCAAATCGCGCAGCTTGTCCGCCAGATGTCCGTCCGCCTCCGCCGACGCGCGCAGCAGATCGTCCGCCGAGACGCGGCAGCCCTTCATCTCATCCACCACGCGCAGCAGATCGCGCAGAATCTCCGGCCGGCGCGTGCAGCCGGTGTACACCGTCATGCCGTCCGACACGCGCCGCGCCGCCTCATACAACACCAGCAGCCGCCCGGCCGGCGTGAGCACCTGGTCGGCCAATCCGCCCGCCTCGGAAAAGACGCGGTTGGCAATGCGCCGGAAGGTCAGCACCTCCGCAAACCGCGAGCCGGTATTTTGTGTTTTTTCCGCCAGCAGGCGCTCATATTCGTGCGACGCCAGCTCCGGCACGATCAAAATCTGCCGCCTGCCGCCCGCTTCTCCCGCCGCAATGCGCCGGAAGATCTCTGTGGTTTTTCCGCTTCCCGCGCGCCCCATCAACAGTTCCATCGCCACGCTCCTCTCCCAAAGTTACGTTTTAGTATAGCAGAAAACCGGCGCAAAAAAAAGCAGCCGATCTCTCGACTGTCTGTTGGCGCCCCATTTCAGGGCCCAGCGCAGCGGTTGCGGAATGGAAAGGAGCTGCGGCGAAAGGAATGAGGGAGAACGCCTGCGTTCTTCCGAATGATCGGCAGCCCGCAGCGACGCGACGAGGCTCGAACTCGCTATCGCACCCTGAAAAACAGGTT
>DXIG01000123.1 GCA_019112985.1 Candidatus Butyricicoccus stercorigallinarum | reverse complement strand
TGGGCGAGCACGCCGAGCGCGGAGGCGATCAGGTGGACGAGCACCTTGGCGATGAAAAACGCGGCGAAGAACACGAGGATGTACGCGACCGTCTCGCTCACCGAGCGGGACAGCGCGGCAGTCAGCGTCTGCTGCGGGTCATCGCTCGACTGAAGCACGTCGAGCGAGGCGCCGTGCGAGGAGAGGATGCCCTGCAAAAAGCCGGAGAGGTTGTTCCAGGTCTCCTCCACCGAGCTGACCGCCTGCGACAGCTGCGGCAGGCGCTCGGCCACGGAGCCGGCCATGTACGGCTGGAGCAGCGCGCCGACGGGCTGCTTGAAATACGAAGCGGCGATCAGCGCCGCGACCAGGGAGATCAGGGAGCCGAAGGTATCCGCAACCGTGGCCACAAAGCCCCTTCGCACGCCGAAAAAGGCATACAGAGCGATGATGAGCAGGATAATCCAGTCAATTGTGGTCATAACAGATTCCGTCCTTTCTGAGAGGTTCCGCGGACGGCCCGTCTCAGCCGCCGCTGGAATTGAGATCATTGAGGGGGTTGCCGATGGTCAGCACGCGCGCCTGGCTGCCGAACAGCGCGATGGCTGTGCCGCCGGAGCGCATGTATACGCGCGAAACGCCCGCGAGATTGGTCTGCTGGTCGATCTGACGCAGGCTCTTGGAGTAAAAGGTGACGGTGTCGCCCGTCAGCACGGCGAGCCGTCCGTCGCAGTAGCTGATGGAATCCGGCTCGGAGGAGAGGCTGAGCGGCTTGCGCGAGGCGCTGCCGCGCGCGTTGATGAGCACGATGTCCGCCCGGCTCGACTGCGAATAGGACTCCGTCGCCAGCGCGACGCAGTCGTCCGTCAGATCGAACGAGAGCAGCGAATCGGCGGAGTAGTCGGTGCGGTAGCGGATCTGGCCGCCGCGCGAGACCACGTAGGTCGCGTTGTCGCAGACGACGCACACCGTGTTGTTGCCGAGATATTTCATGCCGAGCACGAGGCTGCCGTTCATATCGACGTTGGTGATCGTCTCGCTCTCGCTCGGCGTCTCCGTCGAGTCGATGTCGGTGAAAAACAGCCGGGAGACGAGCGTCAGACCCTCCTGCCGGAAGCAGAACAGCGCGAGGCGCTTGCCGTCCGGCGAGAGCACCGCCGACATGATGTAGTAGTCGGGCGACGACCATTTGTACAGCTGTTCGTTGTCGATGTTGTACACCGTGACGGCGCTCTTGTAGCCCGCCTCGTCGGTCACGATGGCGACGCTGCCGTTGGCGGAGATGTCCGCGTTGGTCACCGGCGACTGCATGGTCTGGGAATACAGCTCGGACAGCGTGTTGGTGACCGTGAAGCGGTAGCCGCCGCGGTCGAACACCAGCAGATACTGGTTGGACGCGCGCATGGCCGGGTTGGCGTAGGAAAGCGTCATCTCCATCTGCGAATAGTTGCTCGGCAGCTCGAAGTACAGCGTTTTGTCGCTGCAAATGGCCAGCCCGCTGCCGAACGGCAGCATGCATTTGTGGGTGCCGGACGGGTAGGAGATCACCGTGGTGTCGCCCGCGGACACGCGCGAGGCCGCCTGAAGCGACGAGCGGATGTTGCGCAGGCTGGTCAGCGTGAACAGCTGCAAATTGAGCAGGATGAACAGCGCGGAGACGATGACGAGCAGCCAGCCCGTATAGCGCCGGATGCGGTAGATGCGGCGCAGCCAGGGGTCGGGGCTGTTGGCGAGCAGATAGTCGCGCCGCGACTGCCTGCGCGCGAAGTTGAATTTTTTCGTCATAACCACCCTCCCGGTGCGTCCGATTCGTCCGCCAGGCCAAAGGCGTCCAGCTCCGGCGTGCGGTCGTACCACAGCCGGCTCATGTACAGTCCCTGCGGCGGCAGCGTCGGGCCGGCCTGCTCGCGGTCGCGGCTGTCAAGGATGCGCCGCACGTCGTCCGGCGGGAACTTGCCCTGCCCCGCGTACAGCAGCGTGCCCGAGATGGCGCGCACCATGTTGTACAGAAAGCCGTCCGCCGACACGCGGATGCGCACAAAGCGCCCGGCCGTGTCCACCGAGCAGGTGAAGATCTCGCGCACCGTCGACTTGACCGGCGTGCCCATCGAGCGCACGGCGGCAAAATCCTGGCGGCCGATGAAGTGCGCCGCCGCCCGCTGCATCGCGCCCACATCCAGCGGATAGGGATAAAAATAGCTGCGGCTGACGGCGAACGGGTCGCGGATTCTGCCGGGGCAGATCAGATAGGTATATTCCTTGCGCGTGCAGCAAAAGCGCGCGTCAAACGAATCGGGCACGACGGCCGCGCCGGACACCGCGATGTCCATCGGCAGGCGGGCATTGACGGCGAGCGGGAGCCGGTCCATCGGAATCGTGCAGGCGGCGCGGAAGTTGGCGACATAGCGGCGGGCGTGCACGCCCGCGTCGGTGCGCCCCACGCCGGAGACCGAGACCTCCTGTCCGAGGACGGAGGCGAGCGCGCCGGTCACCGTCTGCTGGACGGTGGCGGCGTTCTTCTGGGTCTGCCAGCCGTGGTAGGCCGTGCCGTCATAGCTGAGAATGATGGCGATGTTCAAAGGACTGTTTTCCTTTCTTCAAGAGTATAACAGGCGGCTATTACAAAAGTATGAACAACTGTAAACGATCTAAAAATTCTTGCGCCATTTCGGCAAAAAAAGACGAAAATTTTTGGCTTTTTTCCCTGTCCCTTATAGAATACAGACCTCGGCGCAAAAATGCAACGGGCAATATGGCAATTTTTTTCGTTTTGTGATACGATAGCAATGCATCCCCGGCGGCGCGCCGCGCGCGCCCGCGCGGCGGCGGACGATCCGCCCCCTCTTGCCGCCGGGTTCGACTGGAAAAGCAGGTGAAATCTTTTTGGCAGATACAAAGAAGACAACGAAAAAAAGCGCCTCCGCGCGAAAGACGTCGGGCGGCACGCGCAAAAAGACATCCGCCGCGTCGGGCAGCACGCGCAAAAGGACATCCGGTGCGTCCGGCGGCACGCGCAAACAGACGTCCGCCAAGACGTCCGCCCGGTCGGGCGGCGGCGCGGCGCGCAAGCCGTCCCAGCGCAAGCCGGAGGCTCCCGCCGCGCTGTGCAACAGCATGACGGCCGGCTTCGGCCTGCTGCTGCTGGCGGTGCTGCTGGCGCTGGCGCTGTGCCGCATGAACGGCGTGCTGCTCGACGGGCTGCTGTGGCTGTTCGGCGGCCTGCTCGGCGGCAGCGTGCCGCTGTTCATCGTCGCGCTGTGCCTGGCGGGCGTGTTTGTGCTGTGCGATTTGCAACCGCTGCGCCTGCGCGTGCTGTGCATTCTGACCTTCCCCATCTTTTGGGGCGCGCTCGCGCAGTGCATTGGAAACGATCCGATGTCCGTCTCGTTCACCACGCTGATCGAGCTGTGGCAGCGGGGCACGGCGCTGAGCAGCGGCGGCGCGCTCGGCGGCATGCTGGCGGTCGTGCTGACCTTTCTGCTCAGCGAGACCGGCGCGAAGATTCTGCTCGTGCTCGTGCTGCTGGTATATGTCTTTCTCGTGTGCAACACGACGCCGGCGCGGCTGTACCGCTGGCTGGTGCGCATCATCGACGAGGACACGGAGGAGCTGCGCGAGCAGGACATGACCGTCACGCCGGCCAGACCGAAGCGCAGGACGAAAAAGAAGCGCGGCAGCCTGTTCGCGTTTTTGCGCGACCAGCGCGCCAGACGCAAGGCCGAGCGGCTGGCCGCGCAGCAGGAAGAAGCAGAGGCGGAGCCGGAGCCGCCCGCCGCGCCGCCGCAGCCCACGGCCGCGGAGCGGGCGCGCAGCCGGCAGGAGCGCCGGCGGCGGCTGGCGGACGTTCTGCCGGACGATCCGGTGGATGTGCCGGACGCGCCGCCCTGGGACGGCGACGTGCCGCCGTGGGGCGACGATGTGCCGCCCTGGCAGGAGCCGGAGCCGGCGCCGCCCGCCGCGCCGGAACAGCCGCTGTCCGACGGCGAGGTACAGGCGCAGGTGCACCGCGAGATCGCGAACGCCATGGAGACTCCTGTGCAGGAGTACCGCTTCCCCGCGGTCGAGCTGCTGCGCGAAGCGCCGCGCGCCTCCAGCGCGGGCGTGCGCCGCGAGCTGAAGGAGAGCTCGGAGCGGCTGGTGGATACGCTCGCCTCGTTCGGCATCGAGATGCAGATCGTCAACATCGTGCGCGGCCCGTCGGTCACGCGGTTTGAGGTGCAGATGGAGCGCGGCACCAAGTTTTCCCGTCTCACGGCGCTGTCGGACGACATCGCGCTGGCGCTCGGCGCGGATTCCGTGCGCATCGCGCCCATCCCGGACAAGCTCGCCGTCGGCATCGAGGTGCCCAACAAGCATGTGCAGACCGTCGCGCTGCGCGACGTCATCGGCTCGCCCTCCTTCGTGCAGACGCCCGCCCGGCTGGCGGTGGCGCTCGGCAAGGACATCACGGGCAGCGAGCAGATCATCGACCTGGCCAACATGCCGCATCTGCTCATCGCGGGCACGACTGGCTCAGGCAAGTCGGTGTGCATCAATTCCATTTTGATCTCCCTGCTGTACAAATCCTCGCCGGAGGATGTGCGGCTGATTATGATCGACCCCAAGATGGTCGAGCTGGGCAACTACAACGGCATCCCGCACCTGCTCATCCCGGTGGTCACCGACCCGAAAAAGGCGTCCGGCGCGCTCAGCTGGGCGGTGGGCGAAATGGAGCGGCGCTATGCGCTGTTCGCCGCCGCGGGCGTGCGCGATCTGGGCGGCTATAACCGCCTGGTGCGCCAGCAGCAGGCGTCCGCCCAGCCGGAAGAGACGGCCGGGCGCAGGCAGGAGCCGCTGCCGCAGATCGTCATCGTCATCGACGAGCTGGCGGATCTGATGATGGTCGCCGCCAAGGAGGTGGAGACTTCCATCTGCCGCATCGCGCAAAAAGCGCGCGCCGCCGGTATGCATCTCGTCGTCGCCACGCAGCGCCCGTCCGCTGACGTCATCACCGGCATCATGAAATCCAACATCCCGTCGCGCATCGCCTTCGCCGTCGCCTCGCAGGTGGAATCGCGCATCATTCTGGACACGACCGGCGCGGAAAAGCTGATCGGCCGGGGCGACATGCTGTATTCGCCCATCGGCATGAGCAAGCCGGTGCGCATCCAGGGCTGTTTCGTCAGCTCGGAGGAGATCGAGCGCGTCATCGCGCACGTCAAATCGACCGGCGACGTCGAATACGCGCAGGAGGTGCTGGATCACATCGAGCGCCAGGCAGAGGCGGAGGACGCCGCGGACGGCTACCGCGCCGAGGAGGACGAGGACGCGCTGCTGCCGCAGGCGATCACGATCGTCGTCGAATCGGGGCAGGCGTCCGTGTCCATGCTCCAGCGCCGCCTCAAGCTGGGCTATGCGCGCGCCGCGCGGCTGGTCGACCAGATGGAGCAGCGCGGCATCGTCGGGCCGTTCGAGGGCTCCAAGCCGCGGCAGGTGCTGCTGAGCAAGGACGACTGGATGCAGATTCAGCTGCGGCAAAAGCTGTGACCGCGCAATCGCCCCTTGCATATTTGGGCAAAGCTGTAGTAGGATAACAGATAGATTAGAATTTGGAGGTAATGAACAATGTCTTTCCGCAAAATCGAACCGACCGCGCTGCCGGGCAACGTCATCGACGAGGTGTGCAACAAGTGGATGCTGCTCGCTGCGGGCAGTGAATCGGATTTCAATTTCATGACGGTCAACTGGGGCATGATGGGCGAGCTGTGGTTCAAGCCGGCCGTCACCGTCTATGTCCGCCATTCGCGCCACACGATGGGCTATATGGAGAGCAGCGACACGTTCACGCTGACTGCGCTCAAGCCGGGTCACGAGGACGCGCTCAAGCTGGCCGGCTCCAAGTCCGGCCGCGACATCGACAAGCTGAAGGAATCCGGCCTGACCGCCGCGTTTGTCGACGGCTGCCCGACCTTTGAGGAGGCGGCGTACACCATCGTCTGCAAGAAGATGTACGCGGACGAAATGCCGCCGGAAAACTTCCTCGACAAGGAGGTTTTCGACAAGGCGTACACCGACGCCGACTACCATAAAATGTATATCGGTCAGATCGTCGCCGCCTACGTCAACGACTGAGCGCTGCACGGAATGTTTCCCGGCCTGTGAAAAACAGGCGGAACCGACAAAAGCCTCTCCGCGCGAGAGGCTTTTTTCCTGCCCGCGCGGGCGTATATTACGAATTGTATATTTTTATGAAAATTATACAAAAATTCGCGCCGGGCGGGCGGTTTGGCACGCGGCGGTGGAAAATGCCTGCAAAAACGTGGGGAAATTCGTAACAGAATGCGGTACCATCCGGCGCACGGCTGTGGTATGATAGAAACTGAATGGAACGATTGAAACGAGAAATGAGGACGTATGGCAAAAACGCATGACGGCTTTCTGCCGGTTTCAAAACAGGAGATGGAGCAGCGCGGCTGGTATTATTGCGACTTCCTGCTCGTGACGGGCGACGCCTATGTGGATCACCCGTCGTTCGGCACGGCGGTCATCTCGCGCGTGCTGGAGGACGCGGGCTACCGCGTGGCGATTCTGTCCCAGCCGGATTTCCGCTCGGAGGCGGACTTCGCGGCGATGGGGCGCCCGCGCTACGCCGTGCTCATCAACGGCGGCAACATCGATTCGATGGTGGCGCACTACACCGCCGCCAAAAAGCGCCGCCACGACGACGCCTATTCCCCCGGCGGGCGCGGCGGCCGGCGGCCGGACCGCGCGGTGACGGTGTACGCCGGGCTGGCGCGGCGCGCGTTTCCCGATGTGCCCATCTACCTGGGCGGGCTGGAGGCCAGCCTGCGCCGCTTTGCGCACTACGACTACTGGGCAGACCGCATCCTGCCGAGCATTTTGCAGGACACGGGCGCGGACGGGCTGATGTTCGGCATGGGCGAGCGCTCCGTGCTGGAAATCGCCGCCAACCTGCGGGCGGGCAAGCACGGCGCGGATGTCGTGCGCCAGGTGCGCGGCGCGGCCTATCTGACGCAGGACAAAGCGGATATATCTTTCCCGGCGGTCTGGTGCCCGTCGCTCGACGACGTGCTGGCGGACCGGCGGCGCTACGCCGAATCGGTCAAGGTGCAGTACGACCAGCAGGATCACATCACCGGCAAGGCGGTGGTGCAGCCGCACGGCCGCCGCCTGCTCGTGCAGAATCCGCCCGCGCTGCCGCTGACCACGGCGGAGATGGATCACGTCTACGGGCTGCCCTATCAGCGCACCTACCACCCGTCCTACGAGGCGGAGGGCGGCGTGCCCGCCATCGCGGAGGTGCAGTTTTCCATCATTCACAACCGGGGCTGCTTCGGCGGCTGCAATTTCTGCTCGCTGGCGTTTCATCAGGGGCGGTTTGTCTCGGCGCGCTCGCACGAATCGGTGGTCGCGGAGGCCAGGCGCATCGCGCAGCACCCGGATTTTAAGGGCTATATTCACGATGTCGGCGGCCCGACCGCCAATTTCCGCTTCCCGGCGTGCAAAAAGCAGGAGAAGCACGGGCTCTGCCGCGACAAGCGCTGCCTGTTCCCGCGGGCGTGCGCCAATCTGGAGGCCGATCACACGGACTATCTGACGCTGCTGCGCAAGCTGCGCGACATTCCGGGCGTCAAAAAGGTGTTCGTCCGCTCCGGCCTGCGGTACGACTACATGATGGCGGATCACAACGACGAATTTTTCCTCGAGCTGGTCAAATATCACATCAGCGGCCAGCTCAAGGTCGCGCCCGAGCATATGAGCGACCACGCGCTGTACTACATGGGCAAGCCGCCGTTTTCCGTGTACGAGCGGTTCAAAAAGCGCTACGAGCGCATCAACGAAAAGCTGGGCAAAAAGCAGTATCTGGTGCCCTATCTGATGTCGTCGCATCCGGGCGCGGAGCTGCGCGACGCGGTGCAGCTGGCGGAGTACCTCAACGGCATCGGCTATATGCCGCAGCAGGTGCAGGACTTCTACCCGACGCCGGGCACGCTGTCGACGGCGATGTACTACGCCGAAATCGACCCGCGCACGGGCGAGCCGGTGTATGTCGCCAAGACGCCGGAGGAAAAGGCGATGCAGCGTGCGCTGCTGCAATGGCGCAGGCCGGACAAGCGGGCGCTCGTCATCCGCGCGCTGCTGCAGGCCGGGCGGGAGGATCTGATCGGCTATGGCAGGGAATGCCTGATCCACCCGCGCCCGAACGAACATTTTTCGCACCTGCACGAGAAGAACAGGCAGGCGGACAAGCCCGCGCGGCATGGCGGCGCCAAGCCGCGCAAAACGGCCGGCGCGTCCGCGCGGGAGCAGAGGCGCCCGGCGCCCCGCCGCAAGGCGGGCTGGGCCAGGCCAAAGAAAAAACGGTGACGTCACAAAATGGAGAAGACATAATGTGGATTGCAGATCAATGGAAGGAATTTGAGGTGCTCGACTGCGGACAGGGCGAGAAGGTCGAGCGCTGGGGCAGCCAGGTGCTCGTGCGCCCCGACCCGCAGGCCATCTGGCCGAAGCAGAAGGGCGTCGCCGTCTGGACGCACGCGGACGCGACCTATCACCGCTCGTCGTCCGGCGGCGGCAAGTGGAGCATCAAAAAGCTGCCGCCGCAGTGGGACGTGCACTACCGCGAGCTGACGTTTCACATCAAGCCGATGAGCTTCAAGCACACCGGCCTGTTCCCCGAGCAGGCGGCCAACTGGGACTTTGTCGACGCCTGCATCCGCCGGTCGGACAAGCCGGTGCGCGTGCTCAATCTGTTCGCCTATACGGGCGGCGCGACGCTCGCGGCGGCCGCGGCGGGCGCCAGCGTGTGCCATGTCGACGCCTCCAAGGGCATGACGCAGTGGGCGCGCGAAAACGCGGCGGCGTCCGGACTGGCCGATCGCCCCATCCGCTGGATTGTCGACGACTGCAAAAAGTTCGTCGAGCGCGAAATTCGCCGCGGGCGGCGGTATGACGGCGTCATCATGGATCCGCCGAGCTACGGCCGGGGGCCGACCGGCGAGGTCTGGAAGATTGAAAACGACATCGCGTCGTTTGTCTCGCTCGTCGCCGGCGTGCTGTCCGACGACCCGCTGTTTTTCCTGGTCAACAGCTATTCCACCGGCCTGTCGCCGTCGGTCATGGGCTATCTGCTCGGCACGACGGTCGTCCCGCGCTTCGGCGGGCAGGTCGACTGCCAGGAGCTCGGTCTGCCGGTGCGCTCGACCGGGCTGGCGCTGCCGTGCGGCAACACGGCGCGGTGGGTCAACCCCAACCGCTGAGGCGCATTCAGATTGATTGCAGGACAGAGGTAACAAGATCATGTCGGAAATGATTCGCGCGGACAATTTGACCTTCCGCTATACGGATTTCTCCCATGCGACGCATCTGGCGCTGGATGGGGTCAATCTGACCGTGCCCTACGGGCAGTTCGCCGCCATTCTGGGGCGCAACGGCTCGGGGAAATCCACGTTCGCCAAGCACTGCAACGCCATCGCGCTGCCCTCCGGCGGGCGCGTGCTGGTGGACGGCATCGACACCGGAAACCCCGACCGCGTCTGGGACATCCGCCGCGCGTGCAGCATGGTGTTCCAGAATCCGGACAACCAGATCGTCGCCACCGTCGTCGAGGAGGACGTGGCGTTCGGACTGGAGAACATGGGCGTCGCGCCGCGCGAGATCCGCCACCGCGTGGATGAGGCGCTGCGCATGGTGGACATGCAGGACTACCGCCTGCACGCGCCGCACCTGCTGTCCGGCGGACAGAAGCAGCGCGTGGCGATTGCGGGCGTGCTGGCGATGCAGCCCAAGTGCATCGTGCTCGACGAGCCGACCGCCATGCTCGACCCGCGCGGGCGCGCGGACGTCCTGCGCGTGCTGCACCGCCTGCACGCGCAAAAGCACCTGACGATTGTGCTCATCACGCACCACATGGACGAGGCGGTGCAGGCGGAGCGCGTCGCCGTGCTCGACGGCGGACACCTGCTCCTTGACGGCACGCCGCGCGAAATCTTTGTGCAGACCGAACGGCTGCGCGCGCTCGGGCTGGCGGCGCCGCAGAGCGTCCAGCTGCTGGAGGCGCTCAACGCGCGCGCCGGCGCGGGGCTGGACATCGACGCGCTGACCGTGGAGGAGTGCGCCGACCGCATCGAGGCGTGGCTGAAGGGGGAGAGCAGATGAACGAATTCCGGCGGGAGCCGCCCATTTTGGAGCTGCGCGGGCTGAGCCACGTGTACAGCGCGGGCACGCCGTTTGAGCGCAGGGCGCTGGACGGCGTCAACCTGACGATCAAGCGCGGCGAGTGCATCGCGCTCATCGGCCACACCGGCTCGGGCAAATCGACGCTCATCCAGCACTTGAACGGCCTGCTGCGCCCGACGCAGGGGCAGGTATTGTTTCACGGGCAGGACATCTTCGCCCGCGGCGCCGACCTGCGCGGCGTGCGCTTTCGCATCGGGCTGGTGTTCCAGTACCCGGAATACCAGCTGTTTGAGGAGACCGTCGGGCGCGACATCGCCTTCGGCCCCGTGAACATGGGGCTGAACAACCGGGAGATCAACCGGCGCGTCGCGGACGCGCTGGATATGGTCGGCCTGCCGCGCGAGGTGGCGGAAAAATCGCCGTTTGAGCTGTCCGGCGGACAGAAGCGCCGCGTGGCGCTGGCCGGTGTGCTCGCGATGCAGCCGGAGGTGCTCGTGCTCGACGAGCCGACAGCGGGGCTGGACCCCGTGGGGCGCGAGGAGATGTTCGCGCTCATCCGCACGCTGCACGAGACGCGCGGCACGACGATTGTGCTCGTCACGCATTCCATGGAGGACGCCGCGCGCATGGCGTCGCGGCTGGTCGTCCTGCGCGAGGGGCGCATCTTCCTGACCGGCGCGCCGTCCGAGGTGTTCGCGCAGGACGAGGCGCTGACGCGCGCCGGGCTGGCGGTGCCGCAGGTCACGCGCATTCTGTTGGAGCTGCGCCGCCGCGGCATCGCGGTGGACGCCGGCTGTTATACCGTCGAGCAGGCCGTGCAAAAGCTGCTCGACTGCCGGAAAGGGGGGCGCCCATGCTGAGAGACATCACGCTGGGGCAGTATTTCCCCGGCAATACGCCGCTGCACCGCGCCGACCCGCGCACGAAGATTCTGCTCATTCTGGCGATCATCGTCGCGCTGTTCGCCTGTGACGGCGCGCTGCCGTATGCGCTGCTCGCCGTGTATATTTTCGGCCTGGTCGCGCTGTCCCGCCTGCGCCTGCGCATGGTGCTGCGCGGGCTCAAGCCGCTGCTGTTTCTCATCGCGTTCACGGCGGTGCTCAATCTGTTTCTGACGCCGGGGGACGATGTGCTGTGGCGCGCGGGCGCGGTGAGCGTGACGATGACGGGCGTGCACAAGGCGGCGCTGCTCGTGGCGCGG
Source organism: Candidatus Butyricicoccus stercorigallinarum (assembly GCA_019112985.1). Lineage (GTDB taxonomy): Bacteria > Bacillota > Clostridia > Oscillospirales > Butyricicoccaceae > Butyricicoccus_A > Butyricicoccus_A stercorigallinarum. Next base: position 9,392 of record DXIG01000123.1, on the reverse strand, counting down.
CTGGTGCTGCTCATCGTGGGCACGTCGTTGCTGACGTACACGACGTCGCCCATCCAGCTGACCGACGGCTTTGAACGCCTGTTTTCGCCGCTCAAGCGGCTGCGGCTGCCGATTCACGAGCTGGCGATGATGATGTCGCTCGCGCTGCGCTTCATCCCGACGCTGGTGGAGGAGACTGACAAGATCATGCGCGCGCAGCGCGCGCGCGGCGCGGACTTCGATTCGGGCAATCTGCTGCACCGCGCCAGGGCGCTGCTGCCCATCCTCGTGCCGCTGTTCGTCTCGTCGTTCCGGCGGGCGGAGGAGCTGGCCACGGCGATGGAATGCCGCCTGTACCGGGGCGATGTGGGGCGCACGCGCATGCGGCAGCTGAAATTCGGGCGCGACGATATGATCTGTGCGATTTCTGCGGCGCTGTTTCTGGGCGGCGCTGCGGCGCTGCAGCTGGTGTTCTGACAGGGAATATGAGGTTTGAAAGGAGAGGGATTATGTATCGTTTGATTGCACTCGATCTGGACGGCACGGTGTTGACGAGCGACGTGGACATTCTGCCGTCCACGGTGGAGGCGGTGGCCTATGCCCGCAGCAAGGGCGTCAAGGTCATCGTCTGCACGGGGCGCATTGTGGGAGAAGCGGCGGTCTTTTCGCGGGAAATCGGTGCATCCTCTCTGCTCATCTCTGCGGGCGGCGCGGCGATTTCCGACGTGCGCAACGCGCGCAACGTCAAGGAATGGGCGATGCCGTGGGACATCGGCGCGCGCGTCGTGGAGGCGGTGCAGAACCGCCCGATGACCGTGATGATCTACGTCGGCGACCGCCTGTATCTGAACCCCTATTCCGACGAAATTCTGTCCAACACCAAGCGCACGGAGGGCTTCTGGGCGAGCAAGGTCGTGCTGCCCGACATCGCGTCCGCCATCCGGGCGCACAAGTTCCCGGTGTCCAAGGTGTTCGCGCGCGGGGAGCAGCATGTGCTCGCCGAGGCGCTCGGGGAGATCAACCGCCTGCCCGGCATCCACATCACGCGCTCGGCGGAGAACAACTTTGAGATCATGCCGCAGGGCGTCAACAAGGGCGTCGCGCTGCGCGAGCTGGCGCATGTCATGGGCATCTCGCTCGACCAGATCATGGCGGTCGGGGACAGCGACAACGACACCGACATGCTGAAAATCGTCGGTATGCCCGTCGTCATGGGCAACGGCGACGACGCGGTCAAGCAGCTGGCGAAGTACGTCACCGACACCAACGACAACGACGGCGTCGCCAAGGCGATTTACGAATTTATCTGACGGATTTGGGCAAAGAAAACCGCCGTTCACGCGGAACGGCGGTTTGCGTGTCGGGAAGTCCCGACACGCTTCAAAAAAAACGCAGGCGTTTTTTGAAAAGAGGCAGCCCGCGGCAGCGCGCGCGGCGCGCACGTTTGCGGGCTGAGCGGTGTTTTTTCCGACGCGCCTGTCGCCGGAAAAAACGGTTTTGACTGCCGCCTGCGGGCGGCAAAACGCTGCCGGGAGCCGGCAGCGCACGCAAGAAACGTTTGATCTCCCGCATGACGCATTGCGTTTCGGGCAAAAAAGCGGAGCAGACGCCGGTTGTCTGCTCCGTTCGTTTATTTTTTCCGGCTCTGTTCCAGCTCCTCGCGCAGCTGGCGCAGCGATTCGGCAAAGCGCCGGCTCGTCGCGGACGGGTGCGCCCGGAGAATGGCGCGGTTGAAGTAGCGGTTCTGATGCTCCTGCCGGCGCTTCAGCTCGCGGCGCAGCAGCTCGGCGCGCTCCTCCCACGCCTTCTGGCGGCGCTGGTTGTCCTCGCGCAGGCTCTCGCCCAGCTCCTCCAGCCGGTCCCGCGCCTCCGCGCGCGCCAGCTCGAGCTGCACGCGCGCCTCATCCAGCTGCGTGCGCACGCGCTCCATCTCCTCGAGCACATGGCGCAGGTTGAACGCCGCGCGGAACGAAACGACAACGTCGCTGACAAACACGCAGCTGACGACGACCACCACGATGAGCACGGCCAGCTGCGGCAGGCGCTCCATCCAGCGCCCGATGGGCGGGTGGATGACGTCGATGAGCAGCAGCGAGAGAAAGCCCCACGCGATGGAGGATTGCAGGCAGATATAGCCGTTGATGTTGCCCTTTTTGCCGGTATAGTCCCAATAGCGCATGTGAAACAGCAGCTCCATGACGTAGCCGGTCGCGTATTCCAGCAGCGTGGGGAAGATCACGCCGAGCACGAACACAGCGAACGGATTGTCGCGCACCGGCAGGCAGACGAGCAGGATGCACAGCGCGCCCGAGCCGTAGATGGGCAGCAGCGGCGCGCGCAGAAACCCGCGGTTGACCCAGTGCCGCTGTAACAGCGAAACATAAACCGATTCAAAACACCAGCCGAAAAAGCAGTAGATGTAAAACAGAAACACCCACTGTTCCGGGGAATAGATGTGCATAACACAGCCTCCTTCTTTTGACACAGTATAGCGGATTCGCCCGAAGGATGCAACATGTGCCGAAAAATATGCTATACTGTCAGACAGAAGAGCATTGTGCCGCACGCACTGAGGAGGAATACACCGTGAAAACCGCACTGATTACCGGCGCGTCGTCCGGCATCGGGCGCGAGATCGCCCGCGAGCTGAGCCGCCGCGGCTGGCGTCTGCTGCTCGTCGCGCGCCGCCGCGACCGGCTGGAGCAGCTCGCCCGCCAGCTTCCCACCCCCTGCCGCCTGTATGTCTGCGACCTGTCGCAGGAGCGCAGCTGCCGCTGGCTGTACGAGCGCACGCGGGAGCAGAACGTCACGCTCCTGGTCAACGGCGCGGGCTTCGGCCTGTACGGCGCGTTCGCGCAGACCGATCTCGACCGCGAGCTGGAGATGATCGACGTCAACATCCGCGCCGTCCACATCCTGACCAAGCTGTTTCTGCGCGACTTTATGCGCAACAACGAGGGGCGCATCCTCAACATCGCCTCGTCCGCCGGGTTTCTGCCCGGCCCGCTGCTGGCCACCTACTACGCCACCAAAAACTACGTGGTGCGCCTGAGCGAGGCGATCTATGAGGAGCTGCGCGCGGCGGGCAGCCCGGTGACCATCAGCTGCCTGTGCCCCGGCCCGGTGGAGACCGAGTTCAACCAGGTCGCGGGCGCAAAGAGCGCCGCCCGGGGCGTCTCCTGCGCACAGGTCGCCCGGCAGGCGGTCGCGCAGACGCTGGAGGGCCGGCTGCTCATCTTCCCCGGCCGGATGGTGCGGCTGGGCGCGGCCGCCGCGCGCCTTGTGCCGGAAAAGCAGCTGCTGCGCCTTGTGCGCGGCTTTCAGGAGAAAAAGGGATGAAGCTGCGTCTGGCCGCCTTTGATCTGGACGGCACGCTGGCGGAAATCGGCGCGGGCATGACGGCGCGCAATCTCCGCCTGCTGCGCCGGCTGGAGGAATGCGGCGTGCACATCGCCCTGTGCTCGGGCAAGCCCACGGCGTACCTCTGCGGCTTTGCGCGCCAGCTGGCGCTGCGCTGTCCCGCCCTCGTGGGCGAAAACGGCGCGGTGATCCAGCTCGGCGCCGCGCTCCCGCCCGCGCGCTGGTTCGTCCAGCCGTATTCGGACGCCGCCGCGCACAGTATCGCCCTGCTGCGCGCGGAGCTCGACCGGCAGCTGCCGGGGCTCTGGTATCAGCCCAACCTCGTCTGTCTGACGCCGTTTCCGCGCACCGAAGCGGAATTTGACGGCGTCGCGGCCTGTCTGGCGCGCCTCGCGCCGCAGCTGCGCGGCGTGACCGTCTACCGCCACGCCGATTCGTTCGACATCGCGCCGGACACCGTCGACAAGGCCTCCGGCATGCGGCGCCTCGGGCACATGCTCGACATCCCGCCGGAGCAGACCGCCGCCGTCGGCGACGGCGTGAACGATTACCCGATGTTCGACTACGCGGGCTATGCCGTCGGCGTGCACGTCGCGCAGCCGGACCGCGTGGATGTAAATGTGCCGGACGTCACGCAGGCGCTGCTGCACCTGCTCGCGCTGGCACAGGAAAGCGGCTGAGACGGAAAAATCCTCCGCACGGCTGTGTGCAGAGGATTTTTTACTTCAAAAAACGCAGGCGTTTTTTGAAAAGCTGCGGCCCGCGGCAGCGCACGTTTGCGGGCTGAGCGGTGTTTTTCCGAATAAGTAATGGTCAGCGACGCGAACGGATTCATGCCGCCTGGGACGGATTTGGCGCAAATCTGATACGCCACATTGGAGGCCACTACCAGTGCGAGCGGCCAAACATCGTTGAACATCGTTCTGTTCCTCCTGAACCATGTATTTGGCCTGACGGTTGGTAGGTGCCCACCCATTTATTTATATGATAATACGGACATGTGCCCGCGCATCACCTTGTTCCGGCTCCCGCCGGGAGCCGCTTTATTCCGCTTTTTTGAACACGAAAAACCGCTGTCCGATGTAGTTGAGCGCCACAAACAGGCACATGCCCACCAGCATCGCCAGATTCTCCTGCACGGCGGCGGCCGCGCCGGTCAGCGCCAGGCGCACCAGCGGCCGGGCAATGCCGTAAGCGCACAGATAGCAAAGTGTGATGTTGGCGGCAAAGCGCGCAATCTGCCTGGGATGGCTGCCGCGGCTGCGGAAGGTGAACGTCCGGTTGAGGAAATAGCTCAGAATACTGCCGAAAAAGTAGTTGGACGCCGAGGAGACCCAATAGCTCAGGTGGAACACGTTGTAAAAGACAAACATGATCGCCGTCCCGAACAGCGTGTTGACGACGCCCACGACAATGAATTTCCAAAACGTGCGGTCGAAGAATTTTGCAAGCATGGCGGCCTCCTGTCTCACGGCTCGTCGCCGCAGGTGTCCGCAATGATGTAGCGCGGCCTGCCCTTGATTTCGTCATAGATACGGGCGATGTAGTAGCCGATGATGCCGAGGCTGATCATGATGATGCTGCTGGAAAACAGCTGGATGAGGATGACGGTCGTAAAGCCCTCGAGCGCCTGTCCCATACATTTCTGCGCGACGGCAATGCCGCCGAGCACGACAGACAGCGCCAGCATCAGCACGCCCAGCCCGGTGATCAGCTGCATCGGCGCGGTGGAAAAGGACGAGATGTTGCTCACCGCATATTTGACCAGCGCCCGCGTCGACCACTTGGACTGCCCCGCCGCGCGCTCGCGCACGTCGAACGAGACGCTCGTGGTCTTGAAGCCGATCCACGACGACAGCGCGCGGAAAAACGCATTGCGCTCGCGCATATTGCGCAGCACATCCACCGCCTTGCGGTCGAGCAGCTTGAAGTCGGAGGCGCTCGACATGTCGAAGCCGGTCGCCCGGCTGATGAGCGCATAAAACCACTTCGCCGCCCAGGTGTGCGCCGCGCTCTCCTCGCCCCGGCTGTTCTTTCTGCCCTCGATGACCTCGTAGCCCTGCTGCCACAGCGCGTACATCTCCAACAGCGTCTCCGGCGGGTGCTGCAAATCGCAGTCGATGACCGCGCAGCAGTCGCCGCGCGCCTGCGCCAGCCCCGCCATGATGGCGGCCTCCTTGCCGAAATTGCGCGAAAAATGCACGCCGCGCACGCACGTGTCGCGCTGCGCCGCGCCGCACAGTCTGCGCCAGGTGCGGTCCGTCGAGCCGTCGTCCACAAAGATCAGCTCGTGCGGAATGTCCGCGCCGCGCAGCACCGCGCCGATGGTAGACGCAGCCGTTTCGATCATCTGTTCCTCATTGTACGCGGGAATCACGACAGACAGCAATCCGTGCACCGCTTCCGCCTCCTCTCCGCCCCGCGGGCGGTTATTTTTTCTGTTCCGGTCCGATTCGGGCGATTTGCCCCGTATGTATTAGAATACCACAGTTTTTCCGCTTTTTCCACACCCTGTGCACAATCCGGGCGCAGAAAAGGCATGGCGCGCGGCCATGCCTTTTCCCTTCGGGGGTTACAGCCGTTCGTCGTCGTACAGGGCGCCGGCCTTTTCGTAATGCGTCACGCGGGAGATCGCGTTGTCGTCGTCGACAAAGACGACCTTCGGCTTGTGCGTCTTCGCCTCCTCCGGCGTCACGTCCGCATAGGCCATGAGGATGATGCGGTCGCCCTCGGAGACGCAGCGCGCCGCCGCGCCGTTCAGGCAGATCATGCCGCTGCCCGGCTCGCCCGCGATGGTGTAGGTCTCAAAGCGGCTGCCGTTGTTGACATCGACAATCTGTACCTTCTCGTACTCGTAAATGCCGGCCGCATCCAGCAGCTCGCTGTCAACCGTGATGGAGCCGACATAGTTCAGCTCCGCCTGCTTGACAACCGCGCGGTGAATTTTGCTTTTGAGCATCTGGATAGTCATGTACGTCCTCCGTAAAAATCAGCGTTCGATGATGAAGTTATCGATCAGTCGGGTTTTTCCGATGTAGACCGCGACGGCGGCGAGAATCGAGCCCTCCGTGCTGTCCACCGGCTCCAGCGTGTTCCAGTCCACCAGCTCGACGTAATCGATGCGGCTCAGCGGCTCGGCCTCGATCTCGCCGGCGATGACGGCGCGCACCTTCGCCGCGTCGGTCTCGCCCGCCTCGACCGCGGCTTTGCCTTTGGCCAGGCCGCGCGACAGGCACAGCGCCGCCTGGCGCTCCGCCTCGTTCAGGTAGGTGTTGCGCGAGCTCTTGGCCAGCCCGTCCGCCTCGCGGACGATCGGGCAGCCGATGATCTCCAGCGGCATGTTCAGATCGCGCACCATGCGGCGGATGACCGCCAGCTGCTGCGCGTCCTTCTGGCCAAAGTAGGCGCGATCCGGCTGGACGATGTGGAACAGCTTGCTGACGACGGTGCACACGCCGCGGAAATGCGTCGGGCGCGTCTTGCCGCACAGCCCGCCGGTCAGGCGGTCCATATCGACATAGGTGCAGAAGTCGGGCGCGTACATCTCGTCCGCCTCCGGATGGAAGATCAGGTCGGCGCCGGTGGCCTCGCACAGCGCCGCGTCGCGCGCGATGTCGCGCGGATAGGTCGCCAGATCCTCGGTCGGGCCGAACTGGATGGGATTGACGAAGTCGGAGACGACCGTGCGGTCATTTTCCGCGACCGAGCGCGCAATCAGGCTCTGGTGTCCCTCATGCAGATAGCCCATGGTCGGCACCAGGCCGACGGTCAGCCCCTGCGCGCGCCACGCCCTGACCTGCGCGCGCACCTCCTCGATGGTCTTTACGATAGTCATTGCAATTCCCCTTTTTTCTTTGCGTGCCGTTTTTATTTAATACAGCTTTTCGATGATGGTCTCATCCATCTTAAACGTGTGCTCTGCCGCCGGGAAGGTGCCCTCCTCGACTTCCTTAATATAGCTGCGGAAGCCCTCCATCATCACGGCGCCCGCGTTGGCAAACGTCTTGGCGAACTTGGGCGTAAAGTCGGAGAACATCGCGATCATGTCCTGATAGACCAGTACCTGCGCGTCGCAGTCCGGGCCGGCGCCGATGCCGATGGTCGGAATGTCCAGCTCCTCGGTGATCTTCTTGGCCAGCGCCGCCGGCACGCACTCCAGAACGACCGCGTACGCGCCCGCTTCCTGCACGCGGCGCGCGTCGTCGAGGATCTTCTGCGCGGCCTGCTCGCCCTTGCCCTGTACCTTGAAGCCGCCGAAGGCGTTGACCGACTGCGGCGTCATGCCGATGTGCGCGCACACCGGGATGGAGGCGTCGACGATGGCGCGGATCTGCTCGCAGACCGTCGCGCCGCCCTCCAACTTGACCGCCTGCGCGCCGCCTTCCTTGATCAGGCGTCCCGCGTTGACGACGGCGTCGTAGACGGACGTCTGATACGACATAAACGGCATGTCCGCGACGACCAGCGCGTTTTTCGCGCCGCGGCAGACCGCCTTGGTGTGGTGGATCATGTCCTCCATCGTCACGGCCAGCGTGTCCTCATAACCCAAACAGACCATGCCCAGAGAATCGCCGACTAAGATCGAGTTGACGCCCGCCTCGTCAATCAGCTTGGCGGTCGAATAGTCATAGGCTGTGAGCATGGTCTGCTTCTTCTGTTCTTTCTTGGCCTGCCCAAACGTCAGTACTGTGTTCTTCATGACAATCCCTCCAAATAGGTTCTGAGGGCAGTATCGTCTCTGTCAGGATGTTTTTCCTGTGCCAGATCGCACAGCTTGCGTGTCAGCAGGGCATAGAGCGCCTGATCCTCGCGGCTCAGGCACGCCATATGCGACCGGATGGTCTCCAGATCGCCGCGTTCGGCCGGTCCGGTGAGCGCATCGCGCGGCCCCTTCGCGCAGACCGACTGCGCGTTGCCCAGGATGAGCGGCGTGAGCGCGCGCTGCGCCTGCGCCGCCGTGAAGCCGCACTGCTCCAGCAGCTGCATGCCCCAGTGGGACAGGCCGACCGCCAGGTTGCTCACGACGCACGCGGCCAGATGGTAGCGCGCCTTGTCCGCCGCGCCGATGGTCGCGGTCTGCGCGCCGCAGGCGTGCAAAAGCGCCGCCATCTCTGCGGCGGCGGAGCCCTCCAGCGTGAAAAACGCGCCCTCCAGCTGTTCCCAGGACGAGAACCGGTCGCTGACTGCCAGCAGCGGGTGCACCGAGCAAGCCCGTGCGCCGCGCGCCTCCGCCGGGGCGAAGACCGCGCTGGGCAGCGCGCCGCTGCAATGGCAAATACATTTACTTTTGATCGGCAGCGCCGCCATGTCTTCGCACATGCGCGCGATCACGCCGTCCGGCGTGGTCACAAACAGGGTATCGCTCGCGTCCATAACGTCAGCCAATGAACCAAAGCACTGCGACTGTGTGAATGCTGCTGCCTGTTCGGCGTGCTGCGGGGTCTTGCTAAAATAGCCGGTTACGGCTACGCCGTGCTGCGCGAACAGCTTTCCGAGCGATGTGCCGACCTTTCCCGCGCCGATAAATCCAATTTTCATGCGAACCACCTCCGTAAACCTCCGGCGGCGATTCCCTGTGCACCGGTTTCACTCGCCTGCCCGCGATATGAACCGTGCCGAAAAAAGTAAGAAAAACATCCGGTGCAGTTTGAGAACCCCGCGCATGCGTTGTTCCATTCCAATACCACCCGTACCGTTACTTTATCACAACCGCCCCCGCGAGACAAGTCTTTCCGCGCAAAAGTTGCTCGCGTTTCGCCTGTTTTTTCAACAAAATTTCTGACAAATTTTCCGCTTTTTTCGTGAAAATATATCTCTTTGCCTTTCCTGCGTGCGTTGCGTGCACGTGCAGACAGCGCACGCACACAGCCATACGGCATCCCCTGCCCTTCTATTTTTTTGTTTCTTTTTTCCCTATATATAGATATTTTCCTCTGGTTTTTATGTAATATATATTTATAGTATTATCTTTCTCCCCTGTTCTGTTTCGCTTTTCGCATCATTTCGGGTATTTTCTGAATATATTCTTTTTTCCCGTCAATCTCGCATTCAAC
>DXIG01000122.1 GCA_019112985.1 Candidatus Butyricicoccus stercorigallinarum | reverse complement strand
AACCTGTTTTTCAGGGTGCGATAGCGAGTTCGAGCCTCGTCGCGTCGCTGCGGGCTGCCGATCATTCGGAAGAACGCAGGCGTTCTCCCTCATTCCTTTCGCCGCAGCTCCTTTCCATTCCGCAACCGCTGGCGCTGGGTTACGGAATGGGGCGCCAACAGGCAGTCGAGAGATCGGCTGCCTTTTTCGTGCGCGTGAACGGACGGGCGGGATTTTTTGAGACAAAAAGACGCTGAGCCGAACAGGAAACCTGTTCGGCTCAGCCAGAGATTTGCGGTAGAAAAGGTGAATGAAAAAGAGGTAAAAAGAAGAGATAAGTGGAAAAAACAAGAGTAAAGAGAGTATATAGAGACTGCTTTTCAGCAGATGCTTTTAGCCTGCCCGCTGCTGGGAGCTGAAGACAATGACAGCGGGACAGTGGAATTTCACATTGTCTTCCTGTGCTTTCTATGGCTCTATTATATCGGGTAATTATGAAGGAAATTCCACATACAGGTAAAGAGTTTGTGACAATATTGTGAATAAATTGTAACGCGGAAAACTGCCCCGGACGGGCGCCCGCCGCTTTGTATAACATGTACAGAGCGCGGCGGGAAAATACGGTTTGTATTTGCCTCTGTGAAGTGGTAAAATGTAAGAATCTGAGAATACGAACACAGAACATGGAGGATATCATGGACCAGAAAGAAAGAGCATTGCAGGCCCACCGCGACTGGCAGGGCAAAATTGAAGTTGTTTCCCGCTGCACGGTGGAAAACGCGGACGATCTGTCGATTGCGTACACCCCCGGCGTCGCCCAGCCCTGTCTGGAAATTCAGAAGGATGTCGATTTGAGCTACGTCTACACCCGCCGCCACAATCTGGTCGCGGTGATTACCGACGGCTCCGCCGTCCTCGGCCTGGGAGACATCGGCCCGGAAGCTGGTATGCCGGTCATGGAGGGCAAGTGCGCGCTGTTCAAGGCGTTCGGCGATGTCGATGCGTTTCCGCTCTGCGTCCGCACCAAGGACGTCGATGAATTTGTCAACACGGTCGCGCTGCTGGCCGGTTCGTTCGGCGGTATCAATTTGGAGGACATCGCTGCGCCGCGCTGTTTTGAGATCGAGCGCAAGCTGAAGGAGCGCTGTGACATCCCGGTGTTCCACGACGACCAGCACGGCACGGCGATCTGCTGTGCGGCGGCCATGATCAACGCCTGCCGCCTGACCGGGCGCAAGCTGTCGGACATCAAGATGGTGGTCAACGGCGCGGGCGCGGCGGCCATTGCGGTGACCAAGCTGCTGCTCAGCATGGGTCTGAAGGACGTCATCATGTGTGACAAGTTCGGCGCGCTGTATGAGGGCTGTGAGCAGATGAACGCCGAGCAGGCGTATATGGCGACGGTCACCAACCCGGAAAACAAGCGCGGCACGCTGGCAGAGGTGCTGCCGGGTGCGGATATTTTCTTCGGCATGTCTGCGCCGCGCGTGCTGACGGCGGAGATGGTTCGCACGATGGCGGACGATCCGATGGTCTTTGCGATGGCCAACCCGGTTCCGGAAATCATGCCGGACGAGGCCAGGCGCGGCGGCGCGGCGGTCGTCGGCACGGGCCGCTCGGATTATCCGAACCAGATCAACAACGTGCTGGCATTCCCGGGCGTGTTCCGCGGCGCGCTGGATGTGCGCGCGTCCGACATCAACGAGGAGATGAAGATCGCGGCGGCCTATGCCATCGCCAACCTGATTTCCGACGAGGAGCTGAGCGCGGAGAACATCATGCCCAAGGCGTTTGACCCGCGCGTCAAGGACGCCGTCGCGGCGGCGGTCGCCCAGGCGGCGCGCGAGAGCGGCGTTGCGAGAATCTGACTTTACACAGACAGCCGCCCGGTTCTGGGCGGCTGTTTTCGCAAAAAAAAGAGAGTGTGCGCAAAAAGGAGAGAATGCGATGTTTCGGAAGATGAGAAGACACCGGCAGGCGCTGACAGAGGCGCAGTGCCTTGCGGTTTTGGCGCGCGGCACGTCGGGCGTGCTGGCGGTTTCCGGCGACGGCGGCTATCCCTATGCCGTGCCGCTGAGCTATGTCTATGCGGACGGCAAGCTGTATTTTCACTGCGCGCCGGAGGGGCACAAGCTGGACGCCATTGCGCGCGAGCAAAAGGTCTCGTTCTGCGTGATCGATCAGGACGCGGTCGTGCCGGAGGAATACACGACGTATTTCCGCAGCGTCATCGCCTTCGGCACAGCGCGCGTGCTGCCGCAGGAGGAAAAGCGCCGCGCGCTGGAGCTGCTGGCGGCGAAATATTCGCCCGAACAGCGGGACGGCCGCCAGCGGGAGATCGACCGCCTGTTTGCACAGGTGTGCATGGTGGAGCTGACCATTCAGCACCTGTCCGGCAAGCAGGCGAAGGAATTGATGACGCGCGAAAATTGACGGAAAAACAACAGCGGGATGCGCCCTGGGGGACATCCCGCTGTTTTGCTGTCAGATTGTTCCGGCCGCCCGCTCACATCAGCGGAATGAGCAGCGACAGCAGCGAGGCGCAGATGGACTTGCTCCACGGATAGGAGCGGATCCACTGCTCGTCGATCTCCTCCGATTTCTCGATGGTCTCCAGAATGTCCTCGCGCACCTTGTCCACGACGGAGCTGCGGTAGAACACCGTGCCGCACTCGAAATGCAGATAAAAGCTGCGGAAATCCATGTTGATCGTGCCCACGACGGCGATGGAATCGTCGGCGACGATCATCTTGGCGTGGATGAAGCCGGGCGTGTACTCGTAGATGCGCACGCCCGCGCGGATGAGCTGGGCGTAATACGAGCGCGTGATGAGGTAGACGGACTTTTTGTCCGGAATGCCCGGCGTGACAATGCGCACGTCGATGCCGGATTTCGCGGCGCTGCACAGCGCGGTGATCATCTCGTTGTCGAGCGCGAGGTACGGGCTGGTGATGTATACGCTGCGCGTGGCGTTGTTGATGATGTTGAGAAAGATGGTCTCGCTGGTGTTGTCGTCGTCCAGCGGCGAATCGGCGAACGCCTGCACATAGCCGTCGCTGGGCGCGGTGATCGTGGGCAGGTAGTCGTGCAGATTTTCCGTCGTTCTGCCGACGGAGAAATCCCAGAGCTGTAAAAACAGCGTGGTCAGATTGGCGACGCCGCTGCCGGTCAGCTTGACGCCGGTGTCCTTCCAGTGCCCGAAGCGATCCTTTTCGTTGATGTATTCGTCGGCGAGGTTGATGCCGCCGGTGTAGCCCACGTTGCCGTCGACGACGCAGATTTTGCGGTGGTCGCGGTAGTTGAAATAGGTGTTGAGCATCGGCACAAAGCGGTTGAAGCGGACGACGCGGATGCCCTGGCGCTCCAGCGTCTTTTCATAGTTGTGCGGCAGCTTGGAGATGCAGCCGACGTCGTCGTACATCACGCGCACATCGACGCCCTCCGCCGCCTTTTTGCGCAGAATGTCCAGAATGGCGTTCCACATGTGCCCGATGTCGATGATGAAGAACTCCAGAAAGATGAAGCGCTCCGCCTTTTTCAGCTCGGCCAGCATGGAGGCGAACATGTACTCGCCGACCGGGAAATACTCCGCGGACGTATCCTTCCAGGCGGGCATGCCCACGACCGAATACAGATACTGGCAGCTGCGCCGGTGGATCGGGTAGCGGGTGCACAGCTCGCGCGTGGCGGACGGGTGCGACGGCTCGATGCGCGTCACGTCGATCGGCCGGATCTTGATCAGGCGCGCGCGGTTGAGCGGCGTGTTGCCCCAGAACAGGTAGAACAGCGCGCCGATCGGCGCGAGCATCAGGATGAGAATAATCCAGGAAATTTTATAGGCGGGATTGTCCGGCTTGCGGATGAGCCAGATGATGACGATGAGGCTGATGACGCGCAGCACGTCGACCATGTACTTGACGCTCCCCTGTAACAGCAGGAACGAGGCCGCGACGAGCATGAGCTGAATCAGAATCAGAAAGGCGCTGATGGTCAGCCGGTTGAACACAAAGCTGAACAGCGAGCGCCTGACCTTCTGGCCTGCTTTTTTTGCCTTTTTTGGGAAATTACGGTTTTGCATGTGGTTGAAACCCTCCTCTGAGACGGTTGCTTTCCCCTTGTTATGACAGCCCGTACACTGTCTTCATGATACCACGTTTGAGGGGAAAGTCAATCATCCGCCCGTTTCGGCGCCGTTTCTGTGCGCTCCGTGCGGACAACTGACCGCATGGGAGAGTGGCTTGCAGTCCGCGCGCGCCATTCCTGCAAAACCGCGCGGCGCGCGCGGCGGCGGCGCGGCGGAAAAACGGACGTGTAGAACAAAAAACGGAGCAAAATAATTAAAAAGTGCCAGAAATGGCCTTGCAGGAATCTGTGCAAAAAGAGGTAAAAAGAGCATGATTTAATGCAAAAAGCGGAGCTTTTGCGAACAATCCCGAAAATTTTGCATTTTTTCGGCAAAAACTGCGACAAAAAGGGAGCGTTGCGGGGAAAAAGAGGAACGATTTAGAAAAATTTATGAAATTTGCAATTTTTATATTTTCAAATTGCCATTCTTGTGGTATTATTTTTACCGAAGATGTGAACAAACCATTTTAGTATGGAGGAAAATGTAATATGGCAATCACCAACACCTACCTGAAGGGTGTCTACGACACCGTTGTCAAGCGCAATGCCGGCGAGCCGGAGTTCCAGCAGGCCGTCTATGAAGTCCTGGAGTCTCTCCAGCCGGTCGCAGAGCGCCGTCCGGACCTCGTGGAGGCGGGCGTCTTTGAGCGCATCGTCGAGCCGGAGCGCGGCATCCAGTTCCGCGTCGCCTGGGTTGACGACAACGGCAAGGTTCAGGTCAACCGCGGCTTCCGCTATCAGTTCAACTCCGCAATCGGACCGTACAAGGGCGGCATCCGCCTGCATCCGTCCGTCTGCGCGTCCATCATCAAGTTCCTGGGCTTCGAGCAGATCTTCAAGAACAGCCTGACCGGCCTGCCGATCGGCGGCGGCAAGGGCGGCTCTGACTTCGACCCGAAGGGCAAGTCGGACGGCGAGGTTATGCGCTTCTGCCAGGCCTTCATGACCGAGCTGTGCCGCCACATCGGCGCGGACACCGACGTACCGGCCGGCGACATCGGCACCGGCGCACGTGAGATCGGCTACATGTTCGGCCAGTACAAGCGCATCCGCAACGAGTATGTCGGCGTGCTGACCGGCAAGGGCCTGCAGTGGGGCGGCTCCCTCGCCCGCACCGAGGCGACCGGCTACGGCCTGTGCTATCTCGTTGACGCCATGCTCAAGGATCACGGCACCTCCTTCGAGGGCAAGAAGGTCGTCATCTCCGGCTCCGGCAACGTAGCGATCTACGCCACCCAGAAGGCGACGCAGCTGGGCGCGACGGTCATCGCGCTGTCCGACTCCAACGGCTATGTCGTAGACGAGAACGGCATCAACCTGGCTGTTGTTCAGGAGATCAAGGAAGTGCGCCGTGGCCGCATCAAGGAGTATGTCGACGAGGTTCCGACTGCGAAGTACTACGAGGGCAAGGGCATCTGGTCTGTTCCGTGCGACATCGCTCTGCCGTGCGCGACGCAGAACGAAATCAACGAGGAAGAGGCGAAGACGCTGGTTGCCAACGGCTGTAAGGCGGTCGGCGAAGGCGCAAACATGCCGTCCACGCCGGAAGCCATCGCGGTATTCCAGAGCAGCGGCGTGCTGTTCGCACCGGCCAAGGCCGCGAACGCGGGCGGCGTAGCCACCTCCGCGCTGGAGATGAGCCAGAACTCGCAGCGCCTGTCCTGGACCTTCGAGGAGGTCGACAGCAAGCTGCACCGCATCATGGTCGACATCTACCACAACATTGCCGCCGCCGCCAAGGAATACGGCTGCGAGGGCAACCTGGTTGCGGGCGCAAACATCGCGGGCTTCCTGAAGGTCGCCGAGGCGATGAAGGCGCAGGGCGTGATGTAAACAAACCCCGACGCAAACAATACCATCCCCTGCGGGCAGCCGCAGGGGATTTTTTTCGCGCCCCGGACGATTTGGCGGCAAACAGGCATTGCGAAAGCGCGAAAATGCACGTATAATAGGTACTATCATCGAGACCTGCGCGGGGAGGAGCTGCATATGAACTTTACGTTTGCACATAATAATATAAATGTCAAAAATCTGGAGGAGTCCATCGCCTTTTATCAGGAGGCGCTCGGCCTGCGCGAGACGCGCCGCATTCAGGGTCCGGACGATGCGTTCACCATCGTCTACCTCGGCGACGGCGCGACGCCGCACCTGCTCGAGCTGACCTGGCTGCGCGAGCATCCGCAGCCGTACAATCTGGGCGAGAACGAGATCCATCTCGCGCTGCGCACGGACGACTTTGAAGCCGCGCGCGAAAAGCACCGGGAGATGGGCTGCATCTGCTTTGAAAACGCGGCGATGGGCATCTATTTCATCGTCGACCCGGATGGCTACTGGGTCGAGATCATTCCGGAACGATGATGCGGGGGGAGAACAATATGGGTTACGTGATTGTCACGGATTCTGTTCTGGACATTGAGGAGTCCTATCTGCTTCAGAACAATATCTGTACGGTTCCGCTCAGCTTCACGCTGGAGGGCTGCGATACCGTGGAAGACGATTTCGGCAGAACGGTACCCTTTTCCTCGTTTTATCAGCAGCTGCGCGACGGGAAGAACGTCACGACGTCGCAGGCCACCGTGGGCGCGTTCGCCAGCGTCTTCGAGGGCATTTTGCAGTCCCGCCGCGACGTGGTGTACATCGGCTTTTCCTCCGCGCTGAGCGGCAGCTTCCAGTCGGGCTGCATGGCGCGCGACGAGCTGAAGGACCGCTACCCCAACCGCGTGTACTGCGTGGACACGTTCGCCGCCTCCGGCGGACAGACGCTGATCGTGCGCGAGGCGGTCAAGCGCAAGAAGGAGGGCATGACCGCCGAACAGCTGGTCGAATGGGTGGAGGAATTTCGCACCCACGTCGTGCACTGGTTCACGGTGGACGATCTGATGTACCTGCACCGCGGCGGCCGCGTGTCCAAATCGTCCGCCGTGGTCGGCTCGCTGGTCGGCATCAAGCCGGTCCTGTATGTGTCGGACGACGGGCGCCTGATCCCCGACAAAAAGGTGCGCGGCCGCCGGCGCTCGCTCGAGACGCTGTGCCGGCAGCTGAACGCGCACATCCGCGAGGTCGGGCAGTATCCGGTCACCATCAGCCACGGCGACTGCCTGGAGGACGCCGAATATCTGCGGGATTACATCCTCAAGCACTCCCAGGTGCAGGAGGTGGAGCTTCACATGCTGGACACCGTGATCGGCGCGCACGCCGGTCCGGGTACGGTCGCGCTGTTTTTCTACGGAGACAAGCGCGGCAACTGAGATGGTGTTCAAAAAACGCAGGCGTTTTTTGAGAAGATGCAGCCCGCGCTGCGCGCACGTTTGCGGGCTGAGCAGTGTTTTTTTCGGCGCGCCTGTCGCCGGAAAAACGATTTTTCTTGCCGCCTGCGGGCGGCAAAACGCAGGCGGGCGCGATTACAATTTGTTTTTTTCGGCAGTCTGCGCGGAACCCCTGCGGGGGTTCCGCTTTTTTGCGCCGCCGTCCGCGCTCTTGACGCGGATCAACCGCGCAGTGTATCATAAACTCAAACCAGACGGACGGAGGAGAGAACGGATGAACGTATATGATTTCGACCAGACCATCTACCGCGGGGACAGCACGGTGGATTTCTACTTCTACTGCCTGCGCCGCAGGCCGCGCATGCTGCGGCGCGTGCCGGGCGCGATCGGCGGCTTTGCGCTGTACGGCGCCAAGCGCTGGGACAAGACGCGCGCCAAGCAGCAGATGTACCGCTTTCTGACCGAGATCGGCGACACGGAGCAGCTCGTGCGCGAGTTCTGGCGCACGCACATCCGCAACATCAAGCCGTGGTACATCGAAAAGACCCGGCGGGCGGACGACGTGGTCATTTCCGCGTCGCCGGAATTTCTGCTCCGCCCCGCCTGCGAGCAGCTGGGCATCCGGCACCTGATGGCCTCGCGCGTCGACGCGCACACGGGGCGGTATACCGGCGTCAACTGCTGGGGAGAGGAGAAGGTGCGCCGCTTCCGCGAGGTGTTCGGCGACGCGCGCATCGAGACCTTCTATTCCGACTCGCTGTCCGACACGCCGCTCGCGCGCGAGGCGCAGACCGCCTGGATTGTGCGCGGGGACGCGCTGATCCCGTGGGCGGAATGGGAAAAGAAAAAACACCGCAGAGCTTAACAGAAATCCCGCTCGCCGGACGCCCGGTGAGCGGGATTTTTTGCGCGGTGTCAGCGGTTGCAGTCGCGCAGCAGCAGCCGTTTGATGTCCCACAGCCTGCGGGACAGGTCGACATAGTAGGTGTGCGGATTTTCAAAGCGCTGCACCTCTTCCCACAGCAGGTTGACCTGCTCGGTGCAGTACGCCTGAATCTCGTGGATGGACGGCAGCTCGTAGACGCGCTTGCCGTTTTGGAAGATTGGCACCTGCAATTCCTTGACCGTGAAGTTGGTCAGCGTTTTGGTCTTCCAGGTGGCGTTGGGGTCGAAGATCGTGTGCGGCGTATCCGGGTCGATGACCTCGTCGTAGACGCACAGCTCGTCCGCCAGCGCCTTGCCGCTCTCGTTGTCGAAAAAGCGGTACAGCTTTTTGAAATGCGGGTTGGTGATTTTGGAGGTGTTCTCGCTCACCTTGATTTTGGGGATGACGCTGCCGTCCGGGCCTTCCACCGCCACCAGCTTGTATACGCCGCCGAACACCGGCGCGCTGCGCGCGGTAATCAGCCGCTCGCCGACGCCGAACGTGTCGATGCACGCGCCCTGCATGAGCAGATCGCGGATCAGGTGCTCGTCCAGCGCGTTGGACGCGGTGATTTTGCAGCAGGACAGCCCCGCCTCGTCCAGCATTTTGCGCGCCTGCCGCGAGAGGTAGGCGATGTCGCCGGAATCCAGGCGGATGGCGAAGTTCGTGATGCCGCGCGGCAGCAGAACCTCCTTGAACACGCGGATGGCGTTGGGCACGCCGCTTTTCAGCGTGTTGTAGGTGTCGACCAGCAGCGTCGTGTTGTTGGGATACAGCTCGCAGTACGTCTTGAACGCTTCGTATTCGCTGTCGAACATCTGCACCCACGAGTGCGCCATCGTGCCGCCCGCCGGCACGCCGTACAGCTCGTCGGTCAGCGTGCAGGCCGTGCCGGAGCAGCCGCCGATGTAGGCCGCGCGCGCGCCGACCACCGCGCCGGCCACGCCCTGTGCGCGGCGGGAGCCGAATTCCAGCACGACGCGCCCCTGCGCGGCGCGCACGATGCGCTTGGCCTTGGTGGCGATGAGCGACTGGTGGTTGATGGCGAGCAGCACGAAGGTCTCGATGAGCTGCGCCTCGATCGCCGGGGCGCGCACGGTCAGGATGGGCTCGTTCGGGAAGACCGGCGTGCCCTCGGGCACGGCGTAGATGTCGCCGGTGAACTTGAACTCGCGCAGATACGAGAGAAACCGTTCGTCAAACAGCTTTTTGGCGCGCAGGTATTCGATGTCCTCCTCGTCGAAATGCAGATGCTCGATGTAATCGACAATCTGCTCCAGACCCGCCGCGATGGCGAAGCCGCCGCCGTCCGGCACATTGCGGAAAAACACGTCGAAATAGGTGTTCCGCTTGTAAAAGCCGTTGAGGAAATAGCCGTTGCTCATGGTCAGCTCGTAAAAATCGCACAGCATGGAGAGGTTTTCCTGTTGCATAACAATCACTTCCTGTTTTTGGTTGGCGTTGATGCAATCAGTATACCCCATTTTGCGCAGACAATCAATGCATGGGCGCGCATATGCGGCGCGCGCCGGGGGAAAGCTGTCTGTGCGCGGGCGGGAAAACGCGCGGAAAGGGATTGACAACGATGCCCGGTTTTGGTATTCTTATTACAGTTAGCGTATGCTAATATCGCGCGGGCTGCCGGACAGCCCTTTTCTTGAAAAATTCAGTTAGCTTTGGCTAATTACAGGAGTGGAGTGTATGCAGAAAACGTTGGAAGAGATGCTAGTGGAGCAGTGCGCGCCGACGCTGGCGGGGGTGAAGCCCGCGAACCTGTTCCGTTGTCCCGACCATGCGGCGCTGTACCATGCGGTGCGCGACTGGAACGACCGCCTGCGCGCGAGCGGCATTCGCATCCGCGTGGTCAAGCGGTGCCGCCGCACGCACGCCTGTCTGGTCTATGTGTGCCGCTGGAACGAGATCTGCCGCACGCTGGCGCGGGAGGACACGGCGGACTTCCTGCGCGCAAACGGCTACGACCTGTCCCGCGGCGCGGAGGGCGTGCTGTGCCAGCTGTCGCGCCGCCTGTGCGTGCAGGAGGACTTTCCGCACGAGATCGGCGTATTTCTGGGCTATCCGCTGCGCGATGTCATCGGATTTATCGAAAACCGGGGGCAGAACTACGCCTGCTGCGGGCACTGGAAATGCTACGGGGACGCCGAGCTGGCGCAGCGCATGTTCGACGCCTACAAGCGCTGTACGGCCGTCTACAAGCGCATGTACCGCCGCGGCGTGCCGCTGATGAAGCTGGTCGTCGCCGCGTGAGCGCGCCTGCGTTTGTACAAAAACAGAAAAAACCGCTCCGGTTCGCGCGGGTTGCTGCCGCGCGCCGGGGCGGTTGTCTTTTTGTGGTCTGGCGGTTACTCCACGGTGTTGTGCAGCGCGCCGATGCCTTCGATTTCACAGACGACGGTGTCGCCCGGTTTCAGGAACTGCGGGGGCTGCATGCCCATGCCGACGCCGGCGGGCGTGCCGGTGGCGATGATGGTGCCGGCGCACAGCGTCATGCCGCGCGACAGCTCCGCGATGATGTCCGCGATGCTGTGGATGAGCAGCGCGGTCGTGCTGTTTTGCCGCAGCTCGCCGTTCACCGAGCAGCGGATGTCGAGCACGGGCGGGAAGGGGACCTCATCTGCCGTCAGGATGCACGGGCCGCACGGCAGGAAGCCGTCCAGGCTTTTGCCAAAGTACCACTGCCGGTGCGCGGTCTGCAAATTGCGCGCGGACACGTCGTTGACGATGGTGTAGCCGAAGATATAGTCGGAGACGTCCTCCGGCTGCACGCAGAAGGCGTCCTTGCCCAGAATGACGCCCAGCTCACACTCGTAGTCGAGGCTGTCGACCAGGCCGGGATAGGACGGGATGGGGTCGCCGTCGCCCGAGGCGCGGCTCACGCGCTTGCTGAAATAGATCGCCTTGGGGCGGTCGCCGCCGAACGCTTCGGCGTGGAAGCGGCTGGATTCCACCGCGTGCGCGGCGTAGTTGATGCCGAGGCACAGCACATCCTGCCGCGGGTGCGGGATGGGCGCGCACAGACGGACGGGCTCGTCCAGCGGCTGCTTGCCCGCCGGATCCAGTTCTGCGGGCAGCGCGGCCGCGCCGTCCGCGATCAGCGCGTTCATGTCGGCGTAGTGCGCGCCGAACTGCGCGAGGTCGTACAGCTTGTCCTGCAGGGCGACGGCGAGGCGCTCGGCGCCGTCCGCGCGTTGATAGGTATACAGTTTCATGGGGGTCATCCTTTCGGTGGGGGTGAAAAAACCGTTGACAGTGTGCGCCGTTCCCTGTGGAGCGGCGGTTTTTGCGCCGCAGCTGTCTGCCGCGGGCGGGGGAAACAAAAAGACCGGAGCAAAGAGGACTTTACTCCGGCGTTGGTGCGGATAACAGGACTTGAACCTGCACGGTTGCCCGCTGGAACCTAAATCCAGTGCGTCTGCCAATTCCGCCATATCCGCGTGAAACAGCACACGGATATGGTAGCATACGCGGTAAATTATTGTCAAGGCTGGAGGCAGAAAATTTGTTCGCTCTGTTGGTGTTCAAACCGCGTAAAGTGTGATACAATAGAGAAAATTATTCAGAACAGAGACAAAACAACGGCGGGCGGGGTTCGGCGGAGGCGCCGGATGCAGCCCGCATCTTATGGGTACGAGTATGAAAGCAGTCAAAAGATGTATCGCTGTTGTGCTGTGTGCGGCGCTTCTGTGCGGCTGTTCGCTGGTTTCCAGCGGGGACGACCTGCTGCAAACGCCCCGGCCGTCGGAAGACTTCATGCTGCTGCAAAAACAGCTGGAACAGATTATGGGCGACACGATGGTGTACGTGTCGCCGCAGAGCGGCGAATACCGCAACACCGTCACGTTCGAGGATATCGACGGGGACGGCGAAAAGGAGGCCATCGCCTTTTTGCGCGAGGGCTCGGGCGGCAAGATCTACGTTTATGCGTTTGAGCTGGAGGACGGAGAATACCGCACGATCGGCAGCATCGAAGCGCCCGGCACCGCGCTCGGTTCGATGTCCTTCCTCGACATCCGCGAAAAGGACGAGAGCACCGGGGAGACGCGGGAGAAAAAGCTCATCGCGCTGACCTGGACGCTGTCGGGCGAGCTGCGGCAGGGCATGACCGTGTGCGCCGTGGAGCGCGGCGCGCTCACCGAGCTGCTCGACGCGACGTACACCAGCTACACCATCACCGACATGGACAACGACAAATCGGACGAGCTGTTCACCGTCACCTACGACGACGCGGGGCGCAAGACCGCGCAGGTGTACGATTACGCCGACCGCAAGATGATCCTGCTCTCGCAGACGGACGCGACGCAGGACGTGCAGACGGTCGCCAACATCACGGAGGGCAAGCTGGACGAGAGCGGCAATCAGGCCGTGTTCGTCGACAACCGCTTTGAAAACGACAACGGCATGCAGACGGACATCTACGTGCTGGACAAGACGCGGCTGCGCAATGTGGCGCTGTCCGCCAACGCATCCACCTACCGCTCGATCGCGCTGTATTACTGCTCGGACATCGACGGCGACGGCATCATCGAGGTGCCGCAATTGCAGCCGATGCCCGGCTACGAGGACAGCGAGACGACGCAGACGCTCTGGATGGTGGACTGGTACCGCTACAGCACAAACGGCGCGACGGAGCGCATGCTGACCACCTACGACAGCCTGGCGGAGGGCTGGACGTTCCGCCTGCCGCAGAACTGGCGCGGGGAGGTCACCGCCATCACGACCGGAGAGGCGGGCGTCAGCCAGACGATCTTTATGCAGCCCGGCCAGCTGAACGACCCGCTGCTGACCATCTATGTGTTCACCGGCGAGGACCGGGAGGACGCGGCGGCCGCGGGCGGGCTGATCGATCTCGGCGCGACGGCGGACACGTGCTTCGCCGCCCTGCTCGGCACGAGCGAGAGCCGCTATCAGATCACGGAGGCGGAAGCCGTGCAGGCGTTCAGCGTGGTGCAGAGCGAATGGAAATAATGGCACAGGGATAAAGGAGATTGGACACAATTATGATGACGCGCAAGGTATTGGTTTTAGAGGATGAGGAAAATATCCGCAGCTTTGTTGTCATTAACCTCAAGCGTGCGGGCTATGAAGTGATTCAGGCGGGCAGCGGCGAGGAAGCGCTGGAAAAATTCCACGATAACACCGACGTGGCCGTGTGCATTCTGGACGTCATGCTGCCCGGCATCGACGGCTACGACGTCTGCCGCACACTGCGCGCGGAGGGCTATGAGGGCGGCATCATCATGCTGACCGCCCGCACGCAGGAATCGGACAAGGTTACCGGCCTGATGACCGGCGCGGACGACTACGTCACCAAGCCGTTTTCGGTCGTCGAGCTGACCGCCCGCGTCGATGCGCTGGTGCGCCGCCTCGGCCTGCATTCGTTTTCGTCGGACACCATCCAGAGCGGCGCCTTCTGCCTGGATATGCGCGCGCGCGAGCTGAAGAAAAACGGGCGCCGCGTCGACCTGACGCAGGTCGAATTCTCGCTGATGAAGACGTTTTTGGAAAACCGCGGGCGCGCCATGGACCGCGAGGAGCTGCTCGGCGCGGTGTGGGGCAAAAACTACTCCGGCGAGCTGAAAATCGTGGACGTCAACATCCGCCGCCTGCGCATCAAGGTGGAGGATGACCCGGCCTCCCCGAAGCACATCACGACGGTGCGCGGCTTTGGCTATATGTGGAAGGACTGACCGAAAAGGATTGATCTATGGACAGAAAAGTGACTGCGGATACCCGGGAGCTGCCCGATCTTTCGCAGGAATTTAAGGGAAAACAGCAGCAGGAGGGTCCGCGCGAATTTCGCGTGCAGCATGCGCGCGGCGGCCTGAAGGGGCGCTGGACGATGAATTCGATGACGATCATCACGGCGGTGCTCGCCATCGTCACGATTTTCGTCACGCTGATCGCGGCGAGCTATTATTACAACAATGTGCGGCAGAATCTCGTCGCGCGCGCGACGCAGTCGGCGGGCTTTCTCAACCGCTTCTTAAACTCCAGCTACGATCAGTTCCTGTCCGCCAGCCAGTCGTATGTCACCGGCTTTGAGGACAAGGACAAGCTGGAAATCCAGATCGTCTCCTCCAGCGGCTATATCCTCTCGTCGTCCTCGTCGTTCACGCAGACGAGCAGCGCGCCGGGGACGGAGGACGTGGCGCAGTGCCTGGAGAACAACATGACGACCGTCTGGATGGGCAAGGATACGACGTCCGGCGAGCGCGTGATGTCTGCCTCCTCGCCGCTGTACGACTCCAACCAGAACCTGATCGGCTGCGTGCGCTGCATCTCGTCGATGGCGCGCGTGCAGCGGCAGATCATCTATATCGTGCTGGCCTGTCTGGTGGTCGGCATGTTTTTCGCGATGACCGTCGAGCTGTCCAACCGCTATTTCATCAAGTCGATCGTCGAGCCGGTCATGAAGATCAACATCATTGCCAAGGAGATCGCCGCCGGCCGCTACGGCATGCGCCTGCACAAGGTCTATGACGACGAGATCGGCGACCTGTGCGACACGATCAACCACATGTCGGAGGAGATCAGCCGCGCGGAGCGCATGAAAAACGACTTCATCTCCTCCGTCTCGCACGAGCTGCGCACGCCGCTCACCGCCATCGGCGGCTGGAGCGACACGTTGATCGCGGGCGGCGCGACCGACCCGGAGGAGGTCATCATGGGCCTGCGCATCATCCAGAAGGAGAGCAGCCGCCTGACGCAGATGGTCGAGGAGCTGCTCGACTTCACGCGGCTGGAATCGGGGCGCATGAAGCTCAACGTCGAGCTGTTCGACGTGGGCGCGGAGCTGTACGAAGCGGTTTATATGTACGAAAACATGCTGGAAAAAGAAGATATCCAGATGATTTACGAAATTCCAGACCAGATGTGCCCGGTCAGCGGCGACAGGCACCGCCTCAAGCAGGTGTTCCTGAACGTCATCGACAACGCGGCCAAGTACGGCAAGAGCGGCGGCAAGATCCGTATTGAGCTGTCGCGCGACAGCTACACCGTGCGCATTGAGGTGCGCGACTGGGGCGTCGGCATCAAGGAGGACGAGCTGCCGTTTGTCAAGGAGAAGTTTTACAAGGGCAGCTCCAAGCAGCGCGGCAGCGGCATCGGCCTGGCCGTTACGGACGAGATCGTCCGCATGCACGGCGGCACGCTGCACATCGCCAGCACCTACGGCGAGGGAACGCTTGTCACCATCTCGCTGCCGCTGGCCAACACGGACGCCAACCGCGTCGAGCCGACCGAAACCATCGTGGCGGACATCAACAAGGAGTAAGCATTGAACAATAAAAATCAGCAGATTGTGCACCGGACGACCATCGGCGGGCAGTCCATCCCCGAGGGTATCATGATGAAGGGTCCGCGCAGGAGCTGTACCGTCGTGCGCAAGCCGGACGGCACGCTCGCGATCCGGGACGAGCAGACCACGCCGCTGCGCGAGCGCTTCGCCCCGGCGGGCTGGCCGGTGATCCGCGGCTTTGTCACGATGGTGCAGTCGCTCGCGGACGGCTTCCGGGCGATCGAATACGCCGCCCGCTTTTTGGAGGACGAGGAAGAGGAGCAGCCGTCCGCGTTGGAGACCTGGCTGATCGGAAAAATCGGCGCGGGCGCGGTGGAGCGTCTGCTGTACGGCCTTTCCATGGCGCTGGGCATCGGGCTGGCGGTGGGCTTGTTTATCCTGTTGCCCGCGCTGCTGACCGGCTTTCTGCCGGACGGCGCGCCGCATCTGGCGGTCAACCTGCTGGAGGGCGTGCTGCGCATCGCCATTTTCATCGGCTATATGTGGCTGATGTCCCGGCTGCCCGATATGCGGCGCACCTTCCGCTACCACGGCGCGGAGCACAAGACCATCTACTGCTATGAAAAAAACCTGCCGCTGACGGCGGAGCATGTGCGCGTCCAGCCGTGCGCGCACCCGCGCTGCGGCACCAGCTTTCTGTTCGTCGTCATGATTATCAGCATTCTGGTGTTTTCGCTCGTGACGTCGGACAGCCGCGCCGTGCAGCTTGTGCTGCGCCTCGTGCTGCTGCCGGTGGTCATCGGGCTGAGCTATGAGCTCAACCGCTTCGCCGGGCGGCATGACGGCGCGCTGTTTCGCGCGCTGCGCTGGCCTGGCATGATGCTCCAGCGCATCACCGTGCTCGAGCCGGACGACAGCATGATCGAGGTCGCCATCGTGGCGCTCGAGCATGTCATTCCGGCGGACAAGCGGGAGGATGCGTGGTGAGCGCGTGGGACTGCTTTCGCCGGCTGCGGGCGCAGCTGGCCGCGCTGGGCGTGGAGCAGGCCGACCTGGAGGCGCGCGAGTTGACCGCGTGCGCGGCGGGGCTGGATGCGCGCGACACCTGCGGCTGGCATGCGCGGGCGCTGTCCGGGGCGGAAGAACAGGCGGCGGAGCGCCTGCTCGCGCGCCGCGCCTGCGGCGAGCCGCTCGCCTATGTGCTCGGCGAATGGGACTTTTACGGCAACCGCTTCCGCGTGACGCCGGACGTGCTCATCCCGCGGGGCGACACCGAATGGCTGTGTGACGCGGCGGTGCAGGCGGCGCGGGCGCTCGGCGCGCCGCGCGTGCTCGACCTGTGCTGCGGCAGCGGCTGCATCGGCATCTCGCTCGCGCTCGCCGTGCCGGGGGCGCGGGTCGTCGCGGTGGACTGCTCGGAGGAGGCGCTCGCCGTCACGCGCGCCAACGCGGCGCTGCACGGGCTGAGCGGCGAGCGGCTGGCGGCGGTGCGCGGGGATGCGCGCGCGCCGGACAGCATCGACGGGGTGTTCGACCTCGTAGTGACCAACCCGCCGTACATCACGGCGCGCGAAATGCGCGAGCTGGACCACAGCGTGGACGCATACGAGCCGCACCTCGCGCTGTTCGGCGGCGAGGACGGGCTGGATTTTTACCGCGCGATGGCGGAGCGCCCCGCCTTTCGCCTGGCGCCGGGCGGACAGCTGTTTGCAGAATGCGGCTGGAAGCAGGGTGAGGCGGTCGCGGCGCTGTTCCGGGCGGCGGGCTGGCGCGGCGTCCGCGTGCAGTGCGATCTGGCGGGCGTGCCGCGCATCGTGCGCGCCGTCTGCCCGCGCTGAGCGGCGCAGGGATTTGAGTTACAATCGTGTTCACAGGAGGACAGGAAGACAATATGGCGAAGAAAAAACAACTGCCGACCGTCGCAGTTGCGACGGATAAAAAGAAGGCGCTCGATCAGGCGCTGGCGCAAATTGAAAAGCAGCACGGCGCGAACGCGGTCATGTACCTCGGACAGGAGAGCGACCCGCTGGACAAGGACGTGATCCCCACCGGCTCCATCGGTCTGGACATGGCGCTGGGCATCGGCGGCCTGCCGCGCGGGCGCATCGTCGAGATCTACGGGCCGGAGTCGTCCGGCAAGACCACGCTGGCGCTGCACGCCATCGCGGCGGCGCAGGCCAAGGGCGGCATCGCGGCGTTTATCGACGCGGAGCATGCGCTCGACCCGGTGTACGCGGCGGCGCTCGGCGTCGATGTGGACAGCCTGCTGGTGTCCCAGCCGGACAGCGGCGATCAGGGTCTGGAAATTGCGGAGCAGCTCGCCCGCTCGGGCGCGCTCGATATCATCGTCATCGACTCGGTCGCGGCGCTCGTTCCGCGCGCGGAGATCGAGGGCGACATGGGCGATTCGTTCGTCGGCCTGCACGCGCGTCTGATGAGCCAGGCGCTGCGCAAGCTGGCGGGCGTCATCGCGAAGTCCAAGTGCGTCGCCATCTTCATCAACCAGCTGCGCGAGAAGGTGGGCGTCATCTACGGCTCGCCGGAGGTGACGACGGGCGGACGCGCGCTCAAGTTTTACGCTTCCGTGCGCATCGACGTGCGCCGCATGGAGCACCTGAAGGACGGCGAGACGCTGATCGGCAGCCACACACGCGCCAAAATCGTCAAAAACAAGATGGCGCCCCCGTTCCGCGAGGCGCAGTTTGACATCATGTACGGCGAGGGCATCTCGCGTCCGGGCGAGCTCATCGATCTGGGCGTGGAGTACGACCTGATCAAGAAGGGCGGCGCGTGGTTTACCATCGGGGAGCAGCGTTTCCAGGGGCGCGACAACGCGAAGAAATACCTCGCGGAAAACGAGGAGGTCGCGGACAAGCTGGAAGAGGACATCCGCAGCGCGATCCGGGAGAGCCGCAAAAAGGCGAAGGAGGAGCGCGACGCGCGCAACGAACAGCGCCGCCGGCAGCTGCGCGGCGCGAGCGCGCCGCTCGCGGACGAGGAGGAAGCGGCGCCCGTGCCGGAGGAGGAGAAGCCCGCGCGGCGCCGCTCGGCGGCGGTGTCCATCGACGCGGACGACTTCGGTGAGGACGACATCTGATGCACGAACAGGAGGAGGAATACCGCCGGGCGGCGGAGAGCGCGGCCGGGATGCTCGCGCGCCGTCCGCTCTCGGCGGAGATGCTGGAGCGCAAACTGCTGGAAAAGAACTTTGGCGCGCCGGCGGCGGCATACGCGGTGGAGCGCATGCGCCTGCTGGGCGCGATCGATGACGCCGCGTTCGCCGAACAGGTCGTGCGCGCCTGCGCCCGCAAGGGCTACGGGGAGCTGCGCATCCGGCAGGAGCTGCGCGCGCGCGGCGTGGCGGAAAGCGTGGCCGCGCAGGCGCTGCGCGGCTTTGCGCCGGAGGCGGACGTGCTGTACCGGCTGCTCGACAAGCGGCTGCGCGGCGATGTCTCCGACCGGCGCGCATGTGAAAAGGCGATGGCGGCGCTGCAGCGGCGGGGCTTTACGTTTGCCCAGATCCGCGAGGCGATGCGGGAATACCGCGCCCGCGCCGAAGAGGAGCAATAAGCGCGGACGAGCCGCGCACCGAGGAGGAACAGAACACCTATGTCAATTCGAGTGGGATTGATTTCACTGGGCTGCGCCAAAAATCTGGTGGACAGCGAACACATGCTGGCGCGGCTCGCGGAGGCGGGCATGACGCTGGTAGACAGCGTGGAGGAGGCCGACGTCGCCGTCATCAACACCTGCGGGTTCATCGAAGCCGCGAAGCAGGAGGCCATTCAGGCCATTTTGGAGACGGCGGCGCTCAAGCAGAGCGGACAGCTGCGCGCGCTGGTCGTCACCGGCTGCCTGGCGCAGCGCTATGCGGAGGAAATTGCCGCGGAGCTGCCGGAGATCGACGCCGTGCTCGGCACGGGCAGCTATACCGACATCGTCGAGGCGGTGCGCGCGGTCGCGCAGACGCCGGGCGCGGGCTACCGCAGCTTCGGCGCGATCGACGAGGCGGAGCTGGAGGGCGGGCGCATTCTGCTCACGCCGGGCTATTCCGCCTATCTGAAAATTGCGGAGGGGTGCAGCAACCACTGCGCCTACTGCGTCATCCCGAAGCTGCGCGGAAAATTCCGCTCGCGGCCGATGGAGGCGATTTTGGAGGAGGCGCGCGCGCTGGCGGCGGCCGGTGTGCGCGAGATCATCGTCGTGGCGCAGGACATCACGCGCTACGGCATCGATCTGTACGGCGCGCGCCGCCTGTCCGACCTGCTGCGCGAGCTGTGCGCGATGGACTTCACCTGGGTGCGCCTGCACTATCTGTATCCGGACGAAATCACGGACGACATGATCGAAACCATCGCCAGCGAGCCGAAAATCGTCAAATATCTGGACATTCCCATCCAGCACGTCAACGACCGCATCCTGAAGGCGATGCACCGGCGCGGCGACCGCGCGTTTCTGCGCGAGCTGTTTTCGCGGCTGCGCGCGCGCATTCCCGGCCTGGTGCTGCGCACCAGCCTGATCGTCGGCCTGCCGGGCGAGACGAACGAGGAATTTGAACAGCTGTGCGACTTTATGCGCGAGATGAACATTGAGCGCGCCGGCGTGTTCTGCTATTCGCCCGAGGAGGGCAGCGAGGCCGCCGAAATGCCCGATCAGATCGACGAGGACGTCAAAAACGAGCGCCGCATGGTGCTCGAGGAGCTGCAATCGGACGTGCTCGACCGCTTTGCCGCCCGCATGAAGGGGCAGCTGATCGACGTGCTGTGCGAGGGCTGGGACGGAGAGACCGGCCTGTATTTTGGCAGAAGCTACGCCGACTCGCCGGAAATCGACGGCCGCGTGCTGTTTGACAGCGCGTTTTCCGTCGAGGAAGGGCAGTTTGTCCCCGTGCGCATCACGGGCGCGCAGGGCGCCGACCTGACGGGAAACACCGAAACGGCGGAATGACGCGATTGACACCCGCCGGACGGCAACGTATAATAACGGTACGGAAGTCGCTTTCGTGCAAAAAGCGGCAGGAAATTACAAAGCGAAAGAAAGGAACCTTCTCATGACACTTGCCAATAAAATTACATTGGCGCGCATCGCGCTCATCCCGGTCTTTCTCGTCATCGCCGTGCTCGGCGGGCCGGCGCTCGATGCGGCCGCGATGGTGCTGTTCATCGTGTGCAGCGCCACGGATTTTCTCGACGGCTACGTCGCGCGCAAATACAATCAAGTGACGGATTTCGGCAAATTTGTCGATCCGCTGGCGGATAAGCTGCTGGTGTGCGCCGCCATGCTGCTGTTTGTCGACCGCGGGCTGATGGCCGGCTGGATGGTGTTCATCATCCTCGCGCGCGAGTTTATCATCACCTCGCTGCGCACCGTCGCCATGGGCAAAAACCGCGTGCTCGCCGCGGCGTGGTCGGGCAAGGTGAAGACCTGTGTGCAGATCGCGGGCGTGGTCGTGATTTTCCTGTGCAGCATCGTCAGCGGCGGCACGCTGGCCGGCGCGGCGCAGACGCTCGTCGTGCTGTCCGGCTGGGTGATGACGCTGGTGACGCTGTACTCGGGCTATGACTATCTGCGCCGCAACTGGGACATCGTGGCAGAGGGCGCAACCCGTTCCAAATAAATCAGATGCGTCCGCACAGGACAAAGGAGACCGTTTTTTATGAAGCTGTACAATTCCATGACGCGAAAAAAGGAAGAGTTTGTCCCCATCGAGCCGGGGAAGGTCAAGATGTATTCCTGCGGCCCGACGGTGTACAATTTCTTCCACATCGGCAATGCGCGTCCGTTCATTGTGTTTGACACCCTGCGCCGCTATTTCGAGTACCGCGGCTATGAGGTGCAGTTTGTTCAGAATTTTACCGACATCGACGACAAGGTCATCAACAAGGCGAACGCCGAGGGTGTGACCTATGACGTCATCGCGGATCGCTATATTGCGGAGTATTTCACCGACGCGAAGGGTCTGGGCATCCGCCCGGCGACGGTGCACCCGCGCGCGACCGAGACGATGGACGCGATCATCGACATCGTCAAGCGGCTGGTGGACAACGGCCACGCCTACGCCGCGCCCAACGGCGACGTTTATTTCCGCACGAAGAGCTTTGCGGAGTACGGCAAGCTGTCGCATCAGCCGCTGGACGAGCTGCAGGCGGGCGCGCGCATCAGCGTGGGCGAGCAGAAGGAAGACCCGATGGACTTCGCCGTCTGGAAGGCCGCCAAGCCGGGCGAGCCGAGCTGGGAATCCCCCTGGGGACAGGGCAGACCGGGCTGGCACATCGAGTGCTCCGCCATGGTCAACAAATACCTCGGCAAGACGATCGACATCCACTCCGGCGGCAAGGACCTGATTTTCCCGCACCACGAGAACGAAATCGCCCAGTCGGAATGCGCAAACGGCTGCACGTTCGCCAACTACTGGCTGCACAACGGCTTTTTGACCATCGACAACGAGAAGATGTCCAAGTCCAAGGGCAATTTCTTCATGGTGCGCGAAGCCGCGGCGGTGTACGGCTATGAGACCATCCGCCTGTTCATGCTGTCCGGCCATTACCGCAGCCCGATCAACTACTCGGAGGATTCGCTGGTCATGGCGAAAAACTCGCTCGCGCGCCTGTATACGGCGGCGGAGAACCTCCAGTTCCTGCTCGACCATCAGACGGGCGGGCAGATGACGGAGGCGGAGCAGGCGAAGGCGGAGGCGCTGACACAGTACCGCCAGAAGTTCATCGACGCGATGGACGACGACCTGAACACGGCGGACGCGCTCGCGGCGATTTTCGAGCTGGTGCGCGAGATCAACACCGCGGTCAAGGATCCGGCGTGCACGCATGCGTTCGTGCAGTGCTGCTTCGACCTGATGATGGAGCTGTGCGGCGTGCTCGGCATCGTCGACCATCTGGAAAAGAAGACGCTCGACAGCGAGATCGAGCAGCTGATTGCCCAGCGCACGGCGGCCAAGAAGGCGAAGAACTTCGCGGAGGCCGACCGCATCCGCGATTACCTGCTCAACGAGAAGGGCATCGTCATCAAGGACACCCGTCAGGGCACCCAGTGGAGCTATAAGGAATAACAGAGCAAACAGGACAGTTCCAGCGCGAAAGACGGCGGAACTGTCCTGTTTTTGCGCGAATGGGCGCACCAGCGGCCGCAAACAGGACAAATGTTCCGCAGGCGCGGACAGCCGGAAAAAATGCCCATGAAGCGCGGACAGTTTCGGCGAAAATTTTGACAGTTAGTCTGTTTACATCGGAACGGCCAGCGAGTATAATGTAAGTCAATTACAAGAAAATCCAGTAATGAAGACCCGGCGTCTCAGATGCGCCACAGGAGAAGGAGTCGAAACCATGGCATATTACTTTTCTGAACCGTCCCGTACCTTCAGTGAGTACCTGCTGGTACCGGGGTATTCCTCGAAAGAATGCGTTCCCACCAATGTAAGCCTGAAGACACCGATTGTAAAATTCCGCAAAGGCGAAGAAGAGTGCCCGATCTCCATCAACATCCCGATGGTATCCGCGATCATGCAGGCCGTCTCCAACGACACGATGGCCATTGCACTGGCCAAGGAGGGCGGCATGTCGTTCATCTACGGCTCGCAGAGCATCGAGTCGGAGGCGGCGATGGTTGCGAAGGTCAAGAGCTACAAGGCCGGTTTTGTCGTCAGCGACTCCAACATCAAGCCGGATCAGACGCTGGCCGACGTGCTCGCGCTCAAGGAGAAGACCGGTCACTCCACGATGGCGGTCACCGAGGACGGCACGCCCAACGGCAAGCTGCTCGGCGTGGTCACCGGACGCGATTACCGCATCAGCCGCATGGACCGCAGCACCCGCGTCAGCGAGTTCATGACCCCGTTTGAAAAGCTGATCACCGCGCCCAAGGAGACCTCGCTCAAGGAGGCCAACAACATCATCTGGGATCACAAGCTGAATTCCCTGCCCATCATCGACGAGAACCAGAATCTGGTCTACGTGGTGTTCCGCAAGGACTACGATTCGCACAAGGAAAACACGCTCGAGCTGCTGGACACGCACAAGCGCTACATGGTCGGCGCGGGCATCAACACCCGCGACTACGCCGAGCGCGTGCCGGCGCTGATTGAGGCGGGCGCGGACGTCCTGTGCATCGACTCCTCCGAGGGCTTTACCGAGTGGCAGAAGCTGACGATCGACTGGATTCGCGCCAATTACGGCGACTCCGTCAAGGTCGGCATGGGCAACGTCGTCGACCGCGACGGCTTCCTGTATCTCGCCAAGTGCGGCGCGGACTTCATCAAGGTCGGCATCGGCGGCGGCTCCATCTGCATCACCCGCGAGCAGAAGGGCATCGGCCGCGGACAGGCGACCGCGCTGATCGAGGTCGCGGCGGCGCGCGACGAGTACTATGAACAGACCGGCATCTACATCCCGATCTGCTCCGACGGCGGCCTGGTCTACGACTACCACATGACGCTGGCGCTGGCCATGGGCGCGGACTTCCTGATGCTCGGCCGCTATTTCTCCCGCTTCGACGAGTCCCCGACCAACCGCGTGGTCATCGGCGGCTCCTACATGAAGGAATACTGGGGCGAAGGCTCCGCGCGCGCGAGAAACTGGCAGCGCTACGACATGGGCGGCGACAAGAAGCTGTCCTTCGAGGAGGGCGTGGATTCCTACGTCCCGTATGCCGGCTCGCTGAAGGAAAACGTCGGCATGACGCTCGCCAAGGTGCGCTCCACCATGTGCAACTGCGGCGCGCTCTCCATCCCGGAGCTGCAGGAAAAGGCAAAGATCACGCTGGTGTCCGCGACTTCCATCGTCGAGGGCGGCGCGCACGACGTCATCCTCAAGGATTCCTCCGCAAACGTGGTCAAGTAACAACAAAATGGTTGCATCCGGCAGCTGTCCGCAGCTGCCGGATTTTTTTGCGCGCACGCCGCCGCGCGCTCCGGCTTGACAATTGCCATAGCGGACCGTATAATATAGGGTAGCATAATTTCATGCATTACTCAGATAAAGTACGAAGAGATGGAGAGATAGTATGGCAAGAGATCCGTATAAAATTTATTTGAGCGAGGACGAAATCCCGAAGCAGTGGTACAATGTCCGCGCGGATATGAAGACCGACCACCGCCCGATTCTGCATCCGGGCACGCTTCAGCCGGTGACGGTGGACGACATGTCGCCGATTTTCTGCACCAAGCTGGCGCAGCAGGAGCTGAACGCGACCGACCGCTTCATCGACATCCCGGAGCCGGTGCGCGAGCGCTACCGCATGTACCGCCCGTCCCCGCTGATGCGCGCGTATTATCTGGAGCAGGCGCTCGACACGCCGGCCAAGATCTATTACAAATACGAGGGCGGCAACACGAGCGGCAGCCACAAGCTGAATTCCTCGATTGCGCAGGCCTACTACGCCAAGGAGCAGGGGCTCAAGGGCGTCACCACCGAGACCGGCGCGGGTCAGTGGGGCACCGCGCTGTCGATGGCGTGTCAGTATTTCGGCCTCGACTGCAAGGTGTTCATGGTAAAGTGCTCGTATGAGCAGAAGCCGTACCGCAAGGAGGTCATCCACACCTACGATGCGGACATCATCGCGTCGCCGTCGGACACCACCGAGATCGGCAAGAAGATTCTCGAGCGCTTCCCGGACAGCACCGGCTCGCTCGGCACGGCGATTTCCGAGGCGGTCGAGTATGCGACCACGCACGAGGGCTACCGCTACGTGCTCGGCAGCGTGCTCAATCAGGTGCTCATCCATCAGAGCATCATCGGCATCGAGGCCAAGGCCGCGATGGAGAAGGTGGACGCCTATCCGGACATCGTCATCGGCTGTGCGGGCGGCGGCTCCAACCTCGGCGGCATCATGGCGCCGTTCATGGGCGACAAGCTGACCGGCAAGGCGAATCCGCACTTCATCGCGGTGGAGCCGGCCTCCTGCCCGTCGCTGACGCGCGGCAAGTTCGCCTATGACTTCTGCGACACCGGCATGGTCACGCCGCTGGCCAAGATGTACACGCTCGGCTGCGGCTTCATCCCGTCGGCCAACCACGCGGGCGGCCTGCGCTACCACGGCATGAGCCCGATCCTGTCCCAGCTGTACCACGACGGCTTCCTCGACGAGGCGCGCGCGGTCGAGCAGTCCGCGGTGTTCGAGGCCGCCGAGATGTTCGCCAAGATCGAGGGCATCCTGCCTGCGCCGGAGTCCGCGCACGCGATCCGCGTGGCGATCGACGAGGCGGTGCGCTGCCGCGAGGCGGGCGAGTCCAAGACCATCCTGTTCAACCTGACCGGCACGGGCTATTTCGACCTGACGGCCTACAAGGCGTACAACGAGAAGACGATGACCGACTATATCCCGACGGACGAGGATCTGGCGCGCGGCTTTGCGAGCATCCCGAAGCTGCCGGGCATTCAGGAATAAGCGTTCGTTTCCAACCTGTAAAAATTGGCAGACGCCCTGTTTTTCACTGCGGAAAACAGGGCGTTTTTCGTTGCAATTTGCCTGCGGGGATGATATGATAAAATCAGAGAAAGGGTGTGATCGTTATGTTTGAACAGCAGATCATAGAGTATTTGAGACCCTACAGCCCTAACGATGGCGTGCTGCAGACCATCTCTGCGCTCGTCGCGCAGCACATAACGGAGGAGCCGTGCCAGCCGCCGTCCAACATCGCCGGTTCCGTGCTGCACCGGTGCATCTGGGCGGACGAGGTGACGTGCAGCGGCTATGCCAAGCTGCTGGCGGCGAGCATGACGAAGGAGACCCGCGATCTGGTGCATCCCGCGTTCGTCTCGATCGTCGGACAGCTGGACAGCCTTGATCTGGAGTTTCTTCGCACCCTGCGCGACCGTGTGACCATGGGCATTGCAAACTGCTATCTGTGCAAGACCAAAAAGGAGGGCGGCTTTGCCTCGCGCCAGGTGGAGATCAAATCGAGCGTGGTCAAGGTCATCTCCCGCATGACGGATTTCCTTCCGGCGGACGGCGACTATGCGCGCGTTCAGGCGGCGATTGACAACCTCATTCGCCTACAGCTGATCGAAGTACATATGCGCTCCGAGCGGGAGGAGCTCACCCAGATTCAGAACGATATCTACGAAACCATCTATCTGTTGTTTGAACAGGTCATCAATCAGACGGTCGACGAATTTCGCGAGCGCTTTCCGAAATATCACGGCGGCCAGATCCGCCTGAGCACGGGCAATATCATGCTGACGGTGCTGGGCGGGCGGTTTATCCGCGTCTGTCTGCCGTAATCGCCGCAAAACCGCATCCGCCCCGGAGGTCTGCAACCGGACGCCGGGGCGGCTTTTGCGCGGCGCGGAAACTTGACAAAACGGCATATGATTGCTATACTATATAAGCTGACTTGCCGCTGTGGCGAAATCGGCAGACGCAAGGGACTTAAAATCCCTCGCTGGCAACAGCGTACCGGTTCAAGTCCGGTCAGCGGCACCACGAAAGACCTCTCCGGTTGTTATGCCGGCAGAGGTCTTTTTTGCACACCGGAACTGGCGGGCGGCAGCTTGCGGATGGGCGCCGTCCCGGAAGGAAAAGTATATTCCAAAAACAAGGCGCCTGTCATCAGGCGGGAGGAAAACACAATGTCCGACATGGATGATTTCTACATATATAAGCTCACCAATAGCGGATCGGGTGGCAGCGGCGGCGGCAAGGGCTTCGGCTGCGGCTGGATCGTCATCGTGCTCGTCGTCATCCTGCTGCTGTTCTTCCTCGCCGGCGGTGCAGGCTGGGACGCCATAGAGTCGCTGCTGGCCGTGGGACTGCTTGCGTTCCTGTTCTTCCGATGGATATCCACATGAAGCGGCGGCAGCTGCACTGCGTCTGCCTGGGTTTCCCCTTTCTTTCGCTCTGTGTGGCTGCGCTTTCACACGAAAGACCGCTCCGGCCGCATGCCGGCAGAGGTCTTTTTTTGCGCGCCGAAACCGGCGGGCGGCAGATTGAAACACAGACGTAACGGCCGCGCGCTTGTATCCCCTGCCCGCGTATGCTATAATGCATAGTGTATGATATATACCCGTTTGTAAAACGACCGCCGGATGACCGGAGGATGGTGCGGTGCGGGAGAGGACTTGGCGAGCATGCGCAGGGTATCTCTTCCGGGCGTATTTTAGCGCACAAAAAAGCAGATTCTTCGCGGTTTTGCGCGAATGCTGCCGCAAATATACGCGAAAAATCGCCCGCATCCCACCGCTCCGGCGCACAGTGCCGAAAGGAACTCATATGGAAATATCATTTGCTTCGTTTATACAGGCTGTTTTTTCCAATCCCATTTTGATGATTACAGTCCTGCTGACCCTGGGCGTGATTTTCGTCAATGGCTGGACGGATGCGCCCAACGCCA
Source organism: Candidatus Butyricicoccus stercorigallinarum (assembly GCA_019112985.1). Lineage (GTDB taxonomy): Bacteria > Bacillota > Clostridia > Oscillospirales > Butyricicoccaceae > Butyricicoccus_A > Butyricicoccus_A stercorigallinarum. The sequence goes on along the minus strand of DXIG01000122.1, from coordinate 7,539 downwards.
TTGCCACCTGTATCGCCACGCGCTGTATGGGCGTCCGGAGTGCGATCTGGATGAGCGCGGTGTTCAACTTTCTGGGCGTTTTTGTGATGACGCAGATCAACAGCTCGGTCGCGTCCACCATCAGCAACATGGTCGACTTCGGCGGCAACACGCGCGAGGCGCTGATCGCGCTGTGCGCGGCGCTGTTCTCCATCGTCGTCTACAGCGTGGGCGCGTCGATGTTCGGCATCCCCACCAGCGAGAGCCACAGCCTGATTGCGGGCATCACCGGCGCGGCGATTGCCATTCACAACGGCGTCAGCGGCGTCAACATGCAGGAGTGGGTCAAGGTGCTGTACGGTCTGGTGCTCAGCCTGGCGCTCGGCTTCGCCACCGGCTGGCTCGTGTGCAAGGCCGTGACCCTGATCTGCCAGAATATGGACCGCCGCAAGACCAACCGCTTTTTCCAGGGCGCGCAGATTTTCGGCGCCGCCGCCATGAGCTTCATGCACGGCGCGCAGGACGGCCAGAAATTCATCGGCGTGCTGTTTTTGGGAATCGCGTTTTCCAACGGACAGGAGAGCGTCAGCGGCATCGCCATTCCTGTCTGGCTGATGCTGCTGTGCAGCTTTGTCATGGGCTCGGGCACCAGCGTCGGCGGAGAAAAGATCATCAAGTCGGTGGGCATGGATATGGTCAAGCTGGAAAAATATCAGGGCTTTTCCGCCGACCTGTCCGCCGCGCTGTGCCTGCTGTATTCCAGCCTGTTCGGCATTCCGGTGTCCACGACGCACACGAAGACGACCGCCATTATGGGCGTCGGTGCGGTCAAGCGCCTGTCCGCCATCAATTTCGGCGTCGTCAAGGACATGGTGCTGACATGGATTTTCACGTTCCCCGGCTGCGGCCTGATCAGCTTTGTCATGGCGAAGCTGTTCGTGGCGCTGTTCTGACCGCGCCGCCGGGCGGAAGGATGAGAGAAACCGCGCGCCGGTTTTGCGCCGGCTGCTGATTTGAGGATGGGTGCCATCCCGGGAGGAAACAATATGTCCAAAAAACAAGATGCCTTTTATTTTGACACGTTTGCCGCCTGCTCTGCGTATTCCTGCCAGGCCGCGCAGCTGCTGGCGGAGACCATGGAACACTTCGACGCGGGCACGGTTTCGCAGCGCCTGGATGAAATCCACGCGATTGAGCACGAGGCCGACAAGCAAAAGCACGTGCTGGTCAACACGCTGGCCAAGGCGTTTGTGACGCCGATCGAGCGGGAAGACATTCTGATGCTGGGGCAGAACATTGACGAGGTGACCGACAAGCTGGAGGACGTCCTCATCCGCATCTACTACAGCCGGATTCAGTCCATCCCGCCGGAGGCGGTGGATCTGGTGCGCATCGTCTGCCGCTGCTGCGAAGAGGTGCACGAGATGCTGCTGGAGTTCTCCAACTTCAAGCGCTCCAAAAAGCTGCACAGCTATGTGGTCAAGATCAATACGATGGAGGAAGAGGCGGACCGCGCGTTCATCGCCAACATGTATCAGCTGCACGGCTCCGGGCGCGACGCGCTGGAGATCATCGCGCTGCGGGAGATCTATCTGTATCTGGAAAAGTGCGCCGATGCGTGCGAGCACGTAGCAGATGTCGTCGAAAGCGTCATCATGAAAAACTCCTGACCGGGACGCCGTTCCGGTGCGAAAGACCTCTTCGGCCTGCGGGCGGCAGAGGTCTTTTTTTGCACTTTTGGAGCGCGAAAAGCCGGCCGCTTGCATTGTCCGGCGGCGTATGCTATAATTTTTGACATGTGCATCCACCCAAATTTGCAGAAATTTGCAGAAAGGACTTTCGATATCATGAAAAACAAACCGTTTGCGCTGCTGCCGCGCCTGCGGGCGAAATCGTGCGCCATGATTGTGTGCGGCAGTGCGTTCCTCGCGTTCGGACTGTACCAGGTGCACAGCCTATCCGGCGTGACGGAGGGCGGCGTGCTCGGTCTGACACTGCTGCTGGAGCATTGGTGGGATATTTCCCCGTCGATCTCCGGCGGGCTGCTCAATCTGTTGTGCTATGCAGTGGGCTGGAAGCTGCTCGGGCGGTCGTTTCTCGCCTATTCGCTCGTGGCGACGGCGGCCTTTTCCGTCTCCTACGGCTTTTGGGAGTGCTTCGAGCCGCTGTGGCCGCAGCTGGCGGACATGCCGCTCGCGGCGGCTGTGCTCGGCGCGCTGTTCGTCGGCATCGGCACGGGCGTCTGTGTGCGCGCCGGCGGTGCGGTGAGCGGCGACGACGCGCTGGCGATGAGCCTCGCGCATGTGACGCGCATCAACCTGAAATGGATTTACCTGACGAGCGACGTCGTCGTGCTTGTGCTGTCGCTGAGCTACATCCCGCCGCAGCGCATCGCCTATTCGCTGCTCACCGTGGTGCTCTCCGGGCAGGTGATCGGCATGATGCAAAAAATTCGCAGACCGGCGTAAATCCGGCGCCGGACAGGAGGAGGGAATGCGGATGTGGGGGGAGATCTGGCCGCTGCTGCTGGTCATCGCGTCCAACACAACCTATCATTTGATTTCCAACCGCACGCCCGCGGCGGTCAACCCGTTTCTGTCGCTCGTCGTGACCTATCTGGTGGGCGCGGCGACCGCGTTCGCGCTGTATCTGGCGACGGCGGGCGGCGCCGGGCTGGTGCACAGCCTGTCCCGCCTCAACTGGACGAGCGCCGCGCTCGGCCTGGCGATTGTCGGGTTGGAATCCGGCTTTCTGTATCTGTACCGCGCGGGCTGGGGCATCAGCGTCGCGTCGCTGACCGCCAATCTGGCGGTCGCCGTGCTGCTGCTGGTCATCGGCGTGCTGTGCTATCACGAGGGTCTGCGCGCGCACCAGCTGCTCGGCGCGGCGCTGTGCGTGGCGGGACTGATTCTCGTCAACTGGAAGTGAACAGGGAAGACGGGCGTGCCGGAGACGGCGCGCCCGTTTTTGCGCAGCAAAAAACCGGACTGCGAAGTCCGGTTTTTTGGATGGATCTATCGTTGGGAAGGGAAAAATCGTTATCGATCGAGATATCTGCCGTCGTAGCGCGTCGTGTGGAACGGATAGGAATAGGTGGAAGCGCGGACGCCCGTGCCCGCCAGCGTGTCAAGCAGATTGCGCACCAGGTTGATGTTGTGGTCGCGCTGGGCGAGCGTGATCTTCAGGTAGCCGTTGTACGAGCTGACCAGCACGCCCCACGGCTGGTAGGCGCACGGCAGAATCGCGCTGTAATCGAGCACATACGGCTGCATGCTCTCCGGCAGGTGCAGCGCGCCGATGTTGGTCAGGATGAAGCTGTCGCGGCGGATGTAGTTGCGCGCACGCTTGCGCATGGCCGCTTCCTTCTCCGCGATCGGCATATCCGAATTGTGAATGGCAAAGACGTTGTCGCCGTTCTGCTTTGCCCACCAGGCGCTGTGCTCCAGCGTGCGCTGGGTGTTGAAGTAGTCGCTGCAGCGGCGGCAGGCCTCGGCGAACGACAGGTTGTAGTACTCCGGCAGGAACGGCAGGTCGAGCAGCGAGACGAAGAAGTGGGTCGTCGGGCTGGGCACGAGCGGGCGCAGATCCATCGGAATCTCCGCCACAATCGCCTCGTCGGCGTTGTAGGTCAGATGCATCGAGCGGGCGAGCGCCGTCATGACGAAGGTCATCGGCGTGCCGCCGTTCTTCTTCGTGAACGCCTTGAGCTGGGAGAACGGGAAGGCGATCTCCGTGACCAGCTCGTTGGCGTCCGTGGTGCTGTCATATTCCGGCATATGGAACGAGGGGATGTCCGGATGGTGGTTTGCGCCGGAGCGCGGCACGTCGTTGAGCAGCTCGAACGCATCCTCACATTCCCTCGGATCGAATTCCGTCTCACGTGTGCGGATGGTGCCGTCGTTGGTGACCGCGTGGCCGCACAGCGTGAGGTATTCAAACAGCACGCTGCGGATGAACTCGTCAAAGCCGTGTCCGTCGCAGGTACAGTGCTGGTATTCCATGATGATGGTGTTGCGGCAGTAGCCGCACAGGAACAGGTAGCCGTTGGTGTCCGCCGAGCCCATCCAGTAGGGGGACAGGTGGTTCTGGAACGGCAGGACGACCGGCGGTTTGTCGATGTAACGATAGGAATATGCGGTATCGCCGCGCGTCAGGCCGACGGCCATCTGCGGGAAACGGACGAGCGCCAGCTCAAGCGCCTGCTGCAACAGCTCGGGGCGAACCGGCTCGCTCATGCGGATGATGTGCCGCGGCGAGGTGGTCAGGTCGCGGTGGGTTGCGTACATAAAAATATTGCCATAGGTATCCACGTTGAGTACGGGATCTTTGCAAATTGTCTTCATAACTTAGAAATTCCTCCATGCGGCGGCCGGTGTGAAACCCCGCCGACTTGTCGGTGCGTTTTCTGCTATGCTTGTATTTTAAACGAACAATGAAGGAAATCATAGAGCATTATTCAACATAAATTCGTTAAATGTTTGAAAGCAAAACGGAAAAGTGCACAAATTTACGGACCATAATTTGGGAATGTGCACAAAGATAACCTTCACGGCACCAAGAATTTATCGCGGGCGCTAAGACGGTGAATATGGCGCAACGCGCGAAAAACGGAACTTTTTGCCGCTGGATTGCGCGAAAAACGGCCTGTCCGTTTGGGAAATACGCGCCGTGCAGCGGGACGCGCGGGCGCTGTGCGCGGCGCCGGATGGGGCGGTAAGATGTGGCGGATTTCGCCGCCCGGCCTGCAAATCGGCGCGGCAAACAGAGGGGCTGGGGCGGCAAAAAAGCGGGCAGGGCAACCCGCGTGGGGAAGCCCTGCCCGCCGTGTCTCGTGCCGGAGGATGCCGCAGCCGGAGGCCGCGTCACACCGCCATATAATTTTCCGCGCCGCGCGAGAAATTCTGCTCCAGCATCTGCACGTGCGACAGGAACGCCGGATCGTCGAAGTATTTCGCCTGCGCGGGACAGCTGCGCACGCAGCGCTGGCATTTGATGCAGATGCCGGTCACCTGCGTGGGATCGCCCAGCTCGATGGAGCCCATCGGACACAGGCGGGCGCAGAGGCCGCAGCCCGTGCAGCGGTCGCGGTGCGTCTGCGGCTTTGCCTTCAGGAACTTGGCGGGCTGTCCGTCCGTCTCCTTCGGCACATAATAGGGCGCACTGGCGTCTCCGCTGACCGCGATGGGCGCGGGGATTTGCGTCAGGCTCTGGACTTTTGCGGCGATTTTTTCGGCAAACGCATCGATCTCGCGCCAGTCGGCGTCGTTCGGCCGCCCGGTGGCGAGCGCGTCGGAGAAGGCGTGCGTTCCCACAAAGGCGCCGCCGGCGACCGTGTGGAAGCCGTTCGCCTCCAGCGTGCAGCAGAGCTCGGCCAGGGAGTTGTCAAAGCTGCGGTTGCCAAAGGTGACGACGCCCACCGCCAGCGCGCCGTCCGCCTTCAGGTTGTTCTGGTAGTCGGGAAGGATTTTGTTGGGCAGCTTTCCGGCATACGTCGGGGCGCCCACCACGACCAGCTCGGCCGGCGCAAAGTGTTGGACGGCGGCGCGCTCCTGCGGCAGCGTCCATGCGATTTCGCGGCAGGGCACGTGCAGCAGCCCGGCCAGCGTTTGGGCGATTCGATTGGTCACTTTTCGGGTGTTATCCGTGGGACTGAAGGATACACCGCAGACAGATGTTACGTTCATGATGGACTTCCTCCTTTTTTGCGAACGGATGCGTCAAGCTCGGCGCGGCCATTTGGGATCAAAATGGCATCGTGCGCTTGCGGAAGGTGCGGCTCGCCAGCGCGAACAGCGCGACGGCGAGAACCAGCAGAACCAGCGGCAGCAGGCAGGCGCGCAGGTCGCTTTGCAAAATGCCCGCCGGGTCGAGCAGCGTGTAAGGGGTGACGTAGCGCAGATACTCGAGCGGGCCGCCGAGGTTGGCGAGCAGGCGGAGCGTGTAAAACAGCAGGCAGGCCGCCGCGCTGCACGTCATCGCGCGCCCCGTGCCGCTGCACTTACAGGAAAAGAAGAAGCACACGGACGCGAGGGCGAGCTGCAACGCGAACACGCAGGCGGTGAGCAGCAAAAAGTGCCGCACGGCGAGCTGTCCGGGGTAGAAATACTCGCACAGCACGACCGTCGCGCCGCAGCACAGCGCGAGCATGAGAAACAGATAGAACAGGAGCACATTGCGCTGGGTCGCCGCGATGGTCTTGCGCGAATTGGGCGAGGCGAGCAGATAGCACATCGTGCCGCGCGCGATGTGCCGTGCCATCAGCTGTGTGGACAGCAGGATGGTGAACAGCATCGGCAGCGCCAGCATCAGCATGCCGTACAGATAATTGACGATGAACGCGGTAAATGTGTTGTCGTAGCTCGCCATGCCGAGCACGGTCATGGTCTGCGGCAGCGACGCGGCCAGCTCGGTCAGCGCCGCGCCCGCCACGGGGTCGTACATGCGCACGACGGCGAAGGTATAGGCGCACATCAGCGCGGTGAACACCAGCCACAGCGGAAACGCGCGCTTGCAGCTGTAGCGGAACAGCGGAAAATTCATGCGTCCTCACCTCCGTAATAATGCAGGAAAATTTCCTCCAGGCTCTGCCCGGCGTTGTCCAGCGTCATGACCGGGTAGTTGACCAAAATGGAAAACAGGCTGCGCAGGTCGCGGTAGACGGCGAGCTTGAGCACGCGCCCTTCGGCCGAGATGACGTGGACGTTTTCCCGCTGGAGCGCCTGTGCGGCCTCCTCGTTTTCCAGCGTGACGATATAGACGCGCCGCTCGGTCTGGCGCAGCTCGTCCAGCGAGGAGACGGTCGCCAGCCGGCCCTGCTTGAGAATGCCGATGCGGTCACAGGTTTTCTCCACCTCGCTGAAGCGGTGGGACGACATGAGAATCGTCTTGCCGCGCTTTTTTTCCTCCAAAATCAGGTCGATGAACGCGTGCTGCATGAGCAGATCGAGGCTCGCCGTCGGCTCGTCCAAAATCAGGATGCTCGGGTCGTGCAGAAAGGCGCACACCAGCGCCAGCTTCTGTCTGGCGCCCTTGGACATCCGGCGGATGGGCTGGCGCACGTCCAGCTCAAAGCGCTCGGCCAGCTCCTTGGCGCGCCCCGTGGTCTTCATGCCGCGGTATTTCGCCATGAAGGACAGGAATGCCCGGCCGCTCATCTCGGAAAACAGGCTGATGTCGCCCGGCAGATAGCCGAGCGTCTGCTGGATGACGGCGGCGGAGGTGAAGCAGTCGCGCCCCTCGATCTGGCAGGTGCCTGAGGCCGGCTTGGCGAAGCCCATCAGGTGCCGGATGGTCGTCGTCTTGCCGGAGGCGTTGGGGCCGAGAAATCCGAAGACCTCGCCGGGTTCTACGGTGAAATGCAGGTCAAACACACCGCGGCCGCGCCCGTAATCGCAGGTCAGGCCGCTGACGTTGATAATACTCACGATGACTCTCCCTTTCCGTTTCGTCACAGCGCGCACGCTGTGGAAAGTTGTCTTTTTATTATACTGGATTCCGGGCGAGGAAGGAACCCTTTTCGACAGAGTTTTTGTAACCAAACGGCCGCGGCGCCGGGGGAGG
>DXIG01000121.1 GCA_019112985.1 Candidatus Butyricicoccus stercorigallinarum | reverse complement strand
CCTACACGCTGAGCGACGGCTCGGTTGCGGTTGTCAAGGAGTACGGCGAAGTCTACGGCACGCGCGACAAGACCAATGCGTTCGGCGGCATGTCGTTCTCCCTGTCGGAGGACAGCGGCGACATGAAGTTTGAGAACCATCCGATCGCGGGCATCTGCCTGGATGGCTCCGATCTGATCGTCTCCATCGCGACCAACCTGGCCTACATCTCCGGCAAGGACGGTTACGACACCGGTTCGGGCAGCACGCCTTACCGCAACACCGCGAACAACAACAACTACACTGCGGACAACGAGGACAACGGCTACGGCTACGAGTTCGAGGAGTCCAACTACAACCCGGACTACAGCAACTTCGACACCGGCTACGACAGCAGCATAATGGAGCAGTTCGGTTACAGCAAAGAGATCAACGACAACGACGAGTTCATGTGGGTTGCCAACCTGGTCGGCAATGTTTCCATCTCGTCCCTGTCCGCGATCGAGGATTACGAGGTCAAGACCTGTGATCACCATTACGTTCACTTCGACGAGACCTACTTCACCAAGGACGACGACGGCAACTGGAACACCGGCGACTGCTATGTCTGTGTCGAGTGCGGCAAGTCGGTAGAAGAGCCGACCGAGCCGAACCCGGATGCGAACTGGAGCCAGACCGGCACCAGCTACGAGGAGCAGAAGGAGCAGTATGACATCGATAAGGCGGAGTACGACGCGGTCGTCGAAGCTGCGGGTCATACCTATGTTCCGGAAAACGCGGAGTGGAGCGAGGATTATTCGAGCGTCACGTTCTCCGGCGACATGGCCTGCTCTGAGGACTGCGCGGAGAAGAAGGATCAGCTGGACTGCCTGCTGCAGGACGACACCATCTCCGTCACGCTTTCCGAGCCGTTCACCGCGACGTCGGAAAACATCACCTCTGAAATCACCGGCACCTGTGACGAGGGCACGACCGTCATCTACACGGCGACCGGCAAGACGACCGAGGGCTACAAGTATGTTGTCACCACGTCTGTCAAAAACGAGCCGGGCGAGCACACCTATGAGGCAGCGTTCACCTGGACGCCGACCACCGACGAGGAAGGCAACGTAACCGGCTACTCTGCGGCGACTGCGGATGTCACCTGCGTGGTCTGCGGCGAGAAGCACGAGGGCGTCGAGGCGACGATCTCCATGGAATCCAGAGAAGCGGCCTGCACCGTGACCGGCGCGGATGTCTACACCGCAACCGCAACGGTTGACGGCGAGACCTTCACGGATACCCAGGAAATCAAGACCGCCGAGGCACTCGGACACGACTACGCGGCGACCTTCACCTGGGCGGACGATCTCAGCAGCGCGACTGCGGACATCACCTGCCAGCGCGAGGGCTGCGGCGACACGCATGGGGACGTAGCGGCGACCGTCACTTCGGAGGTCACCAAGGAAGCGACCTGCGCCGAAGAGGGCGTCACCACCTATACCGCGACCGCCACGCTGACGGACGCTGAGGGCAATGCGATTTACACCGCGACGGACAGCAAGGACGTTGCCATCCCGAAGAACGAGAACCACGTTTGGGATGAAGGCAAGATCACCAAGCAGCCGACGCGTGCGGGCAATCCGGAGAAGACCGTACCGGGCGAGAAGACGTATACCTGCACCATCTGCGGTGCGACCAAGACGGAAGACTACTACAAGCCGGTCGGCGAAATCTTCACCGACGTACCGGCCAGCGAGTGGTATCATCCGTACGTCCAGTACGCTTACGACAACGGCCTGATGAACGGCACGAGCGCCACGACGTTTGAGCCGCGCAGCTCGCTCAGCCGTGCGATGGTCGTACAGATTCTGTACTCCAACGCGGGCAAGCCGGACGTAAGCGGCTACACGTCCAAGTTCTCCGACGTACAGGATTCGAGCGCGTGGTATTACAACGCGGTCGTCTGGGCGGCCAACCAGGAGGTTCCCGTTGTCAGCGGCTACGAGGATGGCACGTTCCGTCCGAACCGCAACGTGACGCGTCAGGAGCTCGCTGTCATTCTGTACGCAGACGCGGGCAAGCCGGCTGTGGAAGGCTCGCTGAGCAGCTTTGCGGATGCTGGCAGCGTGGCCGACTACGCGGTCAACGCGATGATCTGGGCGACCCAGGTCGGCGTCATGAGCGGTTCCAACGAGAACGGCACGCTGTATCTCAACCCGACGAAGAACACGACGCGCGCCGAGGCCGCGACGATGTTCAAGGCTTATGTGGAACTGGATGCGGAAGCATAATTGACACAAACATCCGGCCAAATCGCCGGATCAACGGACGCCCCCTTTCGCTTCGGCGGAAGGGGGCGTTTTTTGCGCGAAAAAAAGCGAAAAAAAGCGCGAAGCGCGCGGTTTTTTGTGAAACCGGTTGCAATGCACGCGCTTTTTGTGATATGATACTTTTACTGTATATCAACGGACGGCGGGGCGGCGCACGGCAGGACAGAGGCGCAAAAACCGTCCGCTGCACAAACGGGGCAATCACTGGGGAAGCGATTGCCGCGGTACGAAACAAGGGGGTCTGGACGGAATGGTTCGCACAAAATCAGAGGGCAGAGAAGCCGCATCCGAATCTCTCCCGCCTCGACACCGGTACGGGTTACAGTATGGCAGAGAGGTGAAGAGATATGGAAGATAAAAATCGATTTGGCAAGCTGCTCGACCAGATGTTGACAGCGGTAGATTTGAAGAAATACACGTTGTCCAACGTGTTGAAATACGACGTCTCGTACATCAGCAAGTGGGTGAACGGCCACACGCTGCCGTCCGAGAAGACGGCGGAGCAGACGATCGCGACCATCATTCAGTGCATTATCGATTCCGCGAACGAGGAGCAGAAGGCGCGCTTCATTCAGGACTATCAGGTGCGCACCGAGCAGGAGCTGGTCAGCGCGATGTACGACCACCTGAAGTGCGAGTACGACTACGCGCGCATGCAGCAGAAGACGCAGAACGTGGAGAGCATCGCCAACGTCGCCTATTACCCGGAGCTGAGCCTGGCGCAGTTTATCAGCCGGATGAGCCATCCGGTGCTGCGCCGCGTCAGCTCGCTGAACATCATGGCGTCGATGGATCTGCTGTCCATGGAGCACGAGTACCGCCTGCAAATCGTCGACGTCCAGCACGAGGGGATCTATTCCAACCTGTACTTTCCGCATGTACATTTCTCCCTCTCCATCGACATCAGCCAGTGGGCGGACAACCTGATCTACGACACGATCTTCCTGTTCAACCTGCTCTCCAGCTCCACGCACGTCGATTTTAAGCTGTACGGCAGCAACAGCTCGCGCAGCCACGTCGTGTTCGTGGTGGAAAACGACTTTGTGATCTCCGGCCTGCTGATGGATCAGCGGCGCTGCCTCTCGGTCGTGGCCAGCGAGGACAGCGAGACCGCGCAGACCATATACTACAGCATTCAGAACCTCTGCGTGCGCGAAAATCTGCTGTTCCGCAAGACCTCAATGCTCAAGATGGTCGGGGAGAACGTCTATCTGCGGACGCTGCTGGCGCAGAACAACAGATGGCTGATCGGCCATCTCACCGAGCACTTTTTGCCGGACGATCTGTTCGAGGAGCTGCTGGAGCAGAACTGGAGCAAGCTGACCGACGAGCACATCCAGTACGACAAAAATGTGTTCCGCAAGCTGCACCAGCTGACGAGCAACATGCTGGAGTCGGTGACGCTGCGCGTCCTGGTGTATGAGACCGCGTTTCAGGATCTGATTGTCAACCACCAGATCGACTTTTTCGATCAGAAGGTCATGCTGACCGACGAGCAGTGCCGGCGCTATTTGCAGCACGTCTTCTGGCTCGTGCAAAACCAGCTGAAATCCAACTTCCGGCTGATTCACGGGCAGTTCGTGTCCGACTACCGCTATGTCACCACGCAGTGCCTGTTTCTCAACGACGCCATCGCCTATCTGCGGCTGGACAGCGAGGTCAAGAGCGGCTCGACGCTGCTGATCGCCAACCGGCTGGAGGTGCGCGAGCAGCTGGAGCGCTTTTTTGAGGCGGTCTGGTCGGAGGAGACCAACTCGGTGATCTCCGACAGGGACGACATTCACATGTATCTGGACGATACGCTTCAACATATTCAAATTATCTATGGATTGGAATAAATGGAGATTTTTGAAAAATAATCTTAACATCCAAATCTATTTAATTGTCGAGATTATTACAATTACTTCCACAAATAAGAAAAATTACGCCTATTGACGGCATTGAATATTCTTGATTCACTTTTTTTGAAAAAATGTCCAACATCGGCCATTTACAAAAAAACAAGTTGTGGTATCATAGGGGCAGTTGGAAATTGGGGGCTGTTTCTACTCCGCCTGCTTGCAATCCGAAGCAGGCTGCATCGTTACATTACTTTTACATTACTTATGAGGTGAATCAAATGACTGAAACTTCTGTACTGACTGGCAAGCCCAGTGTAGACAGACCTTGGATGAAATTCTACCCGCAGGTGCTGCTGGACATGATCCAGCTGCCGCACTGCACGCTGGATCAGTATCTGCACGATCATTGTCCCGGCATGGACGTACCGGCCATCGAGTTCTACGGCGAGGAAGTCGTCTGGGAGACCATCTTTGCAGAAGCTGAGGAGATTGCGCGCTCGCTGCGTGCGGTCGGCTTTGGCGAAGGCGACCAGATCCCGACCTTCTGGCATCTGGTACCCGATTTTATCCCGATGCTGCTGGCTGCCGAGAAGATCGGCGCATCCATCCTCTGCCGCGACAACACCGTTGAGGAGAACGTCGAGGCGGCGGTCAAGTCCGGCGCGAAGACGATTTTTGTACACGACTATCTGTCCCAGCAGGCGCTGGAGAAGTTCCGCGAGGGCGGCATTGAGACGGTGATCGTACTGCCCGCGCTGCATCACGGCAAGCGCGAGAGCATGCCGGAGCACATCAAGAGCTGCCTGGATTCGTACTATTCCAGCAAGTGTGTCACGGACAAGGAGACCATGAGCTGGGAGACCTTCCTGCAGCTCGGCAGGGAGTACACCGGCGAGGTCGCCGCACCGGTCGACATCGACCGTCCGCTGTACCGCTGCTACACCAGCGGTTCCACCGGCCCGTCCAAGCAGGTCATTCACTCTGCGGACACCATGCTGAGCATCCTCTGCCAGATGAACTTCTATGGCAGCGCGGAAGGCTTCCGCCCGAACTGGCTGGTCACCTGCCTCCCGCCGTCTCTGGTAGCGGTCGTCGTCTCCATGGTGCTTCTGCCGATGGCGTCCAACAAGCTGCTCATCATGGATCCGTTTGTCTTCTACGATGACGTCGATCTGGAAGTCATGCGCTACAAGGCGAACAACTGGCCGCAGATTCCGCTGTTTGTCGACCGCATCATCAACAGCAAGCGCATCCCTGCGGATTACGATATGTCCCACCTGCTGACAGGCGGTGCGGGCAGCGAGGCGCTGAACAACAAGCAGCTGCGCCGCGCACAGGAATTCTTCACCAGCCACGGCTGCAAGTTCCGCTACACCACCGGTTACGGCTGCAGCGAGGCCGGCTCCAATGTTTCGATGCCCATGTGTCCCAAGCCGCTCGGCAACGGCAATGTTGGTGTTCCGCTGCCGCTGAGCGTCATGTCCATCTTCAAGCCGGGCACGCAGGAAGAGCTGACCTACAACCAGGTCGGCGAGATCTGCAAGACCGGTGTGGGAAACATGCTGGGCTACGACGATCCCAAGGCGACCTCCAAGGCGCTGCAGATGCACGATGACGGCAACGTCTGGCTGCACATGGGCGACATGGGTTACATGGACGAGGACGGCGTCATCTACGTTGTCACCCGCGGTCAGTCTCCGCGCTTCGGCGGCGGCTACCTCGACATTCAGACGATGGAAAATCTGGTTGCGGACGCCGACATTCAGGGCATCGAGGACGAGTTCTTTGTCAACTGCCCGGACGAGGAGCATGAGGGCTGCTTCCTGCCGTATCTGTTCGTCGTTCTGAAGTCCGGCTACACGGTGGACGACATCCGTGAGTCGGTTCTGGCCTGCCTGGAGCCGCACATGCATCCGGAAGACATCATCGCCATCAAGGAGAGACCGTTCTGGCACTTCAAGACCAACCGCATCGGTCTGTCTCAGGAGCTTCAGGCGTCCCGCCGTCTGGAGTCCGTCGGATAAGCTTTTTCCAATCGAACACGGTTTTTGTTATGGAAACGCTGGCTCTGCCGGCGTTTCCATAAATTTTGTCCGCATTTTTGCACGGAAAAGGCCGGGCGATGGCTGCGCTGCGGGGAAAAACGCCGATTTTGGCGCAGCAGCTTGCAAAAATCGACACAATATGGTACATTATCGGATGACAGCATCGCACATTTGGCGTACAGCGGGACACCGCGGCGGCCAATACAAACGGCGATGACGTATTTTTTTGACGAAGCGGGAAAGAACAGGGAATGGGCATGAGAACGATTGTGGTTACCGGCGGCGCGGGATTTGTCGGCGCGAATTTCATCTATTATCTGTTGGCGCACCATCCGGCGGACCGCATTGTGTGCGCGGACTGCCTGACCTATGCGGGCAATCTGTCCACGCTGACGCGCGCGCTGGCGCACCCCCATTTCCGGTTTTACCGGACGGACATCTGCGACCGCGCGGCGGTCGACCGCCTGTTCGCGGCGGAACGCCCCGATGTGGTGGTCAATTTTGCGGCCGAGTCGCATGTCGACCGCTCGATTGTCCAGCCGGAGGTCTTTCTGCGCACCAACATTCTCGGCGCGGCGACGCTGATGGACGCCTGTCTGGCGCACGGCGTCACGCATTTCCATCAGGTGTCCACCGACGAGGTGTACGGCGACCTGCCGCTGGATGCACCCGGCGTCCGGTTTACCGAGCACAGCCCGCTGCGCGCGAGCTCGCCGTACAGCAGCTCCAAGGCGAGCGCAGATCTGCTGGCGCTGGCGTACCACCGCACCTACGGCCTGCCGGTGACCATTTCGCGCTGCTCCAACAACTACGGTCCCTATCAGTTCCCGGAAAAGCTCGTCCCGCTGATGACCATCCGCGCGATGCAGGGGGGAGAGCTTCCGGTTTACGGCACGGGGCGCAATGTGCGCGACTGGCTGCACGTCGAAGATCACTGCCGGGCGCTCGACCTGATTCTGGACGGCGGGCGAGACGGCGAGATCTACAACGTCGGCGGCGGCAGCGAGCGGGCGAATTTAGACGTCGTCCGCATGATCTGCCGCGAGGTGGGCTGTTCCGAGCGGCACATCGTGCATGTGCCCGACCGCAAAGGACACGATCTGCGGTACGCGCTCGACGCGGCCAAGCTGCGCGAACAGCTGGGCTGGGCGCCGCGCATTTCGTTCGAGGACGGCCTGCGCGCGACGCTGCGGTGGTACCGCGACAACCGGAGCTGGTGGGAGGACATTCTCTCCGGCCGGTACAGAGAGCGCAATGCATCGCTGTGTGAGGCGGTGTGCGCGGACGCTGCGCCGCGGCAGGACGCGCAGAACACGTGAGACGCGCGCGGATATTCCTGTCCGCGCGGAAGCATGGCCGAGATGGGAGAGCGGGAAATGGAGGAGCATGGAGAACATTGTGGTATCGGTCCTGACCACGACCTACAATCACGCGCCGTACCTCCGGCAGGCGCTGGACAGCGTTCTGGCGCAAAAGACGTCGTTTGCCTTTGAGCTTCTGATTCACGACGACGCCTCGACGGACGGCACGTCGGACATCGTGCGCGCATACGCGCGGCGGTATCCCGACCGCGTGCGCGCCATTGTGCAGGAGGAAAACCAGTATTCGCAGGGCGTGGATGTCTACGGTTTCTTCAAGCCGCTGATCCGCGGTGCCTACATCGCGCTGTGCGAGGGAGACGACTACTGGTGCGACGAGCGCAAGCTGCAACTGCAGGTCGATTTTCTGGAGCACCACCCGGAATGCGTGGCCTGCGTGCACCAGACCGAGCTGCTCGACATGACGACCGGAGAGCGGTATGCGGTTTCCGACCGCGGCTGCGACGGCGTGATGGATTTTTCCGAGATTCTTGCGGGCAACAATCATTCGTTTCAGGTTTCCTCGCTGCTGATGCGGACGGAGGCGATTCTGCTGCCCGCACTGCCCGACTTTTTCGCGGCTTCCGCTGCGGTGGGCGATTATCCGCTGTCGATTTTTCTGGCGCTTCAGGGGCGCATTTTTTATCTCAACCGCACGATGTCGGTCTACCGCTACGCCTCTCTGCCGACCTCGTGGAGCTACCGCATGAAAAACCAGAGCGAGATGCGCGTCCGGCATTGCCGCGAGATGATCGAAATGCTGCACCGGGTGGATCGCTACAGCGACGGACAGTACCACGCGCTGATTGAGGCGCGCATCGACGATTTCCGCTATGTGGGCTACAGCGAACAGCCCATCGCGCAGCTTGTGCACGACCGCACGTTTTTCCCGTACTTCCGCCGGCAGCCCGCGCGCATTCGCTGTAAGCTGCTGCTCCGGCGGCTTTTGCCCGACCGATGGGCCGCTTTTGTTCGGAAGCAGAAACGACGCCGGAAAAAGCGGGAGAAATGACGGCGGCCAAGACCGCCGGGAGAAAGCAGGGGATCCGCGTTGACAAAACGATCGATTGTCATCACCAACATGCTCTGGCGCTTTGCGGAGCGAAGCGGCGCGCAGGGCGTGTCGTTTGTCGTATCGCTTGTTCTGGCGCGCCTGCTGGAGCCGGAGATCTACGGCGTCGTCTCGCTGATCACCGTCTTTACCGCGTTTTTTACGCTGTTCATTGACAGCGGATTTCAAAACGCGCTCATTCAGAAAAAAGACGCCGATCAGCTGGATTTTTCCACTGTGTTTTATGTCAACGTCGCGCTGGGCGTCCTGCTGTACGGCGCGATGTTCGCCGCCGCGCCCGCCATCGCGCGGTTTTACCAGCAGGACGGCATGACGCCCTATATCCGCGTGCTTTCGCTCACGCTGGTGCTGGGCGGCGTCAACGGCGTGCAGACTGCGATTGTCGCCAAGCGGATGCAGTTCAAGCGCTTTTTTTATGCGACGCTGGGCGGCACACTGATTTCCGCCGTGGCCGGCGTCGCCATGGCCTGCTGCGGCATGGGCATCTGGGCGCTGATCGCGCAGCGGCTGGTCAATCAGGCCATCGACACGCTGGTGCTCTGGCACACCGTCCGCTGGAGACCGTCGCCCGTCTTTTCCGTTCAGCGGCTCGGGCCGCTGTTTCGCTATGGGAGCAGGCTGCTGGGCTCGTCGCTGCTCAATTCGCTGACGACCAATCTGGCCAGCCTGATCGTGGGCAGGCTGTATGCGGCGGAAGCGCTCGCCTATTATGAAAAGGGGCGCAGCATCCCGTTTCTGGTCGTGCAGAACATCCAGACGGCGGTGCAGAGCGTGCTGTTTCCGGTGATCGCGGAATGTCAGGACGAGCGGCAGCGCGTGAGAACCATTTTGTATCAATCCCTGCGCACGAGCGCGTACTGCCTCTTTCCCTGCATGGTGGGCATCGGCGTGTGCGCGGAAACGCTGGTGCGCCTGCTGTTCACGGAAAAATGGATGGACATGGTACCGTACTTGCGGTTATGGTGCTTTGTGTGCGCATTTTTCCTGCTGCATACCGCCAATTTGCAGGTCATTCAGGCGCTCGGGCGCAGCGATATCTATCTGAAAATCGAGCTGATAAAGCAGGCCATGATGCTGGTGAGCCTCGCGGCCACAGCGGCCTTCGGCACGCTGGCGATTTTGCGCGGCATGGCCGCTGTCGCCGCGCTCAGCTACGCCGTCAATGCGTGGCCGAACGGCAGGCTGGTCTCGTATGGCTTTGGCAAACAGGTGCGCGATCTGCTCCCCATCTTGTTGCTGAATGTCGGGATGGGGTTCGCCGTCTGGCTCGCGGGCTGGCTGCCGCTGCCCGATCTGCTGCTGCTGCCGGTGCAGGCGGCGACGGGCGTGCTCGTCTATCTGGGCGTCTCCCGCGTGTGGAAGCTGGATGTTGCCGTGCAGATGACCGGCCTTGTCAAACAGCTCATCAGACGCCGAAAGACGGAGAAACAGGAGGAAAAGCCGCAATGACGGAGGAGATCTGGGTCACACGATCCGCCATGCCGCCGATGCAGGAGTACATCGACGAGATCAGCGCGCTGTGGGACAGCCGCATCCTGACCAATATGGGCGTCAAGCACGAGCAGCTGCGCCGCGCGCTGCGCGGCTATCTGGGCGTCGACCGCATCGACCTGCTGACCAACGGGCACATGGCGCTGGAGCTGAGCTTGCAGGCCATGCAGCTGCGCGGAGAGGTCATCACCACGCCGTTCACCTTCGCCTCGACGACGCACGCGATTGTGCGCAGCGGGCTGACGCCGGTGTTCTGCGACATCGACGCGCAGACGTACACGATGGACGCGACCCGGCTGGAAGCGCTGATTACGGAGCGGACGAGCGCAATTGTCCCCGTTCACGTCTACGGCACGGTGTGCGACGTCGGGCAAATCGAACGCATTGCGCGCGCTCACCGGCTGAAAGTGATCTATGACGCGGCGCATGCGTTCGGCGTCACGTACCGGGGCGCGGGCGTCGGCAGCTTCGGAGACGCCGCCTGCTTCAGCTTTCACGCGACGAAGGTGTTTCACACCATCGAGGGCGGCGCCGTCTGCTTTCGTGAACCGGCGTTCGGCGAGCGGCTGTATCAGCTGAAAAACTTCGGTATCATGGGGCCGGAGCGCGTCGAGGCGGTCGGGGCGAACGCAAAGATGAACGAATTTTGCGCGGCGATGGGGCTGTGCAACCTGCGGCACATCGACGAACAGATTGCGCGCCGAAAGCAGATCGACGCGCGCTACCGCCGCTGGCTGAGCGGCATTCCGGGCGTCGCGCTGCGTGTGCTCCAGCCGGACGTGCAGTCCAATTACGCCTATTTTCCGGTTCGCTTCGACAAAGCCGTCTGCGGATGCAGCCGCGACGAGATCGACGAGGCGCTGCGCCGCGAGAACATTTTTCCCAGAAAATATTTTTACCCGCTGACCAGCGCCTTTTCCTGTTACCGCGGCGCCTGCGATGCGGACAAAACGCCGGTGGCGCAGATGGTCAGCGAGCAGATTCTCGCGCTGCCGCTCTATCCGGAGCTGCCGCTGGACGAGGTGGATCGAATCTGCCGCATTGTGCTGCGGCGCCTGCGCTGAAACGAGGGAGAACGCCATGAAGCTCGGAATTATGCAGCCGTATTTTTTTCCCTATCTGGGGTATTGGCAGCTGATGAACGCGGTGGACACCTATGTCATCTTCGACGACGTCGCCTACATCAAGCGCGGGTGGATCAACCGCAACCGGATCAAGATCAACGGCGAGGCAAGACCGATCTGCCTGCCCGTCCGCGACGCCAGCCAGAACCGCACCATCCAGATGCACAAGCTGGCGCTGGATAAGAAGACAAAGGCGCGTCTGTGCCGGTCGCTCGACCTGGCTTACCGCCGCGCGCCCTATCACGCGGAAGTGATGCAGTTGTTTTCCGGCGTGCTCGACACGCCGACGGACAGCCTCAGCGAGCTGCTGTGCCGCGGCATCCGCGACACGGCGGACTATCTCGGCATCCGCCCCCGGTTTCTGCTGTCGTCCGAGCTGGAAAAAGACACGTCCAAAAGAGGACAGGACAAGATACTGGATCTCTGTACCCGGCTGGGCGCCACGGCGTATTACAACGCGATCGGCGGCAAAAAGCTGTACGATGCGCAGGCCTTCCGGGAGCGCGGCATCGCGCTGCGCTTCGTCCGGATGGAGGACGATATCCGCTACGCGCAGGGGAGCGGACCGTTTCTCCCGGGGCTGTCCATTTTGGACGTGATGATGTACAACAGCAGGGAAGCGCTGCGCGCGCTTCTCGCGCGCTATACCTTGGAAGAAATCGAGTAGGAGGAACATTGGAGATGCAGGACAAGCTTTTGCTCATGGGCGTGGACAGCGCGACGAGAGACGCCATCGCTTACGCCAAACAGAAGGGCGTTTACACGATCCTCACCGACTGCCGCCCGCTGGACAGCTGTCCGGAGCGGCGGATGGCGGACGAGCAGTGGACCATCGACGTCGTCGACCTCGACGCGCTGGAAGCGAAGTGCCGGAGCGAGCAGGTGACCGGCGTGTTTGCCGGCAACCACGAGCTGTGTCTGGATATGACAAAGGCGCTGTGCGAGCGCCTGGGTCTGCCGTTTTACGCGACGGACGAGGGCTGGGCGTGCACGCGGGACAAGCTGCGCTTCAAGCAGCACTGCATCGACTGCGGGATAGCTGTGCCCAGGCGGTACGAGCTGACGCCGCCGTTTTCGCGGGAGGCGCTGGACGCGGTTGAGTATCCGGTCATCGTCAAACCGACGGACGCCTGCGCGCAGCGGGGTCTGTCGCTGTGTCACAACGAGCAGGAGCTGCTTGAGGCTTATGAGCGGGCGCTGCAATTCTCCGCCTCCCACACCGTGCTGGTGGAGGAGTGGATCGACGGCACGGAGATCAGCTTTGACTATCTGTTTCTGGACGGCAAGCCCGTGCGCATCGCACTGCACCACAGCGTCAGCATCGAGGTCAACCAGCGGCGCAATTTTACGCTGTTTTTGGAGCCGTCCGTGCACTGCGAGCCGTTCGACCGGCAGGTTGGGGACAAGATGGAGGCGCTGTTTCGCAGCATGAACTGGACGAAGGGTCTGGTGTTCATACAGGCGATCTGCCGGGACGGAATCTATTATTTCCTCGAGATGGGCGGCCGGCTGGACGGCAGCGGCACCTGGGCGGTGGAAAAGGAGACCATGGGCGAAAGCCGGCTGGAATATATGGTGGATCTGGCGCTCGGGCATCCGATTCGCCCGACGTGCGATCCGGTGTTCAACCACTATGGCAAATACAGCGCCTTTTACCTCTTCTGGGCGAGACCGGGGCGCATTGTGCGCATCGAGGGCGAGGACGCCGTGCGCGCAATGCCGGGCGTGAACATGATTCTGAAGCGCTTTCACGAGGGAGACGAGATCTGCGAGACGGACAATATGCTGCAAATGGCATATTACCTTGCCGTCGTCGCGGACAGCCGGGAACAGTTGGTGCAGAAGATCTGCGACATCAACCGGACGCTGAACCTGTACGACACGGCGGGAAACAACCTGCTGCTGCCGTTCACAGAATTTGAAAAGCTGGACGAGGTGTACGGCTAAGATGCGCCAAAGGAGACCGCATCACAAAAAATGAGCCGCTGGAGCAGTTGCTCCAGCGGCTTTTTGCGTCATGAGCGGCCGTCATCCGCCTGTGCGTCAAACGGCTTTAGAATTTTGATCAGAAACGATTGGCTCAGCTGAAAAATGGAATAGGGAACGGCCTGCATATGCGCCAGCTGCATCGCCTGTAACTGCTTTTCCGTGTGGGAGGTGTACGGATACACACCGAGCAGAAAGGGAAAAAAGGCATACAGAACAGCCTGTCGGTCGTTCGCGTCCATGGAAGGGAAGAACTTGATCAGACAGTCCTCGACCGCCTGAAGCGCGTCCGCGAAGGCGCATTTGAGCGCGACCAGATTTTCCAGCCGGCTGTTTTCCTCCATCTCGTACAGGTTCATGGACATCAGCTTGAGCATGCGGCTCCGCTTTTCCAGCGTGTGCGCCAGACAGTCCGCAAACGTTTCGGCGGAGAGCGATGCATGCTGCCGGATGAGCGCCTGCAGGTCGGCCGTCCACTGCTCGTGCTCCCGCTGGAGCAGCGCCAGAAAAATTTCCTCTTTGGTCTGAAAATAGTTGTAAATCGAGGTGCGGGTAAACGACGTGTGCGCGCCGATATCGCGGATGGTGATCGCCTTGAAGCTCATGGTCTCGTACAGCGAGGCGCAGGCGTTGATGATCTCCTCTTTTCTGGCGTTGGTCAATGCTTCGGAACCCTTTGGCATAACAGTTTCTTCCTTTCCGCCGCGCGGCACGCTTTTGCGGCAGCGCGCCGCCGGTCTTTCCTTAGTATACCCGCAAACCGGTGTTCCGTCAATTCGGGGAGGAAATCGCCTGCGCGGCGGGCAGTCGGACGCCGTCCTATCAGGGGGAAGAGAACGGCAGCTTATGCGTCCACAGCGCGCTTGGCCCAGGCGGCCGCGCCGCTGTTCACCAGCTTGCCGGGCTTCCAGTTGGCCTTGGGGCAGTGCGCCCGCAGGCTCTTTTCCGCCTTGCCGATGCCGCTGCCGCCGGAGGTGGCGAAGGGGATCAGCGTCTTGCCGGAAAAATCATAGCTTTCGAGGAAGGTGTCCACGATGCGCGGCTCCACATACCACCAGACGGGGAAGCCGACAAAAACCGTGTCGTACTGCGCCATATCCGTCACGGCGCCGGCGATCGCGGGGCGGCTGGCGGGGTCGTTCATTTCCGCCGTGCTGCGGCTCTTTTTGTCCATC